>JBGUQI010000071.1:0-13472 GCA_045130875.1 Bacilli bacterium | reverse complement strand
TTCGGGTGAAGGATGATTCTTATCATCTAACCAGTTCATTAAAACATTAAATAATCCTCCCGCCATAAAATAGGCGAACATAGGATTATTTTTTTGTTCAATTAAATAATCGGATTGAAGATTAGCGACGATATAACGCGCATAACTATTTAATAAATCTAATAATAGATATTCTCTTTTGGCTAACTTTAAGATGGTGATCTGTCTTCTATAGCGTTCAAAATATTTGAACATCTCTAATGTAAATTCTCTTATGGTGAGATTTGGTCCTTTCTTAGAAATTTCTCCATAGAATTCTTCAAATCGCTCATCGCAGTAGTCCACGAAGATATCATCTTTCTGATTGTAGTAGCGGTAAAAGGACATACGCGAAACATTTGCTCTTTGGCAAATCTCTTTAACGGATATGCTTTCATAATCCTTTTTGAGCATCAAAGCATATAACGCAAAAGTGATATAGTTCTTGGCTTTGTTTCTTTTCTTTACGTCTTTCATTTAGGGTTATTATATATAAACTTATCTCTCGTTACAAGTGTAACATTAACTAGATGATGTGATTAGTTTTGGGTTTGCTATATAATAAACGCATGACAAAATTCACTGTGAAAACCAATAGTCTCAATGAGAAATTCGTTCTCGATAAATACGAGATTTTTCATTATAAATGTGAAGAAAAGAAAGTAGTGGGACGTCACATCTATATCACTTATAGTAGAGACGATTCATTACCATTCATGGGAGAGCTTAAAGAATTAGAAAAAGAATATGGTGATTTTCATATCGGAAGTATGGCCCCTACCTATATTCTTCCAATTCCCGCCTTTATATTGATCACAGTCTTTCTTATCCTATTTTTAGTTAATAAAGATTTGAACCTAATCATCTATTTCTGCGCTTTAATTATTCCCGCTTTAATATGTATAGTCTTAGCGTTTATCTTTATGTTCTTAAGAATGAGGACAATTTCCAAGATTGAAAAGGAAAAACCAGAGAAAGATAAAGAGTATCGTATCAAAGTGGATAAAGTCGTCAGTAGATTTTAACCCACTGAAATAGTAAATTTCGTTATTAAGTTGTCATGGTCAAAAAGACAACTTTTTATTTTTGTGTCTCTTTATTTGAATAAAGGGTGTTTTTTGTAGTAAGATTATTCAATGAATTAAAACCTCAATGATGCACAAAGGGAGGACATTGTTATGCTTAAATTAGTTAATATTACCAAAGATTATGTGACCAAGGGAGTGCCGACGGTACATGCCTTAAAGGGTCTTACCATTAATTTTCGACGTAACGAGTTTGTCGCTATTTTGGGTGCATCAGGTTGTGGCAAAACAACTTTATTAAATATTGTTGGTGGTTTAGACCGCTACACAAGTGGTGATTTGATCATCGAAGGTAAGTCCACAAAAGACTATAACGATAGAGATTGGGATACCTACCGTAACCACTCCATCGGTTTTATTTTCCAATCCTATAATCTCATTGGGCACCAATCCATTCTTAAGAATGTCGAATTAGCTCTAACTATTTCTGGCATCGGTAAAGACGAACGTAAAGAAAGAGCGATGAAAGCCTTACAGACTGTCGGTCTAGAAGGTATGGAAAAGAAGAAACCTAACCAATTATCCGGTGGTCAAATGCAAAGAGTCGCTATCGCTAGAGCTTTAGTTAATGATCCCGAAATCTTATTAGCGGATGAACCCACTGGTGCTCTGGATAGCGAAACCAGCATCCAAATCATGGATTTATTAAAGGATGTTGCCTCTGATAGATTAGTTATCATGGTTACCCATAACCCTGATTTAGCCAGAGACTATGCTAATCGTATCGTTACCATGAAAGATGGTTTGATCACTGGTGATGCTAATCCATATGAAGGTGAAACCTCCGCTCAATTGGAAAAAGCTAAAGAAAAGAAAGTGGTGAACAAAGGCACAAAGAAGAAAACCTCAATGTCCTTCTTTACCGCTACCGGTTTATCATTCTTCAACTTATTAAGTAAACTTAAAAGAACGATTTTAGTTACCATTGCTGGATCCATCGGTATCATCGGTGTCTCCTCCGTTTTAGCGGTCTCCAATGGTGTTAATAATTATGTCCATCATATGCAAGATGATATGTTATCCAGATATCCATTAGATATCAGTGAACAAGCGGTTGATATGACTTCCTTATTAACCGGTTTATCCAATATGAATAACAAAGTCATCTCTGAATTCGATATCAGAACAGAAGTCGGTTTGGACTCCATGATTAATTATTTAATGGAAAAATATAATGACTTCACCAAGATTAAAACCAATGATATCAATGATGACTTAATAGACTTTGTCTATGGTCTTCCTAAAGAACACGTTTCCGCGATTAATGAAGACTATGGTTTAGATATGACCAACAACATCTTCGCCAAGTGGCAGAGAGAAATTGATGTTGAAGGACAAACCGATTCTTACTATATGTCCTTAAATGGTTTAACCCAGATGTATATCGATGAACTAAGAACTGTCGAAGGATTTGGTATGTATGCGATGTATGTCGATTTATTCACCGACTTCATGAAACAGATTCCAGGTGAAAAAGATTACATCCTCTCTCAATACGATTTGGTTGGTCAAAACAGTAAATATCCAGAAGGTAATGATGAAATCCTCTTAGTGGTGGATGAGAACCAAACCTTAACTGATTTAATCTACGCTCAAATGGGTTTCTATACCGAAAGAGAATTCTTGAATATCGCTCGTAAAGCCATCAAAGACCAAGAGATTCGTGATAACGAAGAGATGACCAAAGAGCAAAAAGAAGAAGAATTTGAAAAGATTGCCGCGAGATATCCATATCCTCAAAAATACACAGTCGATGATATCATCGGTAAAGAATTTAAATACTATCCTCATGATCAAATGTGGGGAACTGAAAAACAAACCATTAAAAAGAAAACCGCTTCCTTTAAAGACTACACAATCATCCCCGAAAGCATCGGTGGTGATGACCAAGTCCACGAATTAGCATTCATTCTTTCCTATACAGATCTGGAAAGTCCTATTGTTCAATTGAACGGTACTGTAACTATCGACCAGGCTCTTACTTTAAATGTTTTAGCCTATCGTGATGAAAATTCACCATTTGATAGAACTGCGGAGAATCCTTTTGTGGGTGATTGGAACTTAGAAATCAGCTTTGGCACTGCAAAATTCCCCTTATTCTTAGAATTTGGCGAATCCACAGTCAGCGCAGTCAATGATGACATTCCTTATGTAGCAAATGAAACTGAAACCAGAGGCTTTATGTATCCTGCTGCCGCGGATACCACAAACTGGCAAGGTAAAAACGTTAAAATCTCCGGTATTTTAAAGAAGAAAAAAGACGTCCAATTTGGTTGTTTAGATAGAGGTGTCTATTACACCAAAGAGATGAGAAAGATGTTGATGGAAGATGCCAGCAACGCTGCCATCACAACTGATATGAAAAATTACATTGGTTCTGTCGCTGAAAAAGATGAAACCTATGCTGCTTATGTAACTTATAACTACACATCCTTTAAGGATGGTGATAAACATCCATATTACAATGTTCCTGGTTATGCCATGGCGTTAAATACTGACTTCAATTCTTCCTTGGCCAGCATGTTTACCATCATGGGTAGAAGTAGTAATACTGATGTCGATAGAGCGTATCTCCGTTCTGTCAGTGGTATCGCTGCAAAATTAGCCAGCGAAAATGGAACAGTTTATGAGTTCTCTAATGTTCCTCAATCAATTCAAATCTATCCTAAGAATTTCGCCTCTAAGAAAGTGGTTACCAAATACTTAGATGAATGGAATGAAAATAAAGATATTACTTTGCCAAATGGCCAAACAAGAACCTTTGAAGAAAGACAAGAATTAACTTATACCGATACGATTGAAATCATCGTTAACGTAGTTAATACCTTAATTACTGCGATTACCATCGCTCTTGTGGCATTCACTTCCTTATCCTTAGTGGTCTCTTGCTTTATGATTGCGGTTATTACCTATATCTCCACAATGGAACGTGTTAAAGAAATTGGTATTATCCGTTCCTTAGGTGGACGTAAAAAAGACGTCTCAAGATTATTTATCGCTGAATGTTTAATCATCGGTTTAGCCAGTGGTGTATTCGGTATTGCAATGACTTATCTATTGTCCTTTATCTTCAACTTATCCATCATGCAATTTGGTGTGGGCAATATGGCCATCCTAACCATTCCTACAGCCTTAATCATGATCGGTGTTTCTATCTTCCTCAATGTCATGTCTGGTTTAATCCCCGCCTTAAGAGCGTCTAACCAAGATCCAGTCGTGGCTTTAAGAACTGAATAATTTATATGCTAAAAGTTGGCATTGTCTCTTTAGGTTGCTCTAAGAATCTCGTTGATAGTGAGAATATTTTAGGATTGCTCAAATATGATGGTTATACCATCACATCATCTATAGATGAAGCGGATATCATCATCGTCAATACTTGTGGTTTTATTACTTCTAGCAAGAAAGAATCCATTGAAACCATTTTAGAGATGCTTTCCTATAACAAGAAAGTAGTGGTGACTGGATGTCTTGCTCAAAGATATGAAAAGGAATTAAGAAAAGAGATTCCTGAAGTCGCCGAGTTCATTCCTATTAGAGACTATGATAGATTCAATGAACTATTTAAAAACGTCGATAAAGAATTAACCAAAAGTGGTGGTTTAGATGACCATTATAGAATTATCTCTACCGGACCTTATTCCGCTTATCTCAAGATTGGTGAAGGCTGTGATAACTGTTGCACTTATTGCGCCATTCCTCTTATTAGAGGACATTTTGTCTCTAGACCTTATAAAGATATTATCGAAGAAGCCATCTTTTTAGCGGAAACCGGTATTAAAGAAGTTATAGTTTTAGAACAGGATACCACGAAATATGGTATTGATTTAAAAGATGGAAATAATATTGTTTCTTTATTAAAAGGATTATTACAAATCAAGAAACTCGATTATATTCGTCTCCTTTACTTGTATCCTGATGAGATTACTGATGAATTAATTGACTTAATAGCCTCTGAGAAGCGCCTTACTCCTTATTTTGATATTCCGATTCAACATAGTGAGAATCACATCTTAAAAGCGATGAATAGACGTGGTGATAAAGAACTATTAAGAAAACTATTTAATAAAATTAAAGAAAGAGTGCCTAATGCAGTTTTAAGAACCACAGTAATGGTGGGGTTCCCAGGAGAAACTGAAGCAGATGTCGATAATCTCATCGCTTTTATGAAAGAAGTAGGATTTGATCATCTCGGTGCTTTCACCTATTCTCGTGAAGAAAACACTAAGTCATATGATTTTGATAATCAAATCGATGAAGAAGTGAAACAGAAGAGATTAGAAAAAGTAATGCATGCTCAGCAGAGTATTTCTTATAAGAAAAACAAAGCTCGTATCGGAGAAGTGATGGAAGGTTTAGTTATTGGAAAAGAAAAAGACCTCTATCTACTAAGAAGTTATTGGAACGCTCCCGATGATGTCGATGGAAAGATATTCTTCTCCTCTAATCAAGATTTAGAAGAAGGCACGATTGTCAAAGTGCAAATCGATGAAGCCTTTGTCTATGACCTTATTGGTCACCATATTGAGAAATAATTATATTTTCTACTTGTAGATATAATCTTTTTCCTTTAATATTAATAGCGCTACAAAATGCCTCCTTAGTTAAGTGGTATAACGGATCCATGGTAAGGATCTATTGCTAGTTCGATTCTGGCAGGAGGCACCATTAACGCTCAGAATGACTGATACCGAGTATCGGTCTTTTTTTATTCGATATAATCGAACTTTTTTGAACCATTGTATCAAAATTGACCTTAAGGGTACCGCCATTTCTGATACCAAAATATCAATGTAGAACTTTAATAAGCAATGTAGAACTTTAATGGTCAATTGCGAACTTTAATCGCTTATTGTTTTGAAATTCTCTAAAGATAGAGCCATTAGTGGAACTATATAGAGGAGAGTTTTATGGATGATAAAATATACAGACAAAGAGTCCACAGTTATGTTACTTCAATGACGTTCTTCAAAAGTCTTTACCTAGATGGCACGCTAACTGATAGCATGTATGAATTGATTGAAGCAAGACTCGCATTTAAATATGGTCTACCTGTTAGAAGCGTATTCAGAGATGAATTCAAATTGAAATGATAGGCACTTAGTTATTTTGATATATCAAAGAATGTTTTTGTAGTATCATAAAGACATGTTAATTGCTTCTATTATCATCCTTGCCTTTTTCGTAATAGCATATATCGGCATTCTTACATTTCGTTTTTTGGATTTAAGAAAAAAAGATTATGAGTGCATCGTCAGAGCTCCAAAGGCATTAACGATATTTGCTCATGTTTTTTATATTTTGTTTTGCATAGGCGTTTCCATAGGTGCTGTTTTGTTCATCGCTTTTGTTGAAAACGATACAAAAGGTGCTCTTATTTTTATCGCTTTGTTTTTTGGTGCTTTAGGACTTGCCATTTTAATTCTTGTTACCTTTCCCTTTGTTGCGCTCAAAGGAAATGTCATATTTAGAAGAAACTTGTTCAAAATAAAAACAATAGAGATTGAAAATATTAGGTCTATAGATTATTCACAGATGATGTATGTGGGGCGCGTATGTAACATCATTTTGAAGGACGGCTCAAAAGTCGAAGTTTATGCTTCTTCCAAAGGCGCCGATGAACTTATTAACTCAGTTAAGGATAGAAAAGAAGGAAGAATTTATTACTCTGGCGCTATTGATAGTGAAAATAGTGAGCCATTGAATGAAGAACACATCATTGAACCAAATGAAGAAAGGATGACTCTTGCTCAAATTGGTAAAGAGTTCAGAGTAAATTTTCCAAATTATAAGCGCAAACAGCAACTGATTTACTTATTTGGTTTCTTGTCAATTCCATTAATAATGATTTGTGTATCTTTAATACTTTTCATAACTAGTAAGAAAACGATTTGGATGATCTGTACTGTTCTTGCTTTTATTGTTCTTTTTATGTTTGGAATAATGTTTTTTGTTTTCAAAGAAAACATTGGTAAAGAATTACAACATGACGATGAATGGTTGGGCAATAAACACAAATTCGAAGATCCAAGAGTAAAGGGCTCCGCGAAAAAGAAATTCAAATCCTCATTAGCGCTTCCAATTACGCTAATAGCTTGCTCATTGTCTGTTGGTGGGCTTACTTACGGAATAGAGGGCAACAACAAACCAATACCTCAGTCTCAGCTGATTGAGATATCGGGTGAATTCGAATACATAAGAAACAGTGGAGATAAATTTGAAGACGAAATCGCTATTGGCCTTAAAAACGATATAACAGAATATAGAATTAGTAGTTTGGATTATCCATATTTTGATTCAAGTTTCAAAACAGAAGTTTCAATCGGGGATATGGTGACTATTTACATAGACAGCGCTAGAAAGCCAAACTCTCTAAACTATGAGGGACGCACGCAATGGAATTATGCCTATATCGTTAAATCAAACGCAAAAGAATATCTCACCTACGACAATTATTTGATTGCTTTCAGCAAAAACCATCAAGGCGCCTTTGTATTATTCATTGTCTGTCTTTCTATTTCTGGAGCGTGTTTGATTTGGATTGGCACTTCTTTTGCAGTGTACAAATCCCGCTCTAAAAAAGAGACAATTGATGTTTGATAATTTTTAACTATAAATCAGGTGTACAATTCATTGTCAAACTGTTCAGTAACAAAGCCAAGTGTTCAATTGTATCAAAATTGACCGTGGAACCCATTAGGCAATTACAGTGATGATACAAAGTCACTGTTTTTTTGTTTTTATGCGCAAGATAATAAGCAAGATAATAAGTAAGATAACTTGATATTATAAGGTCTATTTGATATAATAAAAGTATGGAAAAGTATGAACCACCATTTGTTATAACAAATGAAATAATGAATATTGTCTCAAATATAATGGAAAAGATTGGGAAAATCAATGTTTTCAATGAACTTGATAAGTTACCAGTTTTAAGAAAGCAGAACAGAATACGTTCGATTCATTCCAGTTGTGCTATTGAAGCTAACTCACTTTCTTTAGATCAAGTTAGCGATGTTATAAATGGGAAAGCAGTTTATGGTTCTCAAAAGGATATTACTGAAGTTAAAAAT
The DNA here is from genome assembly GCA_045130875.1 of Bacilli bacterium. Classification (GTDB taxonomy): domain Bacteria; phylum Bacillota_I; class Bacilli_A; order RFN20; family CAG-826; genus RUG13091. Next base: position 5,296 of record JBGUQI010000071.1, on the reverse strand, counting down.
GTTATTAGAGCCTATGATTTTATAGAAAACATTAATCCATATTCTAAAAAAGACCTCTTAAAAATGCATGGTATTATCGGCGCTAATGTTGTGAATAATGCTGGTAGTTTTAGAACAGGAAACGAAGGAGTTAAAGATGAAAATGGTAACGTTGTTTTTATTGCTCCGCCCCCGTATCTAGTGGATGGTTTAATGAGTGACTTGTTGACATGGTTAAAGAAAAACAAAGATTTAATTAATCCGTTAATCCTTTCATCTATTTTTCATTATGAATTTGTTTTTATTCACCCATTCAGCGATGGCAATGGTCGTACAGTTAGATTTTGGCAAACGGCCATTTTAGGAAAATGGAATAAAGTCTTTTACTATCTTCCAATAGAAAACCACATAAAAGATCATCAAGATGACTATTATAATGCCATAAGCGCTTCACATATTGACGGCAAAGCGAATGACTTTGTTGTTTTTATGCTTAAAATGATTGATTCTTCTTTAGAAGAACTTATCAAAAATGCATCCGTTTATTCAAAAAACTCTATTTATGTCAAAAAGCTTTTATCTATTATGCCAATAGAAACTTGGTTAACCGCCAATGAAATAATGAGTTTATTAGGACTAAAGAGCAAAGAAACATTGAGGAAGAACTATTTAAATCCTGCTATCGAAAAGGGTTATTTGATTTTTGAATATCCGGATAAACCAACGAGCAAGAATCAGAGATATAAGAAACTTAGATAAGAATATGAGCATAGGACTATTACGTGGCACAGTTATGGTGGAAAAGCATAATCCAGAGTGGGAAATAATTGCTAAGGATACCATTGTAAAACTGAAAAACATTCTTCAAGATGTGGCTGTTGATTTGCAACATATTGGAAGCACCTCTATTGAAGGAATAGTGGCAAAGCCAATTATCGATATCGTGATTGGAGTTAATAATCTTGAAGACATTTTAAAAATGAACAATGTTTTAGAAGAGAATGGCTTTATATTTCGTGGTCAAGATCATCCTGATCAATATTTATATATTTGTGGTAGAGGCGATTTCATTACCCATCACATCCATGTCACAAAATTTGATTCCGAGACATGGAACAATTATATTGATTTACGGGATTATTTAAATGCTCATCCAAAAGCCTCAAAAGATTATTCTTCTTTAAAAGAAGAATTAGCAAAACATTTCTCAAACGATAGAAAAACATACACTTCAAAGAAAAGTGATTTTATAAATAGTCTTCTTATAAATGCCAAAAGGTGGAAAAAGAATTCATAAGGGTGGAAAATAAAAGAACAAGGGTGGAAATTGTATCCTAATCACTGCCCTTAGCCAGTTGCCAACAACAGTGATGATACAAAGTCACTGTTTTTATTTTTAAAAAACAGTCTTATGTATTAGAATTGTTACGTGAAAAAGAAAAAATCATTATTATCAGTTGAAACAAATGAAAGAAGATATAAGCCGTTTGTTATTCGCTTATTAATTGAATTGGTTGTTTTTGGCATTCCCTTTGTCATTTCATTCATTTTCATTCCTGTTAATACCATTTGGCGAATTATTGTTGTTATCTTCTTAGCGGCTATGATAGTGAGTGTGTTTTTCTTTATATGTCGTTGCATTAATGTTTCCGATAATAAATCCAAAGATCGGGCTTATGGAGAAAAGTATAAAGAAAAGTTCGAACCTGTTTCAATTAGCAAAGAAGACTTTGTTTTTTGGCTTAAAAATGCAGATTTAAATGAGACAATTGTCATTAAATCTATATTTAATAAATATAGTATTCTAGAATTATTCGTTTATAAAGGTAAGATAGAGTTTTGTTTGAATGGAAAAGATATAGATTCTGTTTTCTCTTTAATCGCCACTTTAGAAAAAGAGGAATACTTAAAAGAAACGATTGTTGTATGCGAGACTTTTGATCATAACAAACCGGAATTCTTGCTTAAGGTGATCGATGATTTAAAAGGAAAGATTAATACATTACGACAATAAGCAAGGGTGGAAATTGTATTATTACGCAGCATCCTAGCCAGATTGAAAGCATTACTTTTGTACAAAGTATTTGCATAGAAAACATCGAGAAATCGGTGTTTTTATTTACTTTTTATACTAATTTAGGGGTTAGAACCCCAAAAGTAGTGTTCTTTGAGCTATTAAAATGGCTCTTGGAGGAGGGGTTTCAATAACGATTTAAAGGTTTAATAACGATATGACCTATTTCTTGAATTGGATTTTTATTATGAAAAATATAATACAAACAAAAAAGATAGAACCAACGCTTTGCGCTGGTTCATTTTTTCTTTAGATGTAATAGTTATTGGAATAAGACAAGATTTGTTTTTCCACTAAGTTTTCTAATGTTATTTTTGTAAGATATTCATCCATTAAACTATCTAAATCATCAAAGGCTTCATCTATTGGAAGACTACCAGAATTGATTTTGCCAAAAATGTTCTCCGTAACATAGACAATATCTTTTAAAGTTATTTGGTTAGGTGTTTTTGCAAGATGATAACCGCCTTGATTTCCTCTATTTCCTAATATGAGTCCAGCATTTTTATATAGTGGAACGATTTGTTCCAAAAATTTCTTTGATATTTCTTTTCTTTTTGAAATATCTATTAAGGAAATATAGTTCTCACTATAGTGTTCTCCTAAATCGATAAACATTTTAATGGCAGTGATGCTTTTACTTGATAGTTTCATATTTTTACCTCATTGACCTTATTATATAACAGTGTTAAAATATTGTAAACCTACTAAACATATAGGTAAAGTAAAAAAAGAGGTAAATAATATGAAAATCTATGAAAGAATTACGGACACAATTGGACACACTCCATTAGTGGAACTCAAGAATATTGAAAAACAGTTTAATTTAAAAGCTAAATTAGTAGCTAAGGTTGAATCATTTAACCCTGCAGGAAGCGTTAAAGATCGTATTGCTTATGCAATGATCAGTGATGCTGAAGACAAAGGTTTAATTAACAAAGATACAGTTATTGTGGAACCAACATCTGGAAACACCGGTATCGGTTTATCTATGGTCGCAGCAAGTAAAGGCTTAAGAATTATTCTTACCATGCCAGAAACCATGTCTGTTGAAAGAAGAAATTTATTAAAAGCCTATGGTGCTGAATTAGTTTTAACCGAAGGTGCAAAAGGGATGAAAGGTGCAATTGCTAAAGCAGAAGAAGTTGCTAAAGAAACACCTAATTCATTTATTCCATCTCAATTCACCAATATGGCTAACCCAAAAATGCATTATTTAACAACCGGTCCAGAAATCTTTGAAGACAGCCAAGGAACAGTTGATATCTTTGTTGCCGGCGTTGGCACTGGTGGAACATTATCCGGTGCAGGTAAATTCTTAAAAGAAAAGAAAGCTTCTGTGAAAGTTGTTGCGGTTGAACCAGAAACTTCTCCAGTTCTTTCTAAAGGAACACCTGGTCCACACAAGATTCAAGGCATCGGTGCCGGCTTTGTTCCTGAAACATTAGACACCTCCATCTATGATGAAATCATCACAATTTCTAATGAAGAGGCTTTTGAAAAAGGCAAATTATCCGCGAGAAAAGAAGGTTTGTTGATTGGTATTTCTTCCGGTGCCGCATTAGCCGCCGCTATCAAACTTGCGCAAAGAGAAGAAAACGAAGGCAAAACTATCGTTGTCTTATTCCCAGATACTGGTGAAAGATACTTATCAACAGCGATGTTCGCGGAATAAAAAAAGATTATTTAATATCAGTCCTTCCTAGTGAGGGACTTTTTATTTTGTATTTTTGTGGATCTAGACAAATACTATGTTTTTTAAATAACAAGCACTGATTTATAAAACATTCGTATCATAAACATTGAAAATTGTAGGTTTTATAGCATAAACATGGCAATCCAGGAGGATATACTATATTAAAACTATAAGAGGAATTAATGATTTAAGGCGTTAGATAATTTGCTTTAATTAATTGATTAATTCAAATAAAATAGAAAAGAAGTATGAAGAAAGTATTTGCCGTTTTGTTATTAACCGCAATGGGATGTATGCCCATTATTTCAGGATGTGCTACCCAAAAACCATCCTCAGGTGAACAATCATCCATCAATAGTGAGTCTTCTATAATCTCTAGTGAGACAAGTTCATCTAGCAGCAGTTCCTCTAGTGGTAAGACTTCTTCCAGCAGTTCCAGTAGCAGTTCTTCTAGTTCCTCTACAGGTCCAAAGAAAGTAACTGTCGCTAAACATACATTAAAAGATAGCAACCCACCGATTAATGTTAATTCTCAAGGTGATATAGTGAGTAAAGAATTCTTTGAATCCTTTAGAAACGCCCCAGATTCAAAATTTAATAATAATTATAATTACACTTATATGTCTTATTCTGGCGGAAATCAAACAGTGGAGAAATTTACCAAGAATGGCTATTATGTCCAGTCAGTTGGTGGAAGACTTTATTACGAAAGAAAAAGTGGTAATACATTCTACACTTATATTTCGGTAAGTGATGGATATTTAAGAGAAGAAACCACTTTAGATTTAAAGAGCAAATTCATTTATAGACTCCAGGAAGAAATTAAAGTCCATATGTTTGATTTTGAAAACTATGAATACAATGAGGATGATGATGGTACCTATCGTTACATTGATTACGGCTTTGGAGCAGGCGTCAAATTCCAAGGTGGATACCTCACTTATCTATATTACGCCTTGGGAGCAAACATCTTTCAGATTAACGCCTCATTTGAGACCACAATTGATATTCCTGCGTCTTATTATTACGCATAGACATTACTTGATATATTATTAATGATGATACCTTCCATCAAATGTATGATGTTGATCTTGTGGCCGCAAGAATTGAAAGAGGCACAGCACCAAACGTTTTTACAAAATAAATAAAAAAACAATAAGTCAGTGACTGTGTCACTGCTTTTTGTTTATTTCCTATATTTTTGTTTTCTATTTCGTGTTTTAACTTCGCATATCGCGTATATAAATAATTGTTTATGCGAGTGCACGCATATATAATTAAAGGTGTATTTTTATATTATTTCTTAGAAAAAGGGGATTATTATGAAAAAGATTATCAATTTGTCATTATGCTTATTAGCCTCATCTCTTTTGCTTTTAGGTTGTCAAGAGAAAGGCGAGAATAAACAATCCAGTCTTCCTGATTCTTCCTCCGCTGAAGAAGAAAGCAGTAGTGAAGGACATAAGCATAGATTTTCTAGTGACTGGTCTTGGGATTCAGAATATCACTGGCATGATGCGATATGTGGTCACGATGTCATAAAAGAT
>JBGUQI010000070.1:0-23276 GCA_045130875.1 Bacilli bacterium | reverse complement strand
AATTCACCCCATCGCCATGGAAAAAGGTACCAAATTCTCCATCCGTGAAGGTGGCAGAACCGTTGGTGCTGGTACAGTTAGCGAAATCTTAAAATAATTAGTTAACTAATCTAATAAACCCGCTTCGGCGGGTTTTATTTTTGTCTTATTTATAATAATGATATAATCTTTTTATTAGGAGATAACTTATATGAAATATAGACTATTATGTTCTTTATCGCTAATTGGACTCCTTCTATGTGCTTGTAACAAGAATAAAGCCACAAGCATTGAAGTTACTGGCCCAAGTGGAGAGATTGATTTCCATTCTGAAATTCAAAATAGATATATCAATGCTGAAAATTACTTAACTACCTTTGGTATTGCTTCCGGTAGTTCTTCTAAAGAATATCCAGAACCAATCAATATCTCTTGGACATCAGACGCTAAAGAGGCAGACTATGTGGTTAATGTCTATGAAAAAGGAACTACCTCTCCTTATTTAAGCTATCAAACTAAAGAGAATCAAATTTCCATCTATAATCTAAAGATTAAACAACAATATCAATATGAAGTAGTGGTTAAAGACAATGATAAAGAATTAGCTAAATCCGAATTAGCGGATTTCTCAACTTCCTCAAAAGGTCCACGTAATCTCTATGTTAACAATGTAATGAATATTCGCGATTTAGGCGGACATGGCATTAAACAAGGTCTTATTTACCGCAGTGGTCGTTTTAATGAAACAGATGGCACCACAAACATCGATGAAGACACCATTAAAACCATGACTCAAGTTTTAGGTGTTAAAACCGAGATCGATTTAAGAAGAGGCAATGAAAATGGCGAGATTACCGCTTCTCCATTAGGAGAAAGTGTGAGTTATGTCCACTTACCCATGTATTATGGTGGTGAAAATGTTCTTACCCACAAAGGAACACATAGTGGTGTGGAATATGATAATCCCGCACAGATTAAATTATTCTTTGAAACCTTAGCGGATGAGAAGAACTATCCTATCGACTTCCACTGCGCAATCGGCAAAGATAGAACTGGCTGTATGGCTTATTTAATTGAAGCCTTATGTGGCATGGAAGAAGAATATCTCTATCGTGATTATCTCTTCTCCAATTTTGCCAAGATTAGCGGTATGTGCGAAATAGTGGATATCGATGAGAAATATGGTGGGACTTTAAAGGCTTATGAGGGGGACACTCTTCAAGAAAAGACCTTTAATTATCTCAATAATGTCATCGGTGTTTCTGAAGATAATTTAGAGAAAATCCAAAATATTCTTACTGAAAAATAGTAGGTTATGATTGAAGACTTGAATAAACAAGAAGAAAAAGAAGTAGTGGATATTCATCCTTTAAAGAAAGGAAAGAGGATTTTAGTATTCCTCGCTGATTTCTTTATCCACTTCATGTTGACCTTTTTGTTATTCAATATTGCGGTAGCTCCAATTGGCAAAGCAATCACTAATTTTAAAGGCAAAAATAATCAGCATATCGAGTTGACCGCTGAGATGTATGATCACTATTATAAGAGCGGAATTTTGCTAAAAGATGCGAGTTTTGAGTATTATGACGTTACTGCAGGAGTGGAATATACCTATCGTTGTTTCCTTTCTTATTTCGTTATCGATACCGAAGTAACTACCGATGCTAATTACCCTCAATATGGTCATAAAATAGAGAATGATACCATCCTTCATTTCTACCAAGATATCAGGGGTAATAAAGATTCTTATGTCACCAATTTTAAACATTATAATGAAAAGAACAATTATTTTATTTTTGATGAATCAACACAATCATTCTCATTAAAAGAAGAGGTTAAAAATGAACTATATGCTTTCTACGATCCTAAGGACTCGATGGGCGATATTGGGAAGGAATATTACAACACACTTTCCAAAGAAGTTTTTAATCCTTTGATGGCGGAAGTAATGACCGATATTGAAAAGAATGATTTGAGCTATGAAGGTGAAACACATACTTTCTTAGAATGCAAAAACACTATCAAAGCCATTGAGAATTATCATGCTGAACTCATGACTGTTTGTGCTTATATCGCTCATTTTATCTCTTGGCTCGCTTTATTCCTTATCTTGCCGTTAGTTCATAAGAGTAGAAAGACTTTGGCGATGATCTTTATGAAGATTGAAAGAGTGGATTTCTATTCATTGAATCATGTAAAGAGACCACCTTATTTAATTAACGCAATTTATGCTTTGTTTTCTACGCTTCTAGGAATTCTATTCATCCCTTCTTTGTTAGTTCCATTTAACACATTATTCAGTTTGAATTTCCTTATTTATGGAACAGTGTTCTCCGCTGCACTTTTACTTGCTAGCTTAATTTTCTTATTAGTCAATCAATACAACCGCTCTTTGGTGGACTATCTTTCCAATAACTTATTCCTTACCGAAGAGGAAATGGATGAATTATATCGAGCTAAAGGGTATACAATTTAGATATGTCTGACAATATTAATGAAGTCGTTTCTGGGCAAAAAGTTGCCACGAATAATGAGGAGATAAATATCACCTATTTTCATCCCAAATTAGTTCATCGTGTTTTTGCAAATTTAATCGATATACTCATATTTATTTTATTATTCTTCTCTATTTTTTTAGGCGTGAGGGAAATCATTAGAGTTAATCCTTCTTACAAAGCTCAATCTCAAGAATTAGTGACCATTAAAGTTGACTCAGGTGTTTTTGCTTATGATGGCGAGAATGTCCTTAGAGATATTGTCACTGTTTTAAACAATGACAAAGGTCAAACCGCTAAGTCTAGAGCGGTTCGTTCTCGTAAGGCTATCGATAAATTTGTTGAATATGTTTATGAGAACGCCACGGAGGAAAGATACGAGGAAATCGTCAAAGATTATCGTGAATATCGTTTAGATGATGCGATGGTGCAAGATGATATTCCTTTGTTTGTTGTTGATGAAAACAATGAAGTAGTGGAGAATCCAGCTTTATTAGAATCAGTGGAAAGTGTATCTTCAAATATTTACACAGTTTTTTATCAGAAAGCGTATAAACCATACATTGATAATCGCGTTCAAGCATACTTAGTCATTGCTATTCCAAGGTATAAACAGATTGTCTCTTATCAAACAAATGTTCTCCTCTGGATCAATATTTTTGCAGTTTATTGCTTTACTGGTCTATTAGTGTATCTCGTTCCATTGTTTATTTTTAGGCGTGGTCGTATGACAGTCGGTAAAGCTGTTTATGGCATCGGTTTAGTGGATGCAAATTGCCTTTCTCCTTCTATCGGAAGAACTCTTGCAAGATTTGCTATTTTCTACTTTGGAATTCTCATTTTGTCCTTATTTAGCTTTGGAATTCCGATGATAGTGAGCTTTTCTTTGATGGTTTTTTCCAAAAATAAACAGGGATTCCCAGATTACATGCTCCGTATTACTGAAATCGATGCAAAAAGAACAAAGATATATCTTTCTTTCCAAGAAGTTGAGCTAGAAAAAACCTCTCCATACAAGAAACCAATTGATTTTACAACAAAAAATTTTGATTAACTTTTCGTGTTGCGTACACTCCACACATATATGTATAATGAATTTAGTTAATTGTTGGAGGCTACCTATATGGTAAATAAATTTGTCCTTCCATGCTTATTGGGAATGATGAGTCTTTTTGGTGTAACCTCAGTGAAGACAACAACATCTAAGGTCACACACAATCCAACACCTATTGCTGCACCTCGCTTAGAGATTAATAGAGAGGCTGTCCACGATTATTCCAGTGAAGAAGTCATTCCGGATGGTAAATTAGTAGTTTCCGCGACATCTTCCACACTGACATCTATGGGACAGTCTTTTTCATTTATGTTCTCTACCGGTGGTCAAGGATGGTGTGACTCAACAACTACATTCCTTTTAGCGCCAGATGATGAAGCATTTGAAGAATACTATGCTAATTTCTTAACTTTAACCGTTGAAGAAAGAGAAGAGATGACCGAGAAATATGAAAAGGGAGAATATGAACCCGTTCATTTCAATTCTTATGTCTATAGTCTTTCTAGCACAAACGCTATTAAAGATATCGTCATTCCTCGTTCTCTCACTAGAAACCACATCTTCAATTTAGATGTTTCCCGTGTCGGTGTTAATCTCGTTAGCGATTGGTCTGAAATTCGTTCCATTACCATTCCATCAAATATCGAAGAGATTTATGCTGACTCATTCCAAAATGTTCCAGATACCATGGTATTTAATGTTGAAGCCGAATCCGCACCTGAAGGTTGGGCGGAAAACTGGAGTCATGGTGCCACAGTTAATTTTGGCTACGAATATCCAGAAGCCAAAGCTGAACCATTTTCTAAGGCCGGTGCTGCTCAATATGGTGACACCAAACAAAACTTCTTCATTGGCTGGTATCCAAAAGAAGGTGAACAAAAACCTCTCGTTCTCGAATATAAGATTAATCTTCCTGATGGTGGTGTCTCTGAAACTCAATTCTTTGAATTTGCCCCTTCTTCAGAAAAATCTGTTTTTGATGTCGTGGGATACGATTTAATTGGTTTTACCAATTCCTTGGTCTGCGATATTCCATTAAATGAAGGCGAAAGTATTGATTTTGAATCATTGGTTTTACATAACATCTATCGTGCTAAAACAAATGAACAAGAAGTTTCCATTACTGATCCAGATTTAACTCAAGGATATAGAATTGTTCCAAAACAAGGTTTCTTGAGAGTTTATGATGTCAAAGATTTCATCCACTTCAAATTTACTGGTTTATCCACATTTGCCGGTTATAGTGCTATCGATTTAGATATCGATATTTCCGATGCCAATGTTTATAGCCATTTAAAAACCAACTATTACAACGCTCACCTTTCTGATATTCAAAGTGGCAAATTGAAAATCCGTTATAGATTAACTTCCTTAACCCTTTGTAAATTCAGAATCACATATATGGATGGCGAAGAAAAAGTTCAAGACGTGAAGATTGCCACTCCAATTACTCAATTCAAATTAAATAAGCAAAAAGGCAATAAAGTCTCATTCCTTATCAAAGATAGTACCGTAGCACGTGGTTTTGCCACCAAAGATATCAAAGCCGTTTCCTTTGTGGGCTTATATATCACCGTGGACTTACTCGGACCCAAGACTACAGTTACACGTAGTAACGTTACTACAAGATTTGGATATGTCGAAGTTATGCCACATATGGATAACGCTCCATTATTTGATATAAATATGATGCTCATTATTATAGCGGTCGTTTATATCGTGTTATTTGTTGCTGGCACAATTGGCCTTTATTTCTTCTTAAAAAATAAATACAAAAACGATGAATTTAGAAGAATGAAGAATAAACCATTTATCACCAAAGCCTTATTATTCTTATTCGGCTCCATGGTAGTGGTGTTCGATATCATCTTTATTGTGCTAAGAGGCACCGCTTTAAATAACGCTATTGTGGTGTTTAATCCTGCGGATGCCTTTATCATTGTTCTCTCTGTCTTATCCGTTATTATCATCGGCTACTTCGTGAAATATCTTGTCGGTGTCGTTAAGACTGAAAAAGAGAGAAGAAGAATTATCAAACTCAAATTAAATGAAGACGTCGAAGACGACGGAACAAATTAAGGAGATAAATTATGGAAATTAGGATTAAAGATTTAACAAAAATTTTCCCTGGTGATGCCCGTAAAAACATTCGTGATACCATCGCGGTCAAAGATTTAGACTTTACAGTTGATGATGGCACTCTCGTGGGTTTGTTGGGGCCTTCTGGATGTGGTAAATCAACCACCCTTTATATGATTTCTGGACTACAGACACCAACATCTGGTGAAGTGTGGTTTGGCGATCAGGAAGTCACTAATTTATCACCTGAAAAAAGAGGCATTGGCTTAGTCTTCCAAAACTATGCTCTTTATCCTCACATGACCATTTACAAGAACATCGAATTCCCACTTACCAACTTACAAGTGGAAATCCCTCTTGTGACATTCTTTGATTTTACCCTCACTTTCAAATATGAGATGAAAGCCAGAGATGTCCTTGATGGAATCTTGAAATCTGTTGAGTCTCTTTGTAAGAGAGTTGGTCTTAATAAGAAGCAATATAGCATTGGTTCTACTATGCAAGGATCAGAATTAACCTTAATGGTGGTCTTGAAGAATACCGCTCCTGCAAACAGAAAATTGTTCGTTTCTAACTTCAAAAAGATTATCGATGCCGAATTAGTTAACGAAGAAAAAGTGCAAACATCTGAAGCTTTATTCGACTCCACAGTGAGAGCGACAGTTAATAAGATTGGTGACAAAGAAACTATCGACCTAACATTTAAATCTAGATTAGGCAAATGGTTTGATTTGCCATTAATGGATGAAACCATTAAAAAGATTAGAGATGCTATTAAACCAATCGGTAATCCTGGTGAAATTGTCATCTCCCGTGGCAAACGCGGATTTGATTTGGTGGCTCGTGTTAAATCATTATTACATTCTCGTATGCAAGAGTGTGTCGCCGCTATTACCGCAGCCGTGGAGATGGAAAATCCTCTCTACTTTGTCAGCAATGTGGTGAATAAAGAAAACGCGAGTTTCGTCAAAGCTTTCTTTAAGAAACACAACCTCAAGATTACAGACTTAAAACTCTATTACGATAAAGAGCATACAAAGATTTACTTCAAACTTCATAGAACTTCTACTGAAAAAGCCAAAGAAGTTATGGATGAATTATCTAAAGAATTAGATCTCGGTGATGTCGAACTCGATACCGCACAAGCCGTTGCCCATCGTAAGCTCACCAAAGAAGAGAGAAGAGATATCGTTTACGATACCGCTAAATTAGTCCAAGTCGATGAATATTTAGCTCGTAAACCGTCTCAATTATCTGGTGGTCAACAACAACGTGTTGCTATTGCTCGTGCTCTTGTTAAACATCCAAAAGTGTTATTACTCGATGAACCATTATCTAACTTAGATGCTCGTTTGAGATTACAAACTCGTGAAGAGATTAGAAGAATTCAACAAGAAACTGGCATTACTTCTGTGTTCGTTACCCACGACCAAGAAGAAGCGATGTCCATTTCCGATAAAATCGTCGTTATGAAACTCGGTGAGATGCAACAAATGGGTGCTCCACAAGAAGTTTATAACAGCCCAGCGAACTTATTCGTCGCTCAATTCTTAGGTACCCCACCAATTAATGTCTTTGAAGGTGCCGTGAAAGACGAAAAGATTTACGTTGGCCAGGACTGCGTCGGTGTTGCTAAAGGCATTGAAGACAAAAAAGTCCACGTCGCTATTCGTCCTGAAGGCTTCATCCTTGCTAAGGAAGGAGATAAGGATGTCTTGCATGCTGAATGTGAGATGATTCAAGTTATGGGTAGAGATATTTCTGTCGTAGCTTTGAATAGCCATTGTACCAAACCTACTTTTAAAGCGATTATTTCCGCTGATGATACCGTTAATCCAGGAAAGGTTGCTTTCAAAGTTAAACCACACAAGATTTTCATCTTTGACTATGAAACCGAGGAGAGAATCTACACTAAGTAACGAAAGGAGGCTTCTATGGGTATTGAATTTTTAAGTTTCTTATCAAGACGCAAGAAGTCCGCTGGTGGGGGAAATGGTTTACCCACAGTCGAACCTGAAAAAGTTCCTGAATATGAGGAAGGTTTTCAAGGTGAAGATAATAAAGTCGTTCGCTTAGTGTCTAATAAGAAAATCAAAAAACCTTACAAAGTGACAGGTATTGAAGATGTTGCCAGTAAAAACAACTGGAAAGCCTGGGTTTATCTCGGACCAGTCGTGGTGCTCATCTCCATCTTCTTACTCTATCCTTTGATTAACACAATCTTCATTTCCTTCGCTAAAGATTATCAGTATGCCACTGGTCGTTTCTCAGGATTTACCTTCGAGAACTTTGGTGTCATCTTTGGCTGGGTAAAAACAGGTGCCGGTGGTCTGGAGACATATTTTGTCGATTATGCCATTCCTAATACGATGATTATCACGTTTGTCACCGTTCCTTGTTCCATCTTGCTAGCGCTGATTATTTCTGTGGCCCTTAATTCTATTAAGTGGTTCCAAAAATTCTTGCAGACAGTGTTCTTCTTACCATATGTCACCAACGCTGTGGCTATCGGTCTAGTTTTCTCTGTTATCTTTGATAAATCAGGCGTTATCAACTACGTCTTCCACACCAATACCGTTTGGGTTTATGGTGCGGATCGTTGGGTCGCTATGATTCCATTATGTTTATATATCGTGTGGAATAGCATTCCATTCAAGATTTTAATCTTGTTATCTGGTTTACAAGGCATTGATAAACAATATTATCAAGCTGCGCAAATCGATAGCTGTCCGAAGATTAAGACATTATGGAAAATTACCGTTCCATTATTATCACCGCAGATTTTATATTTGATGATTACATCATTTATCGGTTCCTTTAAGGAATATACATCCGTTGTCGCTATCTTCAATGGTCCTGGTACAATGGGTCGTAACTCTAATATTCCTGACATGGAAACCATCGTTTATTACGTCTACGATAATGTCGAAAAAGGTCAGACATCACGTGCCGCTGCCGCTGGTGTGTTCCTCTTTGTCATTATCTTAATCTTCACTTTCATCCAATTTGGTGTAAGTAAGAAGAGAGTGCATTATTAGGAGGTTGAATATATGGATAACGAAGCAGTTATGACTGAAGAACCAATTAAATATATTGATTTTAAAAATGTCCGTGTCAACCGCCAAATCACTTTATCCATCGTGGAAAGTGGAAAGACCGTTGAATCTATTAAACGCCGTGAAAAAGTGGTGCATGTTATCACCACGGTATTCACCTATCTCTTTATTCTCGCTTTAGCCTTAACCGTGATGTTCCCATTCTATTGGATGATCATCACTTCCTTAAAGCAAAATGAAGAAATCATGGCCTCCACACAAACATTCTTCCCGAATATCGTTATGTGGAGTAACTACGCTTATGTCTTTGAAACATTTAACTTCACTGGTTATATGTTCAATACCATTATTGTCGCGATATTCTCTACAGCTGGAACATTATTGACCACAATCTTTGCTGCCTTTGCTTTTGCAAGGCTTGAATTCAAAGGTCGTGAAGCCCTCTTTATGGTCTTCTTGATGACAATGATGATTCCTGGTGAAATGATGGTTATTTCTAACTATTTAACCGTCAATGCCTTTGGGTGGATTAAAGACCAGACCAGAACCGATGCTTATTTAGCGATGATCGTTCCATTCGTCGTCAGCGTCTTCCACATCTATCTATTAAGACAAAACTTCAAGCAAATCCCCAATGAACTATATTTAGCCGCTAAAGTCGATGGTAAGAGTGACTGGGCCTTCTTATGGAAAGTTATGGTTCCATTAGCCGCACCTACATTAATCTCTATTACTATCTTGAAATTCATGGGTACATGGAATTCCTATGTGTGGCCAAACTTAGTTACCAAAAACGAAGCCTTCCGCTTAATCTCTAACGGATTGCGTGGTAGTGCCTTTACCGATATTGATACAGGTATGGTGGAATACGGTTATCAAATGGCCGCTTCCTTCTGTGTCACTGTCCCATTGTTCTTATTATTCGTCTTCTTCCGTAAATACATCATGAGAGGTGTTGGAAGAGCCGGTATTAAGGGTTAATTATTATTGGTTAAATTTGTCTATGACAATTTAATATAAAAAGGAGAAAATTCATTTATGCAAAAGAAAATTCTTATTCCTGTATTAGCAATGACTGCAATTCTTGCTCTCGGTGCTTGTGCAACCAAAAAAAACAATGATGGTGGAAATGAAAGTGAATCAAATACTTCCCAAACTGAAAGGGTTGGCCACTTTGATCACGAAGTTACTATTAAGTTCTCCCAAGCTTATGGTCAAGACCATCAACCAAAACTTCAAAGCTTTGTCGATTCCTTCAACGAAATTGAACCAAATGTTAAAATCAACTTAGAAGATGGTCGTATCAGTGGTAACTATGACAAGATTCATAGTCAAACCATTTCCGATTTCCAAACTGGTGAATATGGCGATTTAGTTATCGCTTATCCAGACCACGTTGTCGACTACATTGACTACGATAAAGCCGTTCAACTCGATTCATTTATGGACAACGCTGATTATGGTTGGACTGCTGCGGAAAAAGCCGATATCGTTCCTGCCTATATGAAAGAAGGCCAAGAATTCCCCATTCCCGGAACATTCTGCTTACCATTCTCAAAATCCACAGAAGCGATGTTCTATAATGAAAGCCGTTTATTCGACAGTGAATTAGTCGCTTTCTTAGCCACTCAAGGCATTACCATGAACAAGGCTTATCTCGAAAGCATGACATGGGAAGAATTATTCGGTCGTCTCTGCCCAGCATTTGAAGCTTATGATGCCGCTCACCCAACCGCGAAATTGATCGTGGAACAAGAAGGCGGTTTAAATTCTTATGTTGGTTACGATAGTGATGCTAACTTATTCATCACCCTCGCCGAACAATATGGTTATGGTTATACCCACGTCGATGAATATGGTGAGGCTCACCTCGATTATGATAACGCCAATATGAAAGGTTTAATGAAAACCTTTGCTAACGCGTCTAAAAAAGGCTACTTAAGAACTCCTGCTGTTATCGGTAAATCCTATACATCCGATTACTTCAAAGCCCAAAACGTCTTATTCTCCATCGGTAGTACCGCTGGTGTTGCCAAACAAGCTTCTGATACATTCGATGCTGGCGTTACTCGCATTCCTCAAGCTGCTGGCAAAGCCGCTAAAGTTATCTCTCAAGGACCATCCATCTGTATCTTAGATCACAATGGTGATAAAGACAGACAATTAGCCGCTTGGTTATTCTATAAACATATGGTCAACACCAAGAACACAACTTCTTGGGCCATCCAAGTTGGTTACTTACCAGTCCGTGATTCCGCTTATACAAGCGAAGCTTATAGTGACTACTGCTCCACAGAAGGCAAACCCGCTCGTGGTTCAGAATTATTAACCGCTTTAAACGCTATCTATAGTGCTTCTACCACAGATATCGTCTTTACTTCCTCACCATTCAAGGGTTCCTCCACTGCTCGTAGTGAAGTTCAATCCATGGTGGCAAACATCTTAAAAGATGCTAAAGATGGCACCACAATTGATGACGCCTATCTCGATGCAAAATTCTCATTAGCGATTAATAATACATTAAAAGATATGTAATAACTTCTCTTTGAAAGGAGAACAATATGAAAAAACAAATACTATTATTAGCCCCAATGGCCTTTCTAGCTTTGACTGGCTGTCAAAAAGGTGGGGGCAAAGAAAACCAATCTTCAGGCCAAGATTTCTCTGGCAAAATTACCATTAATTTCTGGCACACCTTTGGTGATAAACCAGAAACTGCTTTAGAAGGCAAGGTTGCTGCTTTTGAAAAATTAGTCAAAGAAAATGAAGGTGTCGATGTGGATGTCGTCCTCTCTTATCAAGGTGCCTATAAAGACATGCCAAAGAAAGTGACTACTGGTATCGCTACTGGTGACAACCCCACAATCGCTATTGCCTATGCCGACCATGTTGCTGACTATTTAGATTTAGAAGGTAATGATGCTGGTAAATACGTCGTCAATCTTGACAAATTCTTAAAAGATGATTCTCTTACCTTTGGTACCGATAAATATCTCGGTGATACCATGGGTGAAAACGACATGATTAAGAGTTATATGGATGAAGGTAGAACACTTCCAAGAGAAGGAACATATTTAATTCCATTAATGAAATCCACAGAGATTATGTGTTATAACCTCACCGCTGTGAAAACTGCGATGCAATATGTCAAACCCGATCTCCCAGTTGATAGAGTCAAAGACTATATGAAAACCATTACTTGGGATGAACTCATCGAAATCGCTGCTGCGGCATACGAACACAAGAACGAAATCTCTACCAATCTTGAATATCCTATTTATTATGATAGTGATTCTAACTTATTCATTACTGAACTCTATCAAAATAATATTGGCTATTCTTCCATCGATAGTGAAGGAAAGGGCCACATCGATTTCGAAGATGAACCAAATTTAACAAAAGCAAAAGCTATAGTTACAAAATTAGTACAAGCCCGTCAAGCCCATTTATTAACCACAAAAGGTGCGGAAGGCACATACGCTAGCAATAACTTCAAAGAAGCGAAGACCATCTTCTCCATCGGTTCCACCGGTGGTACTGGTTATACCATTCCTGATGCTGGTCAATTTGATGTTGGCTTTGCCAAAGTTCCTACCATGGGCGGTGAGAACGGCCGTGTTGGTTACATCTCTCAAGGACCAAGTGTCTGTTTCTTAAACAATCGTTCACTTACTACTGCAGAAAATGAAGCAACCTTAAAATATGCTTGGAAATTAGTCAAATACTTAACAAGCAAACAAGTTAATGTCTCTTTATGTGTGACTGGTTCTGAAGGCTATTCTCCAGTGAGAAATTCCTGCTATACCACTGAAACATACAGTGACTTCATCGAAGATGGTGAATATTATGCAGAAGCGGCTTTAGTTACTCAAAATGATATTAACGGCCAATTCTACAATTCCGCTGTCTTTACTGGTAGTGCCACTTTAAGAACTGAAGTTGGTGCCTTAATTACCAATGTCTTAAAAGACAAATCCCCAATGTCTGTTGATGATGCTTTCACATTAGCAATTAATAATGCAAAGAAAGACATTAGATAGGAGGATATCTATGGCAAAAATGAACAAATTAGTCTTAGGTTTACTTCCATTATTAGCTTTTGGTGCCCTTGTGGGTTGTACCAAAAAAGATAGTGGTGGTAACAATTCTGATGAATCCAGTGAAAAAATCCCTCAAAGAGGAGATGAAAACTGGGTTGACTATGTCAATGATGGCACAGTCAAATTAGGTTTAGATTATAAGAATCACGATTTTTACACTGATGGTATCGGTGAAGTGACTTTAAAAACCTCTATCGATGGTGATACCGCTCACTTCAATCCTGTGGTTACCACAACCAGCAGATTGACCATTAAATCCCGTTATTATGGTATTGATACTCCAGAATCTACTGGTCGTATTCAACAATGGGGTCAACCCGCTAGCGACTTTAATAAAACTAAATTAAAAGCTGCTGCTGAAAACGGCACAATTGTTGTTTCTACCGCTCAAAATGATTATGGCATTCCAGAATACGATTCCACAGGTGAAAGATTTGTCTCATTAATTTGGATTAATGAAACAGTCAAACATGCGGATTATACCGATTTATATCTTCTCAACTTAGCAATTGTCCAAGAAGGTTATTCCTGGGTTAAAAACGTCCAAGATATGCCTCAATATGCCGATACATTCTATGCTGCTGAAAGACAAGCTATGGCTTATCAACTCAATCTTTTCTCCGGGCGTGATGATGGCATTACCGATAATGGCGAATATAAAGCAACAAGTTTATTAGACTTAAAGGTTGCCACTGAAAACTATCTTAGAGATCCAGGTTATGAATCTGAATTAAACAACAAGAGAGTTAGAGTCCGTGGTACTGTTGCTGGTTTCTCCAATGGCATTATGTATTTACAAAGCCATTTCACTGAAGAAGATAGCGAAGATATCCGTGGTGAAGGTAACGGCATCCCTGGTGGTGAATATGCCTCCATCAATATCTTCTGTGGTATGTCCTCAGTTCCTAGCAAATACAAAACCGTCAACACTTTCATCGAATTATGCGTCACCGCGAAATATAGTGAAAACTTCGGTTTCCAATTAACCGGTGCGGAAGGACACTTCCCCATCGTTTCTAGCGAAGCTAAAGATGATGACTGTAAGATTTTGTTGAAAGCTGATGAAAATACCGACGATCAGCAACTCCATATCGTGGATTACACATCCGCAAGATTATCTCAAATTGCCAAGAATGGCGATTCCGAATGTTTAAACTGTGCGGTCAATGTCACCGATCCAATCGTCTGTAATGATTTCTATATCAACACTAAAGGTGATGAAATTACCCTTGGTTTCACAAATTGTGAATTCTCTGCCTTTATCACCTTCCCATATGCTGGCGATCCAGATAAGAAATTCGAATACTGGAATACCGAAGCTCAATTTGTGGGTAAAAAATTCTTATTAAATGGTATTTATACTTACCATCAACAACAAAGTGGAAGAATTACCTTCCAAATCGTCTTTAACGATACAAATGGTTTAGTTTGGGTACCAGATCAAGCTTAATTATTATTAATTAGGAGGTAATAGATGATGTATTGTTATCATTGTGGTTACAAGATAGATGAAACAAAAATCGAAGCCAAAGAATCTACTTATAAGAAGATTGAAGGCGTCGATATGGACACTCAAATCAATTATGTCTGTCCAAGATGTGGCCATCTTGTTCATGAAAATGCCGAACCTGAAGATGTCAAATCCTTAGCTAGAGCATGTCACGCTGAACTTCAACGTGGAAGAAATGATTTTGCTAGAGGTATGAGCAACATCTCTATCGGTGTCATCCTTTTAGTGACATCTATCGTCTTCTTATTACTTTCCAGAAAGGCTGATAATCAATTTAGAATTACAGTCTCTTCCCCCGAGTTCTGGGTCTTCCTAGTTCTCGCAATTATCTCGGTTATACTTTTAATACTTGGAGTGGTCTTTACCGCTTTCGGTTTGAAGCGCAAAGTCACCTACACAAGCCTATTAAAGGATATAAATAACAAAACCTTTGTGCAATGACACAAATAGTTTCAATTTTCTGATTTTACGAAAGGAGAAAAAAGATGAAAAAAGGAACAAAATTTGCTGCATTGTTATTGAGTCTTGCGTTAATTATTCCTGCCTGTCAAGAGAAGGGCTCTGAAGTCCCTGCTTCTGAATCAGGTTCGCCAAGCGAATCTGAGAGCCAATCCCAGGAAGTTAATTACACAGTCTCTATTAGCAACAAGCAAGCCCTTCAAGCCCCTGATTGGCACGCGAAAGGTGATTCCCGCAAAGTCGAAATCGAAGTGGAACCAAGAGCCAACGTCGCCCAATTAGTGAGAGAAGGAGTCATTCAAATCACTTCAAGTGATACTGAAAAGCTCACTATCACAGGGCAAATGGCCAATCCAGTCGCGGAAGGCCAGGCAACTATTACTGTCACATGCGGTCAATCATCCGACAGTGTTCAAGTAACAATTGCTGAAGAAGAAGTTGCGGAAGTCGTTAACTATGGTACTGAACAACAACCATTAACCATTTCCCAAGTCTTAACTGAAGTTGCAAAAGAAAAATTAGAGAATAGGTCCTATTCTGCCCAATATTTCTTTGCAAGAGCGACATTAAAGACCGCTGTAGCCGCCGGTAAATTCACTCTTACCGATGGCACAAAAGACATGGAAGTTTCTTCTGCTGTTTTAGAAGAAGGCAAACAAGCTACCGATTATAAGATTGATGATATCATCTTATTAAGAGCCTATGTCAGAGCCGATAGCGGAAAGCCAAATGGTTATTATTTCTCATATAACCAAGGTGCATCTGGCAACAACGCCCCAACAATTATTGGTTGGGAAGATGGTGGTGGAACACCAATTACAGTCGAAACACATGAAGTGACAGTTGCAGAAGCCCTTACCGTTGGTAATGCTTTACAAGATAACGAAACCACAACCGATTTATACATCGTTACAGGTTTCATTACCTCTGTTAAATATCACTGGTCTGAAGCTCACCCAACAGTGACATTCAATATTGGCGACACTGCTGACGCTGCTGCCGCTAACCAACTCAACATCTATAGCGCTGCTTGTACACAAGAATTAGATGCTAAGATCCTTGTTGGCGCCAAGATTTCCGTTAAAGGTAATATTCAAAAATACGTTGCTAATAATAGCACAACAATTGAATTAGTTGGTGGTACCGAACTCACAGTCATTACTGAAGCTCCAACCGTTAACACTTATGAAGTTACAGTTGCCCAAGCTCTTACTGCTGTCAATGCTTTAGAAGACAATGCGACAACCGCCGACTGGTACAAAGTCACAGGTTATGTTGTCCAAGTTACATATGCCTTCGCAAATGGCACTATGTCCTTCACAATGGGCGACACTGCTGACGCTACCGATTTATTAACATGCTTCAAGACCGCAACAACCGAAGCTATTGCTGCAAAGGTTCTTGCTGGTGCTAAGATTACCGTCACTGGTAACTTACAAAAATACATCAAGAACAACGCTGTTGTTCCAGAATTAGTTAATGGTAAAGATATCGTTATCGTTAGCGAAGCCGGTGGTGGCGGTGGAGACACTCCAGTCGATCCTCCAGTGGTGGAAACATTTGATCTCGAATTAACATATACAAATTTAGGCCTTGCCGAAAATGGTACATATGCTAAAAACACAAATAGAACAGTTACTGTTGATGGTTATAGCTTAACTTTAGACCCTGATTCTAAAGAAATCGTCACTGGTAACAAGAGCACTCCATTCACCGCTGACAAATTAGGTTTAGCTATTCAATTAAAGAAGAGCCAAGGTGACACTGGTATTCAATTCAATACTGCTTTTGCCACAGGTTCTGTTATCAAAATGAAATTCTATGCTACCTATGATACCGAAGGTTTACAATACCTTCCAAAGGTGAAAATTGGTTCTGGAGAAGCTGCTGGCCCAACAAACGAATTAAATGCTAGCAACGCTGTTGTTGGTACAAAGACTTCTTACACAATGTATTCTGGTGGTGCGGATCGTGATGTCTATGAATATGTCTTAACATATGATATTTCTAGCGTTAATAATCAAACTATTTCTATCATCAATGCTAACTCTGCTTCTTATATCACAAGCATCGGAATTAACTTTGGCGAAGCTCAACAAGAAGTTTTACCAATTGGTAACTACTTAGGTCACGCAACAGCTGTTGCTGCTATGGGTGGAGCTGAAATTTTCACAATGATTGCTCTTGGCAATGAAAAAGCATTCATCGAAGTTGCTCTTCCAGATCCTTACACAATCAAACTCACAACAACATATACATATGCAGCTGCTACAAATACAGTTACAATTACCGATGATGATTTGGGAACAATTACAGCTGTCTTTAATGAAACCAATCACGCTTTAGAGCAAGTCACATTATCCAATAATGATATGGCTTCTGCAATCGCTGATAACGGTGAAATTACCCTTAATAACCCCACCCTTTATTGGGATTGCGAGGGTACAACTGCTGAATTAAATCAAGTTTTAGCAAAGAGAGTCAGACCTTCTGATTCTTGGAATACTGCTCTTGAAGATGTCGCTGCTGATACAACAAATTTTGTTGGTGGTGAAAGTGGTGTTGCTCGTTCAGGTTCTTCTGATAAAGCTCTTGGCCTCACTTTAAGAAATGATTTCGAGGCACAACAAAATGTTCAAGGCATTGGTTTCTGGGTTTATAATCCAACTAGTTCAGACCTCAATATCCGTACATGGACATTTGGTGCCACATCATATGGTTCCAATTCTGAAATTGGTGCCCTAACCGCTAAAGCAAATGGTTGGACATTCTGCCGTATGGGCTTCTCTGCTAGAAACATTTACAATTTCAATATTTGCGTTTGGAATGAATATGGTCAAACTGCTGAAGCTACATTAACATTTGACAACATCTGCTTATACTAATTCACAATACTGAATTGATAAGGGGTCGCCTTCGGGTGACCCTTTTATTGTGTGATTAAGCAAGATTTAAAAGATTTTTACTCATTTAATGAATAAATAGTGGTTTTCCCTTCAAAAGTCGCTTAAACGCTTTGTTTTAAATGAAGAATTAGTTCTTATTTCTTATTGAAATGTTTTTGTCTTTAATATATTATTATTTGCGCTAATAGATGGTCCCCTAGCTCAGTTGGTAGAGCAGCTGACTCTTAATCAGCGGGTCAAAGGTTCGAATCCCTTGGGGATCACCAAAATGCAAAATAAACGCAATGGGTAACTGTTGCGTTTTTTCTTTTATCGAATAAATGAGTATTATTGTTATATAATAAATATAAATAGGGGGACTTTTTATGAAAGAACCTAATGTTAAAGAATTGAAGAAATATTTGACGGGAATGGCTAAATATCCCAAAGCCAAATATTTCACATGTGAAAGATTAGCAAATATCATCGGTATCTATCCTGATGTTATCAGCGACACATTATCTTATTTTGATCCGATGATTAAGATGGACTTTGATTACAATATCTTAGAATTAGTCCCCAAGATGAAGAAATTCATCGAAGAAAAAGAAACCAAAAAAGCTCCCGCTCCTAAACCAGTAGCGGTGAAGAAAGATGAGCTCGAAGCATTTGATTCTTATCTCGATTTCATCTATAAAAAACTCACTATTGGAGGAATGCTCAACTGGAGCATGGAACTCAGCGATAAAGATTTAAAAATCTTAAAAAGATTAATCGTTGAAGAACTCGCTAAGAGAAAAGGGAAAAAATAAATAAAAAAAAGTGAACCGAATGTGTGCAGGGTTCACTTTTTATATTACTTAGAGGTTTGCTTTAATCATTAGCAATTGCTGCTTTAAGAGTGGCAAATCATTTTTAACTATTTCATATATGATTTCACAATCAACAGTAATGTACATATGCGCAATTACAATTCTTGTATCATAGATTTTATCCCATGGTATTTCCGGATAATCTTCTTCAAAATATTTTCTAATTTTTGAAATATGTTCGCAGATTTGTTCTATCGAAAAAGCGGTTGCTCTAGCTAATAATGATGTTCCTGAAAAATGTTCCAATTGAGCATCTTTTATATCGCTTTCAGCAATATCTATATGTTTTATTACTTCATCGATTCTTAAATTGACTAGCTCTTTATCCATACAATCTCACTCCTTTCTTCAAGATGTCGCGAAGCATTCTTTCGCTACTTAAAAGGGTGGTGTGTTTAACCAAATCAACATCTTTGTTTAGCGCTTTTCTTAAATCGTGGTGGAGACCACCTAAATCAAAACCTTTTAATAAAGGAGCAATTATTAAAATATCGATATCGCTATTCACTGTTGCTTCGCCATTTGCATAACTTCCAAACAAATAAGCACACTCTACTTGATGGTATTTTGCAAATATTTCACTAGTCATCCTCTTGATGGATTTGATGCTTAAAAGTGTGGGACCTTGTTCATAAATTCCGGTTTCTTTAAGAAAACTAACTAACTCATTATATGTTTGGTTAAGTTGTCCTTTTTCTTCATATGTTTGATATGTACGGCGAGAAACGCCACACATCTTTGCAGCTTGTACTTGAGTAATGCCAATTTGCTTGCGAAGGGCTTTGAGTGAGTTCATGGATAACCTCCTTTCATTAATATTATACTTGCGCTTTTAGAAATGCGCAAAACATTTAAACACTAAATTATTAGAGTTTAACTTATTATTTTGTTTTGTTATTGCTAACGTATAAGGCGTACGCGTATAATTATAGCGGTTATAACGAAAGGAAATTTTTAATTTATGTCAGAAATTAAGAAAACAATGCTCTCAGTTGATGGTAACACTGCAGCAGCATTAGGTTCCTACAACTACATCGAAGTTGCCGGCATCTATCCCATTACTCCTTCTTCCCCAATGGCGGAAAATGTCGATGTTTATGCCTCTCAAAAGAGAAAGAACTTCTTCGGTTCTGTAGTGAAGGTCAGTGAAATGCAATCTGAAGCTGGTGCTTCTGGTACAGTTCACGGTGTTTTACAAGCTGGTGGTTTAGCAGCTACTTATACTGCTTCCCAAGGCTTATTATTAATGATCCCCAATATCTATAAGTGGGTCGGTGAAAATTTACCAGCCGTCTTACACGTCTCCGCAAGAGCGTTAGCGACACGTAGTTTATCCATCTTTGGTGACCACCAAGACATCTACGCGATCAGACAAACTGGTATTGCGATGATCTGTTCACATTCCGTCCAAGAAATCGCCGATTTAACCAATGTTGCCCATTTAGTGGCCATTGATGCACAATTCCCTGTCTGCCATTTCTTCGATGGTTTTAGAACTTCTCATGAAATTCAAAACGTCGAATTCATCGATGACAATGAATGGAAGAAATTATTACCGATGGATAAGGTTGAGCTCTTTAGAGCTAGAGCCTTAAATCCTCACACCCATTCAGTCACTCGTGGTGGTGCGGAAAACGATGATATCTACTTCCAAGGTAGAGAAGCCCAAAACGGCAAAGCCCAAGAAGTCTTAGATGTCGCGATTAAATATTTCAAAGAAGCTAGCAAATTAACTGGTAGAAACTACGCTCCATTCACCTATTATGGTGATAAGGATGCTGATAGAGTCATCATCGCGATGGGTTCTGTTACCGAAACCATCTCCGAAGTTATCGATGACTTAAGAGCTAAAGGCGAAAAAGTTGGCTTAGTGAAAGTTCACTTATATCGCCCATTCTCCGCGAAGCACTTATTAGCGGTCTTACCAAAATCCGTCAAACGTATCGCTGTCTTAGACAGAACTAAAGAATTAGGTGCTTGTGGTGAACCTTTATATCAAGATGTCGCTACAGTCATTAAAGAAGCTGGTTTAGATATCGAAGTTTTAGGTGGCCGTTATGGTTTATCCAGCAAAGATACACAACCTAAAGATATGAAAGCGGTCTTTGATTTCTTAAAGGCTGAAAAACGTTGGAATAGCTTCACCGTTTCCATCAATGATGATGTCACACACTTAAGCATCCCCACTGATGAAAAATATCATGTGAAAGGTGATTATACCTCTTGCTTATTCTACGGTTTAGGTAGTGATGGTACCGTCTCCGCGAACAAATCTTCAATTAAGATTATCGGTGATGCCACACATCAATATGCTCAAGCATATTTCGCCTATGACTCTCGTAAAGCCGGTGGTGTTACTCGTTCACACTTAAGATTTGGTAAATCCCCAATCAGAAGTACGTATTATGTGCAAAACGCTGACTTCGTGTCTTGTTCATTAGATACCTATCTCTTCAAGTTCGATATGATTAAGAACTTAAAAGAAGGTGGCACATTCTTACTCAACACCGATATGGATGATAAGACCCTTATCAAGAACATGCCCAATCGTGTGAAATATCAATTAGCCACAAAGAAAGCTAAATTCTATGTCATCGATGCGAATAAGATCGCTAGTGAAATCGGTATGGGTAGACACACCAATACCATTCTCCAAGCTTCCTTCTTCTATCTTAACCAAGGCATTATGCCTTATGACGAAGCCAATAAATGGATGAAGAAATTCGCCGAAAAGAGCTACGCCAAGAAAGGTCAAGAAGTCGTTGAACTCAACTGGAAAGCTATCGATGCTGGTACTGAAGGCTTAAGAGAAGTGAAAGTTGACCCAGAATGGGCTAAATTATCACCTAAAGCCGAAGTTAAATTAACCGGTGATGATTATTTCGATAACTATGTTTCCGTGATTGGTAACTTAGATGGTGATAACTTACCAGTTAGTAAATTCTTAGAAGGTGAATTATTAGATGGCACAATGCAGAACAATATTACCTTCAGAGAAAAGAGAAGTATTGCGGATAGAGTCCCATTATGGCATCCAGAAGCCTGTATTCAATGTAATAACTGTGCCTTTGTCTGTCCACACGCCACTATTAGACCATTCTTACTTAACGATGAAGAATTAGCAAAAGCTCCAGAGCTCGCTAAAGAAGTCGCAGAATGCAAACTCCCAATGCTCAAAGCCAAAGGCTTAAAATATCGTTTACAAATCTCTCCACGTAACTGCGTAGGCTGTGGTTTATGTGTCAGTGAATGTAACGCCAATAAGACCGGCAAAGTCGCTCTTGAAATGGTGGAAGCCAAATCTCAATTCCCACAAGAAGAAGCCGCTGATTACTTATTCAAACATGTTTCTTATAAAGCTGATGCTTTACCAGCTCCAATGTTAGATACAGTATTAGGTGTTAGCTATTTAATGCCTTATATGGAAATCTCTGGTGCTTGTGCCGGTTGTGGTGAAACTCCATATTACAGATTAGTGAGCCAATTATTTGGTAAAGATATGTTAGTAGCTAATGCTACTGGATGTTCCTCCATCTATAGTGGTTCCACTCCATTAACTCCATTCTGCACTGATAAAGAAGGCCAAGGCGTGGCTTGGGCCAACTCCTTATTCGAAGATAATGCTGAATATGGTTATGGTATGAGAGTGGCGACCGATGCCAAATTAAGACGCATCGTCGAAATCTTATTAGCCGCAAAAGAAAGAGAACTCGAACCTGAACTCGTCGAAACCATCGATGCTTACTTCGCTAACATCAAGAATAAAAACGCTGTTAGACCAATCATTAAGAAATTAGTGGAACTCGTCAAAGCGAGTAAAGATGAAGGCGTTAAAGAAGTCTTAGCTTACGAAAGAGACTTATTAGATAAATCCATTTGGATTGTCGGTGGTGATGGTTGGGGCTACGACATTGGTTACGGTGGCTTAGATCACGTTATCGCTAATGATGAAGATGTTAACATCTTATTACTCGATACCGAAGTCTATTCCAATACCGGTGGTCAATCCTCCAAGTCCTCACAAACTGGTTCTATTGCTAAATTTACCGCTTCTGGTAAAACTACAGCGAAGAAGAACTTAGCCTTAATCGCTATGAGCTATGGTAAAGTCTATGTCGCTCAAATCGCTTTAGGAGCTAACCCAGTCGCCGCGATTAAGGCCTTAAAAGAAGCCGAAAGCTATGATGGTCCATCATTAGTCATCTGCTACGCTCCTTGCGCCAACCATGGTATTAAAGGTGGCTTAGCCAACTCCATGAGACAAGAGAGATTAGCAGTGGAATGTGGTTACTTCCCAATCTTCAGATATGATCCAAGAAAAGAAGTCCCACTTACCGTTGACTGCAAAGATCCAGATTATAGCAAGTTAAGAGACTTCGTCATGACCGAAACCAGATTCTCTCAATTACCACGCGTCAATCCTGAACACGCGGAAGAATTACTCACCAAGTGTGAGCAATACGCGAAAGATAGATTCGATAGAATCAAGAAATTTGGTCTATAATATCTTTTAAGAAATAAGGGGATGGAAACATCCTCTTTTTTTTATGTCTAGTCGAAGAAAAATAACTTTTTTGCTTGCTGTAAAAAACGTTTTGTTTTATAGTATTTCCGTAGGTTAAGCATTATGAATAAACAAGTTAGACAACTCGAGTTGCTCCTCGAACTAATGAAAGAGCGTGAACAAATTGAAGAAAACATCAAAGCACTTCCGGTTGGCTATATTTCTGTGAAACAGATTTCTGGCCATACCTATTATTATCGTCAATGGAGAGAAGGATCCCAAA
>JBGUQI010000069.1:0-1622 GCA_045130875.1 Bacilli bacterium | reverse complement strand
ACCAAACTATTCAATGAGATGGATATTGAATGGTGTGAGATTGAGGGTACTAAAGACATCTGGATTCGTGATTATATGCCCATTCAGATATCTGATGACCGCTTCATCGTTTACAATTACAATCCTGACTATCTGAAAGATTCAGGAAAAGATTATCTCACGGATTCACATGCCATAGCCGAAGGAATCCTTAATCATTGTAATAAGGAAAAATATGATATAACGCTTGATGGAGGAAACATCGTGACCTGTGCCGGTCATATGGTACTCACGGATAAAGTGTTCCAAGAGAACGGAAAGAAAAAATATGATTCGGATTATTGTGATTATATAAGCGAAGTTCTACATTCTAGAGTCATTTTTCTTCCTTGGCATTGTGATAATCCACAGGAACCTAATGCTGATGTTTATGGACATTCAGACGGTCTTATACATTGGGCTGGTGATAATAGAGTCTTAATGAGTAATCATCGAGATTCTTTTCCAGAAGAGGCAGAGGAAATCAAATACCGCTTGGAGGTTGTAGGATTCGAGGTGACAGAAATGCTTTTTGACGTACCAGATCCAAATAGTGATTTCAATTGGGCTTATGTCAATTATCTACAAGTGGGGAATAAGATAATTGTTCCAACTTTTGGAATACCTGAAGACAAACAAGCCTTAAAATATATCCGCGAGGCTAATCCGGGATGTGTTGTGCGAGGTTTCCGAATGAGAGACATTGCTAAAAATGGTGGCGCACTTCATTGTATAACTTGGAATATAAAGAAAAATCATAAATAAGCATTATGGAAGAATTGAACTATATCTTAAAGCAAGCCAAAAGGTTTCATTACACAAATTGGGATGACTCAGAGTTGAAAAAGTGTATTGACATGCTTATGGATTTAACTCGACAAGAACTTATAACTCTTTATACCAGCAGGTGGATTTCTCACAATAAGACTCTAAAAGAAGAAGTATTCAGACTCCTCTTTTCTGATAAAATAGGTAAACTTAGCGACAAGATAAAAGAAATGGACACTGACAAATTGATAGAAGAGTTGCTGGATAAGAAGGGTGGTATGGTTTCGCTTGCTCGTAAAGAACTTAGACGAAGATATATAGAAAAGACTGAAGAGGATAGAACGAAGATAGCTTTAGCATTTGCCCAGTCTTCTTTAAGAGACAATAATTGGTTAGAGTCACAAATGCGAAAAGAACTATTTGGAGTTGGTTAAAGATTGATAATAGTTTAATAATCAAATTATATGAAATCAAAAGAAAGAAAACGAAATACTCCAATAGCCACGTTGATTAAGAACTACATCAACAAGAAAAGTGGCAAAGTTCCAGAGTCCCGTAAAGAAATTCAGAGACGTTTTGACTATCTAGACTGGAAGGATCAGAAGAATATAATGCATGCTTTCCTTGAATCTGGAAAGTCAGATAGGCTATGGGCATATTCTAAACTTGTTGACAACTGGGACAAATCATTTGAGCCCAGGATAAAAGAGTTATGGGAACAGTCACGTGAAGGAATAATCTCTTGGGTAGTAACACATCACTTCCCGACAAAATACCTGTCTCAAAATATCGATAAGTTTACCGATGATAGAGATTATTATTTTATCTGTTTGAGA
>JBGUQI010000068.1:0-37010 GCA_045130875.1 Bacilli bacterium | reverse complement strand
GACCAAGAATGTGGAAACTAAACAACAAACAACAGCAATTGTGAATGTGTTCCAGAACCATCTGAGGAAATAGAACTCAACACCGTTCCAGTCTTCGGTGAATAAGGCAACGAAGTTACCGACACCAAAGGAGGTGGGGAAGAAGTTAGAAACGATATTACCATGAACATCGCCTCTAAAAGCGGTCAAAACAATCCATAAGACAGGGATGATCCAAACAACCGCTAAAATGGAGAGGATAATATAGGTTGCAATTAATGAACCAATTTCAGCCTTTTTCTGGCTGCGGAATTTTTTCTGTGCCATATTATTGGAATGTATCCTCCTCGTTATAAGCTCTACTTCTTCTATAAGTAATCAATGTAATTGTTGCGGTAATCAAGAAGGTGAAGATACCGATGACAGCACCAGTATTATAATCGTGTTGGTCGATGGTTAATTTATATAACCATGTAACTAACAAGTCTGTTTGACCAGCTTGGAATGTGCTACCATCAGCACCATATTTGACTGGTCCACCACCAGATAACAAGAAGATTGAGTTAAATGAATTGATATTACCAACGAAGCTACCGATGAGGTAAGGAGTGGTAATGAAGATAACATAAGGTAATGTGATCTTGAAGAACATCTTAGCTTTGCTAGATCCGTCGACACGAGCGGCTTCGTATAGATCAGCGGGGAT
The DNA here is from genome assembly GCA_045130875.1 of Bacilli bacterium. GTDB lineage: Bacteria > Bacillota_I > Bacilli_A > RFN20 > CAG-826 > RUG13091. The sequence continues at coordinate 36,325 of JBGUQI010000068.1, read as the reverse complement.
GTTCATCAAAATACCAGAAGTCATCAACATGGTATATGGAATACCAAGCCACATATTAATGACGATAACAGTAATTCTAGCGACCCAGGGATTGCCTTTATCAGTTTGGCCTAAGAAGTCGATGGCTTGTTTGGTTAGACCGATATTCATCAAGAACTGATTGATAGGTCCTTGGCTCATAAGCATGTTTCTCATAATCATCAAAGAGATGAACTGAGGAATAGCGATTGTAAGAATGAAGATGGTTCTGAAGACTTTTTTGCCCTTCAAACCTTTCTTGTTGATTAAGATAGCTAACAAAATACCACCAAAATAGCAAGTAAATGTCGCGAAGATGGCCCATAAGAATGTCCAACCAAGAACTGGTAAGAAACGGGCGCTGATTTCCACACCGATGGCGGAAGAAGCATCCATTGTGAAGACGGAGATGAAGTTATCGATTCCATTCCAATGGAATAATGTCGTCGGTGGAGTTAATGATTGCATGTAATTGTCGTTATAAGTAGTAAAGGCAATACAAATCATTAAGATGGTTGGGAGTAATGTGAATATTAATGCCGCCAAGCAAGTTGGAGTGAGCATTAAAATATGGAAACGATTGTCGAATAAGGCTAACACATCTTCTTTGAAGGAAGTTGGTTTTTTACCTTCTTTGACAGCGGTATCCGCTAAGAATGAACTCTTGATGTTGCTGAGCCAAAGAATGATAAAGAGAATAATCATTGCGATGGTCACAAGACCAAGTAATAACATCAAGAACGAACTTGATGATTGAACGACAGTACCTGGAGTCCAATGTGTAACGGAAGCTTCAGAACCTTGTAAACCGAGATTGATTAAAGATTTGTAACCGGTAGGAACTAAAACACCATTAGGTCCAACTACTGATGGACATAACACCATGTAGCAAATGAATCCGGCTTGGATTAAAAGATATAAAATACCTTTTATGATTTGACCATGGAACAAATTACCAGCACCCATGATAAAGTGGGAGAGTTTTGTTCCGATGCTGCCTTCCGCAAATCTTCTGACAAAGTCGACGAAGAATTTGGCAATGCCTTTGCCTAATTTGACAAATGCACCAGGAATAGTTTTGGTAAAGAAATGTGGGATGCTTTTTGTAAAGAATCTTACAAAACCACGACCAAATCTCTTGAAAACATTTTCCTTCTTATATGTTTTTGTTTCAGCCATATAGTCCTCCTTTCTTCTACTCACCACTAATTATCCTTGTTGCGGTTGACAAAAGCTTCCGCAGGATAAGAAGTTGGATATCTATCTTCTGATTTTGGGCTTGTACCATGTTCCCAAATATATTGCATTCTCCATAAAGTACGTCTGATACCTTCTACACTATCACCACCAGAACCAGAGATCTTTTTGATACAGTTCTTATAAAGATCTGGTGTGCTCTTGGAGTAGAAATAGGTATTTAAGGTACCATTTGAGAATGGTTGAGGAATGCCATAAATGCTCATTCCGGTTTGAGCTTTAGCCATTTCAATAACTGTTGATGAAGCATCAACACCTGGAACTAAAGAATTGATATATTCATCAGCACCGGCATAAGCAGGAACGTTTGTGGCATTTTTAAATGATTCATTTTGTGATGTCTTTGAAGATAAGTATTTAAGAAGGGTGCATAATGATCTATATTTTTTGACCTTACCTTCTTCGGTTTTATCAGCTTTATCTTCAAGCTTAGCCATATTGATAGCAAAGCATTTGCAGTCGACGAAACTACCACCGCGATAAACATCGCCAGCTTTAGGAGCCTTATCAACTTTGCCCCATAGTTCTTGAGGAATGCCTTCGTCTTCGGGATAAGTGACATCATTAATTCCTTCAACATCAGCGGCAGTTAAAGTGAAAGTAGGAATGACAGCACATCCCACGTTTTCTTCACCGACAGCGTTCTTGAAGAAGTTATAATGCCAGGCACCACCGATAGCGGATAAGGCTTTATGTTCTTGAACTTGAATGTACCATTGACCATCGAAGTCAAGCATACCACCATTGGAGTCTTCATAACTTCTTTGCATCCACTTAAGAGTGGCAACTTGGTCGTTATCCTGGTTATAGCAATCGTATCTATTGCCTTCTTCGTATAAGCGGAGTTCAGAAACGTTACCTTCGGTAATGTTACGTGCTAATAAAGTGAAAGAGAAATTGTAACCATCGGTTCCGGTAACCATGTAAGATTTAACATCAGAACCTTGGGCAGCCGCGGCTTCTCTTAAGCCTTCAAATGTTTTAGCTTGTTCCGCGGTGACATATCTTGTGTCGTAATAAAGGAATAAAGCTTGAGAAATATAAGGAACAGCGAATGTGTAAGAAACTGATTCTTCCTGTCCTAAAATGTTTAAAATAGCTTTCTTAAAAGCCTCTGGATTGTCGGCATCGATTTGTTCGAGTAATTTGTCATCGTAGTCTTCCACGATTGGAGCGATGTAATTCATTCTTGATAACTTACCGATGTTATCGTGAGCGATCGTAATGATTTCTGGACAAGCGGTGTTGTCGTTAATCATAGCCGCAGCAGCAGTACCGGTATCAGCACCGACGACGTTGACGGAATATTCAAAATCATGATGAGACTTTTTGAATTCGTCAACTAAGCTGCGGTAAAAATCAACTGATTCAGATCCTACCCACATTTCAATTTCTTGTCCACCTTTAGGTCTGGTTGCCAAAACGGTAAAAGTCGCCCATCCTGCAACCTCGGCGACAACTAAAAGTGACAAAGCTGAGTAAATAATGAGATTTTTCTTCTTCATATATTATCTCCCTAGTCTATTCCTTATGGAATCGTTCAATTTTATTATATTCATTTCGATATTCGCCTTCAATATATAAATTTCAAGATTATATGTAATATAAACCCCTATTGTTCGCTTAAACGTTTGAATGTTCTCGCATCGATGACTCTGGTGCGTGTTGCAAAATCATGCAATGTCCTTCTATTTTTGTTCACTAAAGTAATGACAAATAAGATGATTGGAACCACTAGTGCTACCAAAAAACCATTGGTCAAAAAGAGGAACGGAATGACACCTTCCACAAAGTATTGGAAGAAAAAACGCCCCACTATCTGATACCATTTAGCCTCGGATTCATATTTGCTATTGATGAGCATCGTTCCGGCTAATAGCTTTCCAACCGTGGCTCTTCTCTTATTTATAAGAGGAACTGCCAACAAGAAAACACTACAAGAGATGAAACCCGCTAAGCAAGTGTAACCAGAATCGATAAGACGATAATAGAAAGAGTAATCTTTATATCGATCATCCGCTTTAACTTTTGAAACATAAGTTTTCTTTAATTCATCAGTTAAATCTTCATAATCTAAGATGATATATTGTTTGCCCACTTCTTTGTCGTTATGGACAATGTGATTTTTCAAGTTTTCTTCGTAAGCCGGTTCATCACTATAGCATTTATAACCATAGGTATCACCATTGTCATTTAAAGAGACGAGTTTATATTCTTCTTGAATAAGCATAATGTTGTTTTCATATTCTTTTAACGGCTTATTCATCGCGGAATTTTGGAACACTTGCACTAAACCAAAAGCCGCCAAAAAGAGAAGGAGCAAATCAATAAGACCTGCCGCCACTCTCATAAACCACATCGGTTTACTATTCGGAGGCAAAATCTTCGTTCTATCACCCTTCTTTTCCTCTTCGGTCATGGGGATGACAAAATCATCTTTTTTCTCTTCTTTGGTTTCTAAAATTTCGGCTTTTTCTTCGTTTTCCATGCGTAAATTAATAATTATTTTTTATTAAAAAACCACCAAAAATATGGTGGTTGTTGTGTAAAATAGGAAGATTAGCAAATACGGAAATCGATTTCTTTTTGCCAGACTTCGAAGTCTTCACCAGCGACTTGGAACAAGACTTTTTCCGCGGCAAATTCGGCATCAACTTCCACTAAAATACGTTGTTCACCGACAGCGATACGAGCGTATTTTTGGTTGCCATAATCGAGGACTTCTTCCACTTGTCCAACAAGGGCGCCAGCGGCTTCTTCTTCGAGTAATTTGACAGCTTTTCTATTGAAGACATAACGATATGTTTTCTTATAACAAGAGTTACCTTCAACAGCGTTAATCTTGTAGCCAGCTTCCACTGGAGCATTGATGGCGACACCATTGATGACATAGTCAAATTCGACAGCGTTACGGCCAACATCTCTCTTCTTGAAGGAGCCTTCGAGAGCTTCTTGTTCTCCGATGGGTTCTAAGACAGCTTCCTTGTTAACAAGGACTCTGATCTTATCATTTCTTAAGGAGAAGGAGTATTTTTGACCTTCCTTAACGGATTCGTCAACGATAGCGAATAAGTAGCGATCTTCGACTTCCAAATAGGCGAGTCTTTGGCCTTCAACTTCTTCCACTTTCTTGACTTTCAAAGCAAAATCTTTGCCTGGAACGACGGCAAATGGAGGAACTTCGAGTTCCACTTCTTTGGCTTCACCCACGACGGCTTCAAGAGCTGCTGGGAGAGCGACTTCAGAGCCAAATACTTCAAGTTTGCCTTTGGCAACTTTGCCGGCAAATAAGGAGAATTTGGGGATTGGTTGCAATAAGGTAATTTCGGTTTCGCCATCGAAGAGATGGAGTTTTTCTTCGGAGACGACGAGGTTAACCACATCGCCCACTTCTACTGGGGTTCCTTCCACGGTCTTGATGATGACGTTCTTACCTTCATCTTTCATGGTGAATTCATCACCCGCTTTACCGAGGACACCATAGATGATACATTCATTACCTAAGTGTTCAACAGCATTCACTGTAGCGGTGAGTTTTGTGGGTTTTTCACTGATGGAAATATGTTCTGGACGGATGCCTAAGATAACCTTGGTTTCGCCATCTAAATATTTGTTATGAATCTTACAAACAGCTTCGTAATTGACTGCGCTCACAGAGCCATCTGGATAGGTGATTTCCACTTTGTCACCTTTTCTCAATAATGTGACATTGAAGAAGTTCATCTGAGGTGTGCCGATGAAGCCAGCGACGAATTTGTTGTATGGTTTATTATATAAATTCATCGGTGTGTCGATTTGTTGGACATAACCGAGTTTCATAACGACGATTCTTGTACCCATTGTCATAGCTTCGACTTGGTCATGGGTAACATAGATAAAGGTTGTGGCTAATTTCTTATGTAATTTGGTAATCTCTGTTCTCATTTGAGCACGGAGTTTAGCGTCTAAGTTAGATAATGGTTCATCTAACAAGAAGACTTTTGGATCACGGACAAGAGCACGGCCTAAGGCGACACGTTGTCTTTGACCACCAGACATGGCTTTGGGCTTTCTATCGAGATAATCTTCGATATCGAGCATTTTCGCCGCTTCTAAGACCTTTTGTTGGATTTGATCTTCTGGCATATGTCTGTTACGTAAACCGAACGCCATATTGTCATAAACGGTCATATGGGGATATAACGCATAGCTTTGGAACACCATCGCGATATCTCTGTCTTTGGGTTCTAAGTCATTCGCTAAAGTATCGCCGATGAATAAGTCACCAGATGTGATGTTCTCTAAACCCGCAATCATTCTTAAGGTTGTGGATTTACCACATCCAGAAGGACCGACGAAGACGATGAATTCTTTGTCTTGAATATCAATGTTAAAATCATTTACAGCCTTATGACCATTTTCATAGACTTTGTAAATGTGACTTAATTTTAAGTTAGCCATAAAAAACCTCCGAAAACCTAAAATTGTTATGTATTACAGTTCAATATATATTGTAATATCATTTTGCTAAAAATTATAGCATTTTTTTACCAATCAATTTTCACACCTTTTCTTTCAAGAAAAACAATGATTTGTTGCCCTTCTTTTGTGTTCGTGGAAAATGAGGTAATTCTCTTCCCTTTGACGATGACTTCATAGAACCCATCGCGGTTGATAATCCTCTCAATTTTCTTTAATGGAATCGTGTGTTTACCAAACAACACATATCGATAGAAGTTCTCCTCATCGACAGCGATATAAAAGAATAATTGATAAATAAGGATTATCGCGGACGCAACAGTAAATAGACCGCAGAAGATAAAGATTAAGATACGGATCACCAACTCCTCTTTATTGAGAAAAGCAAAGAGGATAACCATGCTCAAAGAAACGACAAAACATATCGCTACAAAGATAGTTAAAGATTTTATGGGATAAGTTCTTAACCTTTTAGGTTTATTCATTATGCTCCGACTTTCTTTAAGATGAGGGAATCGTAAGCGGCAAGTGTGACGCTGCCTGATAATTCATCACCATCATAGAAATTATTGGTGGATGAGAAAATCACTCTATATTCGCCAATTAAATCAATACCAGCAGCGCTTTGGCTGTGGAGGACGATATAATCGCCATCAACATTGTTGACATCCATACGGACGACGCCATTATTTGCCATACTGCTAGAGACAGTCACATGAGAGTTAATTTCTGCTCTTGAAGATAATCTTAAAGCTCTATTAGCGACACGCTTGTTAATCAATAATTTGAAATAATCAAACATATCTTTATTTTCGAGTTTTAAGGCATAGTCCATGTTATTGATTAAATCGCCAACATTGTAGGAATTATGACAATATTTAGTTTGACCATCTTCTTCATAAGCTTTGGTTCTCATGAAGTCTTCACCTTCTTGCATGAAGGGGATGCCTTGTGCGGTGAACACTAAAGCTTCAGCTTGTTTATAAGCTTTTTCTAAGTTCGCTGCCGAGACAGTTTGCACTAATTGGTCATATAAAGTGTAGTTATCGTGACAAGAGACATAATTGATTACTTGTTGAGGTTCCACGGTTGTTTGATTGTTATTAAACAATCCTAAGAAGCCAGGAACTAATGAAGAAGCATTAGCTTTGATGCCTTGGACAAAGCCTTTCCCAGGTCCGTTATCGCCTCTTGCACCATTTCTAAAGCCGTCGGAGAAAGCACCGACATAAGCTCCATCACCCACGAAATATGGTTGAGCTAATGAGCCTTGAATAGTTTGTTGGTTAGTTAATGCATCAGCATTTGTGCTGGTTTTGAGCTTGGTGCTACCACCAGTCCAAGGTTCGCCAAAGATTAAAGTCTTGCTATCGATAGCAGCGCAATCTTTATAAACATCAATCATCACTTGATTATCCATTAAACCCATGAGGTCGAAACGGAAACCACTTAAGTGATATTCTTGGGTATAGAATTTACAAGATTCACGGACAAATTTGTTGACCATATATCTTTCGCTAGCCATTTCATTGCCACATCCTGAGCCATTATATGCCGTTCCAGAGGCTTTTGTACGATGGTAGTAATATGGAACCAGTTTTTCAAAATTGCTGTCAGAGAAGCTCGATGTGTGGTTATAAACGACGTCCATAATGGCATTGATGCCTTTTTGGTGTAATGCCATAATCATCTGTTTGAATTCTCTAACTCTAGAAGTGCCATCACTTGGGTTAGTGGAATAGCTGCCTTCTAAGCAGTTATAGTTCTGAGGATCATAACCCCAGTTATAATTTGTTTCACTCATTTGAGCGGGGACATTTTCTTCATTAACAGAAGAATAGTCATAGGTTGGTTGAATTTGCACATGGGTGATACCGAGTTCTGCAAGGTGATCTAAACCGGTGGTTACTTCACCATCAGCGCCTCTGTATCTTGTACCAGATTGGGCTAAACCTAAATATTTGCCGCGATATTGTTCTTCCACACCACTATTGGGGTTGATTGTCATATCACGGACGTGGATTTCATAAATAGAAGCATCGGTGGGTTCGCCAAAGTTATATCTTTGGTCAGAATTCCAACCAGTGATTGTTTCATTGAGTCTTGTGAAGTTTAAGACCATGCCACGTTTACCGTTTAAGCCAGCACTCCTAGCATATGGATCAACAACTTCATTTGTACCGGCTGAGTTGGTAACGGTATAAGTATAGTATTTGCCATCTAAATCTTCGTTGGCGGCATATTCCCAAACACCTTTTTGACCCAAGGTCATGTCATAGGTATGTTCAGGTTCGGCATCAACACGATAGTCACCACTAGCGTAGATGTTGAGTTTCATAGAAGCAGATGTTGGAGCCCAGACTTTAAAGAATGTCTTGGTGGGGTTAGTTTCACTATCGAAAGTGACGCCTAGATCATCACCATTATAATTATTAGCGTTAACAAATTCTTCACTATCATAGATAGCAGTCATTAAAACATCAGAAGTACAAATATAACTTGCGGCAATTGTGTATTTAACGACCACGGTATCGGTATACGCAAATGGTTCGGTAAAAGTTAAATTAGCAGCGGCTTGATAGCCTCCACCAGATTTGGAAATTGAGAAGTCGCCTAAAGTGAAATTAGTTACTTTATTACCATTTTTGGTAATCTCAAATCTTGGACGATAGATTTTGAAATCTTCATGAGTGGTCACAAAGATGGCTCTAATCGTACTCATATCAAGATAACGAGCATAGTCTAACGATGACATGAAAGCGGATTCTTGAGAATAGAACACGGATTCGGTATTTGTTTTGGCATATACTCTTTGAATTCCACCAGGATTTGTTGGTTTAATGTTTGCCGATAAGTCGCAATCAGGATCTTTACTATAAGTACCACTCCAAGTGGCTGTTGTGGAAGAACAGGTAGTAATAACAAAGCCTAATTTGGAAATGGAAGTACCATTTGCGGCCACTGCGGAAACGGGGATTTCACAGATGACACCATAGGCATTATATTTGGTGAATTCATACCACCAGCCATTGCCACCACCCATATCCCAGGCCCAAATACGCCAGGAACGATAGTTCTCGAAATCATTAGTATTATCATTACGATGATAAAAGATCCTAATCAAATCGGTAGGTGCCTCTTGTAAGGAATCATAGTCCGTCTCATCGAGAGTGTACCTCGTCACATTAGTGGGTAAGACGAGTTCTTCCCCTACTTCATCTTCACCATATTCTTCATCGATGATAGAAGACGAGCCATTGTTTCCTTTACTCTTACAGCCCAAGATGCTTAACGACATCATGGCTGCGCATAAAAGGACATAAAATTTCTTGTTCATAAGTCTCTCCTTTATAATCTAGAAATTTGTCGCGTCATAGAATTTTGCTTTTGTATCGATATTTCCCGTCTGCTTGACGAGATTTTTATCCCAAGTGTTAATATCTGTGATGGTATAATCTGCTTCAAAGATAGCTAACAAGAAACCGGTATAAGATTTGTTTGAAAAATCAATTAAAACAATACCATTTTGCACAGTATAGTCACTCAACCAAATACCATTGCTGCCACCACCCCAGGCCCAATAATATAATTTATAATCTGTTAAATAGGATGGTTTTAAATTAACGATATTTAAATATCCTTCGATAATTGTCACTTTACGATAATGGAGATGTCTTTCAATGGAAAATTCGCTATTGGAAACAAAGATATCCAAGTGGACCATATTTTCATCATCTACTTCCTTCCCGAGGACGATATTTTGTTGTCCATTTAAGAAAACATGTTCACCACCATTAATGGTGTAATAAGCTTCTGTCTGATTGAGAACGGAAACCTGGATACTCAAAGAATCAGCGAAAGAGACATTTCTTTCTGAGATAGTAATGGTTGGCATCAATTCATGTTTTGATTTCGTTAAAACGATAATACCTGTTTCGTCAAAAGTCACATTGACTTTACCACCACTAACCACTGCTTTTTCGGCATTTAATTGGTTGTAATAGGTTCCGTCTTTGAGATGAGATAATGATAGTTCCGTCTCACCTTTACCTTTAAGGTTAACTAATAAGGCTCCGCCATTTTGGTCATTATATCTTTCAGTGATAAACACTGAATCTTTAGCGCTTAATGCTTCTTCATAACCGATAAAACGATTATGGAAACGATTGGCGACACCGACTTCTTCATTTTCAAAGAAATAATCCGCACAAACACCCACTTCGAATGTTTCGGATGGTCTAGCTAAGAACATCGCTACTGAATCTTTTCTAGAAGAAATAATGGCGTATTGTCTGGAAGCTTTACGGTTACTGATGTGAGATTTAGCTTCCACATAAGTATCATGGCTTTCTACCCAAGTCAAAATATTACTTGGATTGGTGTTTTTGCCATATGTAGCTTCAAGAGCCAAATCGGCTTTGCCGCTCACGGATGCAGAGGCAATCTTGGCAATATAAGAATTGTCAGAGACTTTCATGTATTTGGTGTAATAATCAATTGATCTACCACCATCGACATCATTTAATACTTCGCCGTAGGCGATTAAATCTTTATTTGTATTGTTTTTATAATATGTTTTTGCTTCACCTAAAACATTAGGCCAGAAATTAGAAGCATATTGAGGATCATCTGGTGTTTCAATGTGTTTAGCAGCATCAAATCTAAAACCATCCACACCAACATCGATACATTCTTTTAATAAAGCCAAACATCTAGATTGCACTAAAGTGTTTCCAGTATTTAAATCTGGTAAATCACCAAAAGCATAGTATTGGGTAATGGCACCACTACCTTGTGCACTCTTGTTGTGATGGAATGTGGGATCATTCGCATCATTTCTCGCGGCATAAATATCTGGTTCAAATCTTTTAACTTCTGGACTGACAATAGGAGTTCCATCAGCTTCTAATTCACCATCAGCGATATTCGCCATATGATTGAAGACAATGTCACAAATAATAGCGATACCATATTTTTCCGCTTCATCACATAAATCTTTTAACTCTTGTTTAGTGCCTAAGGGAGAATCTGTGGCAATCGCAAAACTGACTGGTTGATAAAAACTATACCAGTTAGGTCCACCATTCTTCGGTTGTTGAACTGGAGAAGTTTGTACAACTTTAAAGCCAGAATTTCTAATCGCTGATAAATTATCTTTGATATCACTAAATTTCCAGTTGAAGGCTTGGAAAATATTGCCATCATTATTTTCTGGTAAAACATCGACATATCCATCCGGTTGATCATCGATAACGGAATCGCTTTTTTTACCAGAATTAGTACAGGCAAATAAACCCATACTTAAAGAAGTTAGTAAAGATAATAAAACAAGTTTTGTTTTCATAAATAATCCACCATTTAATAATATATTAACATATATTTACAAGATGTGCGCAATAAAAAAGGAACGCATTGAGCGTTCCTTCAATAATCATTGATTATTTAATTATCTGAGATCTTCAACGATGAGGATGACTGGTGTACCACTTGTCCAATCGATGGAAATGTCATAAGCACCATCAGCGTTAACGGTGATGTTACCATTACCTGGATCGGTGACAGCACTAGATGAATTTGTGGTATCAACAGAAGAATAACCCCAGCTGTTTGTCCAATCAGCATCAGCACGGACTTTGAAGCCCTTGTCAGCTTTAATGGAAACGCCGCGAGCTTGCCAGACTAATGTTTCGCCAACTCTGTTCATAGCGGCAAAATCACTTGCCCAAGAATTGCCATCGAAATCACCAATGACACCATAGGTGTGTTCGGTTGCAACCCAGTCGAGGATTTCTTCATAATCATGGCCTTCTTTTTCTTGTGTCTTAATGACAGCAATACCATAGTTTGGTGTTGTTGGGCCAACAGCAACGTTATATTCGGCAACGACAACTGTGTATTTGCCTGGGCCACTTAAAATGGCACCATCACTTGCCCATGTAAATCCATCGGCATCGGGTTGTTCTTGCCATGCTGGGATGAACATATCGCCTGCTAAAAGTTCAGCATGAGCGGTCTTTGGATCGTAAATCCATTGTGTTTCTGCATAGACTTCTTCTTCGGCATCATAGCTTAATTTAACGGCTTTGAAACTTAAAGAAGCGTTGGCGTAGTAGAATTTACCATCGGACTTTTTAACTTTAATCTTACGGGTGATGTCTTCACGGGTACCAAATTCAGCACCTTCGTATTTGTAAAGGTGTTTAACTTGTTTTTGGGCTAAAGCTGCACCGAGATCAGCATCAATTTCAGCCGCTTCTTTAAGACTGATAGCGGTCATTGTTGATTTTTCATAGAGTTCATTAGCTTTGCCGTTCCAACCATTATTGGTTCCATCAGCAAGAACGAAATCACCATGAATTGCCCAAGCATAACTTTCTTTGTCCTCTAAAACTTTCTCAGTGACACCGGATTCGGATGAACCTGGTTTGGATTCATCTTCTGCTGGTTTGTTAGCGCCACAAGCGGCGAGAGATAGTAAAAGGCCCAAAGCAAAGGCGGTTGTCAAAATTTTTTTCATTTTTGCATTTTCCTCCTAAAATTTAGACATATTTATAATAAGAGCGTATAAAACTCTTGTCAAATAATTTGATTATTCCCCTTCAGCCACCCAAATGCCATAGAGGGAGAATACACCGGAATTAGCGATGACAATGTCGCTTTCAAAATTCCATAAATCATTAATATCATCGATAATTTCTTTTTTTGACCAGCCCTTAAAAACAGGGAATTCTGGGTAGGGAGCTTCTGTGGGATTTGCGGGTTTTTCACTAATTAAACCACCATTATCCACTTCAACAGTAAAGATGATTTGATCTTTGGAAACATGGTTATAATCCAAAAAGAAATTAACAGTGACTTTCTTCTCGATAATAGGTTCTGAAGAACTGCTTGATGGATTATCAGATTCGGATTCATTACCGCTATTACCACCACTTTGAGAAGGATTGTTGTTACCGGTACATCCCATCAATAAACCTAATGAGAGAACACTAAGAAGTAATAATTTATTCATTTTCATAATTAATCCTCCTATTTAGTTAAGCAAACACAGGTATACCAACCGAGTTTGATACCAGCAGTCTTTACTTCGTAACCACCAGGTTTGGGGTTAGAGCAGAACACTTGTTTGTTATAAGTGGTAATCGCAGAGAAGGAGATATCATTGTTGTTACAACCCGCAACAAAGAAGAAGAAATCTCCATTCTTCATACCTAAGACAGTAGAACCATCGCCTCTATTCCAAACGTTCATTGGAGAAGAACTATTGAATGGGCTATGAGCGTCTAATTGTTCTTTGGTGTATTTTGTCAAACTATCTCTAGCGTGAACCGCTTTTGCAATTTCTTGATAATAATCAAGAGTAGAAACACCATTGATGGCGATTTTACGATCCCATCTAAAGGCGTTTGTGTAATCGCTTAAGCGATAAGAGTTACTGGAGATGTATTTTCCACGTACTTGAACGGTTCTATCGTAACCATATAAAGCGATATCTTCCGCACTGACTTCCTTGCTTTGGAATGTCTCTTCACCACCTCTGATGAAGGCCACGCCATTGGAGAACATAACGGTACATTCAATCGCTGTTGTAGCCGCACATGCTAAGCCAGGGTAATCGCTTTGCATATCGTTATTTAAGCAATACATCACATGGTCAAATGTGGTAAAGTCATCATGACATGATGAATAGTTGATACATTGGTTAGGATCCACACGTGGTTGACCGGCGTGATAGCCAACTAACATATCCGCGACTTGATTGGATTTATCACCGACATATTCACTACCTTGGTCGATGAATCCCCAGTCATCGATATGACCAGTTTCACCTGCAATTTTGTCTCTACCGGCATTATTAAATGTTCCGACAAAGCACATATTGCCCACTTTTTGTAATTTGTTATAAACGGTCCATGTATTGGCGCCCCAATTGCCTTCATAAGGACGGCCTTCACCGTTATCTAAGTTACCGCTTTCACTACCATCACCGGTCCAACCTTCACCATAGAGGTAAATATCTGGATCGACTTTATATAATTCTTGCGCAGCTTTCTTACAGGTTTGCCAGTCAATAAGACCCATGAGGTCGAAACGGAAACCTTTAATCTTGTATTCTTTAGCCCAGAAGACTAAGGAATCAACGACATATTTGCTCATCATTGGAGCTTCAGTCTTAACTTCGTTACCGCAACCAGAACCATCGTAATATGAACCGTTTTCGGTCATTCTGAAATAATAACGAGGCATTAACTTGTTGAAACATGATGCAGGAGCGCTGCTCACGTGGTTATAAACCACGTCCATAATAATTCTGGTATGGTTTTCATTATTTGCGTAATCGCGAATTAAGGATTTAAATTCTCTAATTCTAGAATCGCCTTTATATGGATCTGTAGCATAGCTACCATCCACACAGTTATAGTTAACGGGGTTGTATCCCCAGTTATAAGATCTTTCATCTAAACCTTCTAAGTTATCACTATCAAAGACTGGTTCTAATTGCACGGCTTTGACACCTAATTCTTCAATGTGATCAAAACCAGTTTTTACTGTAACACCATTCCTAGTTAAAGTTGTTCCAGATTCAGAGAATGCACTATAAGTGCCTCTTAAGGAGTCACCTTCCCAAGTCTCATCCATAGTTAAATCACGAATGTGAGTTTCATAGATGGATAGATCATTAGGATAAGCGATATCATATCCAGGTTCGCCATCCCATTTATCAGGGACATCGCCCCAGCCACTTGGATTGGTGTATTCAAAGTTCACCACCATACCTCTTTCACCATTGATACCACAGGCTTTTGCATACGGGTCAACGACTTCGGAAGTACCTAAGGAATTTCTCACATAATACTTATAGTAAGTTGTATGAAGAGGTTTATTAATTGTCACTTCCCAAACACCACCGGGTTGGAATGTCATATTATAGCCACGATAATTATCACTTCCGCCTTGGAGTTCATGTTCATCGGCGTATTCTTCAGGAATGCCGCTATCAAAGAGCATTAAACGTACTTGTGCAGAAGTAGGTGCCCACACCTTAAAGGTGGTATTGCTGCCATTAATAATGGCACCTAAATCATCACCATCATAGGTGTAATATTGTCTGAAACGCGGAGTTTCATATAGTTCATGGAAACTAACATTCTTGGTTTTGGTGTATGTTGGATATTCAGGGAATATACCTTCTAAGTAATATTGCACATTCACCTTTGCAGTGAAGTTAAGTTCAATTGTAAATTTCTTACAAGGCAAGTGATTGTATTCAACATCTGTAGTTTGAGGGCTGCTACCTTCTTTGATTAAATAACGATTTAAATCATCTTGAGTAGCAACAGAGGCAATCGCCATATAGCTTGTTGTAAGAGCATAAAGCCTATAAGAACTTGGCACTGCGGTGGCGATGATTTCGATGTGTTTCCAGTCTTTAAAAGTTGCGGATTGGAAACGATCCATCTTGGTCAAGGCTTCGCTTTCATACATCTCGACGGCGTTACCTTCTCCAGGGATACACCACACTTCGGTATGACCACTTGCATCGGGGACATAGACGCTATAATCGATAAACATATTATCACTTTGGCCAACCCAAGTTCCCTTATCTTTAATTATGAAATATAAGCCCTTTTTCTTTGCAAAATTCGCTAATTCACCCGTGAATTCCAAGGTAATTGACATATCCTTGCCTTCATTGGTGACTGTTGGTTGAAAGGCACTACCGTTGACGCCTGCACACCAAATCCATAGTTCTCTATCACCACATCTCTTATCTTCGTTGTGGTAATGAATGGTGACTTTAGAAGCTGAGACAGCTGCGGCTTTTAGGGGTTCATAAACCATCGTAGGATGGTCATAATCCATCACTTCTGGTTCTTGATAAACAGTGTCATCTTTTTCAATCTTTTCATGATTCAATTTCTTAGCCATTGAGGGAGTTAACGCTCCAAGCGTTAATAAGCTCGCCGCTAAAAAACCGAACACTACACTTTTATTTTTCATAGGCAGTCCTCCTATTTATTAAAGAATTTAATTTTCTTCTTCCAAGAGAAGTCTCTAAATTTGAAACACCAGTTAGGTTCACCCACTGTTCCTGGCCAATTGATACGGCCGCGATTATCTAGCTTTAACATATCCTGTAATTGGAAAATCGTCATATAGGATGGGAGGTTCCAAATATATTCAAAGATTGTGGTAAATAAATCTTTAGGATAATTGAATCTACGATTTAAGAATTCAATATTCTCTTTAGAGAGATTCTTATACCAACCATATAATGTTTCATTATCATGAGTTCCAGGATAGACGATTTGAGTGGGTTTACTATAAGCATTTAAATCAAAGATAGTAAATTCACAGATATACATACCTGGAAGATTATAATGGTCTCTTAATTCATGGACACCAGGGAATAGATCACCTAAGTCTTCGGCGATTAAATGGATGTTAGGATATTGGCGATATAATTCATCGAAGAAATCATATCTTGGTCCTTCCCACCACACACCACGTCTAGCGTTCTCATCCTCTGCGGGAATGACACAATAAGAATCCCATGCTCTAAAGTGGTCTAATCTCAATAAGTCGCATGTATTAGCGAGATAGCCAATTCTATGAACTAAGAATTTATAGTGGTCTTCTTTCATCTTCTTGAAGTCATAGATAGGTGTTCCCCATAATTGACCGTCATCACTAAAAGCATCGGGTGGGCAACCACTCACTAAAGTGGGATGATAATTCTCATCCATTAAGAATTGGTCTTTATTGAGCCAGCAATCAACACTATCGATGCCGACATAGAATGGACAGTCAGCGATGATGATGATGCCCATCTTCTTCGCATATGCCCATAATTTCTGCCATTGTTTATAGGCGATAAATTGCATGAACATCTGGAATTCACATTCATCTTTATATTCTTCAGGAACGTCATTGTGGTTATCAAAATAATGAACCATCTCTTTGGGCCAATAATTCCACTGCTGATTATTTCTATGTCTTCTAAAGACGATAAATGTCGCAAAGGGAACTAACCAGGGATTATCTTCTTTAAATTTCTTATATCCTCTTTGAGGAGTTTTTAAAAAGTTTCTATAGGCTTGATAGAGATATTTCTCTTTAAATTGTTCCACTTCATAGTAATGAACAAAATTAGTTTTACTCTGGAATTTAGGCACTCTTTTAAGGAGTCCTTGTTTGACCAAAACATCCAAGCAGATATAGCGGGTTTCAATCGCTTCACTACAAGTGGACATATAAGGGGAATTACCTGGTCCTACAGGGTTGAGGGGCAACACCTGCCAATACTTGTAATTGCTCTTTTTTAACCAACGAATAAAAGAATAGGCATTAGGCCCAAAATCACCGATACCATGATTGCCGGGTAAAGAAGCGACCGGCAACAAAATACCAACATTATCTTTCATAAGAAAAACTTCCTTCATTAAAAGTTTATCACTATCAAATATATTTTTAAAATATAATCAAATTCCGAATATTAATTTTGGAAGAAAATCTTCTCTAATTCTAAAGCTAAGCCATGATTGTCGATGGTATCACAAACGATATCCGCAGCTTCTTTAGCTTCTTCTTTGCCATTTCCCATAGCGATGGATAATCCCACTTCATTAAACATAGTGACATCATCATCAGAATCACCCACAGCGATTGCATATTCTTTATCTATATTAAGATGTTTTAAGATAGCTTTAACCGCTTTACCTTTGGTATTACCATAATATCCGACATCCACACCACAGGCATCAAATCTTAGATAATTAGTTTCTTTAGGTAACTCTTTTAACAATATTTCATCATATTCTTCAGGGGCGAATAAAAGGATGGCAGAGACATCTTTGTTATCATATTTTTTGATCTCTGGAATAACTTCACGGAAGATTGAAAAATAACGATGGACATATTCATTTGCGGGAGCGGTAAAATGTCTCTCTTTTGTGGTGGCTAGTTCAAGCACCATATCATGACTATTAGCGATATCTTCAATCTTCCTTACAATGTCTTCAGGAATAACGTTTGCATAGAGGATTTTATCTTTGATAAGAACCACACCACCACCGGTGCAGGCAATACCATCAGGAGTGAAGATATCTAATAGGCCAGTATGGATGATTGAATCATATGGTCTTGCAGTATTTAAATAAACCAAAACACCTTGGGATTGAAGCTTTTTTAAAGCATTCAAAGATTCATAATCCCAGTCCGAGATATGATGATTTAATATCGTCCAATCGATATCCACAAAGATGATTTGGTATTTCTTGTTATTCATTCTAATTATTGTAGCATATCATCAATAAAAATGATTTAATAATCAGTATGAAAAATATCCGTCAATTTATCTTAATTTTATCACCCCTATATCTCCTCGCTTTAGTGGGTTGTACAGTAGAGGAAAAATCAAGTTTTAATAGTTCCGATGAAAGCGAAATTTCAGAGTCTATTTCCAGTGAAAGTGAAGCTCCATTACCAGATGTGGAATTCGATAAGAATCCAGTCTTAGTCAATTCCGAAGGTTATCAAACATTTTGGAATAGTTCCACTTCTTTAAGTTTCTCCATCACCTTAAGTCAAAACGCAGCGAACTTCATCAATAGCAATCAATCAAATCATGATGATTCTTCATATTTTGATTATTATGTGCCTTGCACATTTAAATATGTCATCAACGGTGAAGAATACGTCATGGAAGAAGTCGGCATTAGGCAAAAAGGCAATATGTCCCGTAGGGAGATGTTAAGAGATGATAACTTCTCCAACGATAGTCTCGTCCACTTCAAACTCAACTTCAAATCCACATTTGATGATGAGGAATATCAAACCGATAGTAAATTGCAGCCTTTTTATAAGGATTGGTCCGACGATGAAGCGGGGAAAAAAGCGAGAAAGAAACGCCGCTTATTCGATATGGAAAAAATCGATATCAAATGGAACCGCAATAACGATGAAACTAAAGTTAAACAATCCTATGCTTTGAAAACCTTTAGAGAAAATGGTGTTCTCGCTGGTAATAGTACCCTTGCGGAAACCACTTTAGCGATCGTTGGAAAAGAAAATCAAAGTGTCACCACTACTTATGAAGTTTTAGAATGTATTGATGATGTCTTCATCCAAAGACATTTCGATGCTGAACGCGCAGAAGGCGATCTATATAAATGCACTTATACCATAACTGGTCCTGCGAACTTCTCAAAGGATTATAAAGTCGGCAATCAAATCGGTGTGGAAAATAATGTCACCAATTATCATCCTTCTTATGATTTAAAAACCAACAAAAAGAAGAGTGATCACTCCTCTTTACTTAATTTTATTAAGGTCATCAATAATAAGACTAGTTCCGCAGAAGAATTTAAGAATGAAATCAGATACCATCTCGATATCGAAGGCTTTATGAAATACGAAGCCATCGCCTATCTATGCGGCAACTTCGATGACATGAGAAATAATGCAAATAACTATTATCTCTATTTTGCGAGCACCACTAATGTCGCTTATATCATCCCATATGACTTTGATCGCTGTTTTGGGGCTGGCTGTGAGGGCAGAAGCGATTTCATGACCGATTTCTCACCAGAGAGCACAAAGATGCAATGTAACGGCGCTTGGCAGACTATCAATCTCTACTGGAGAACAGTTTGTAAAAATACTAGCCACACTTCTATTGAACAAGTAGAAGACTTTAGAAAGATGTATCAAACAAATATCGAAAACTTATTAAATAATAAAGTGGTATCTAATGAAACATTTAATGCGTATGTGAATTCCTTCCCCGATGCCTACCAAGGTAATCCCGAGGGTGCGGGAAATGATAATACAAGCTTTGCTAATTACTTAGCCAAGAAGATAAAAGCCATTAAAGATAGCAACACTAAAGGTTTGATAAATTACGATATCAAAGTATAAAAAAAGAGAGGAAATAATCCTCTCTTATTTTTTGGTTTTTATTATCTTAAATAAAAATCTGTAGATAACTTACGGACAGAGATATCGCTTAATGTTTCCACACCGAAGGCGGAGAAATCAAATTCGAGGTATTCCACACTTTCTTGGTCAATGACAAAGTATGTCTCTTCATTGAATTCTAATAATTGAGCCCCCATAATTTCCGCCATAGAAGCGATTATATCTTCATCATCAAGACTAATCTGAACGGTATTGATGGTACCGACATCCTCACCTGTAAGGACTTCATAACCAATAGCGATGAAACCAAATTCGATAGCGATAAATTGGCCGCTATTGCTATAAGGAGTGAACATCAAGGCTGCAGTTTCATAATCGATGAAAAATTCATCGGATAAGGAATTCCAGTCAGTGGGGAATTCTGGTTGAGTGAGGATTTCACCACTATTACCAAGGGTTACTGGTGCTAATTTAAAGGAAACAGAGGCAGAATAGAAATATTGATCAGGAATTTCTGGAACATTTTGATATGTTGGATAATTGCCATAATCAAATTCAACATTTGACATCGCAAAGTAAACAATGAATGGTTCGTCATAAAATTCACCATTGATGGGATTGTGATCAATAGTAACTTCTTGATACATATAGAGTTCATCAACATTGAAATCAGAATTGATTCTAACAATTGTTTCTTGCTTCATTTGGAGACAGTACTCGATTGTTTCACCATAAGCTGTTGTTGTGGAGTCAATCTCCCTATCCATGGTATAGCCGACTAGATAATAATAATTACCAATCTTCGTAATCGCGGGTTGGGAATAAAAAGTTGCGTAGGAAACATAATTCTCATAAGTATCTTCAATGATGTATTCTAATGATACATCAGAAGTTGACCAGCGATGCCAGAGATAACCACCTTCACTTTTATATTCGTCTTTGTAGTAAACTTCATCACCTTCAGCGATATATAATTCGGTTTCTTCTTGGAAATAGGTGTCGACTTTGCCAAAGTTTTCATATAAGTCATAGTCCTTTTCACCACTAACGAATTCAACGATATCGTTTTCATATACTTGGAATTCATCTACGTGTTCTTCGACATCTTTATAGTTGTATGTAGGACTGTTTTCACCGTAGATAGTAATGGCTTTAAGATGACTAAACTCTAATTCTTCAACATCAATTCTATCAGACATCGCTTCTTCAAATTCTCGTGGATATTCAAGTGATAAATCTCCCATATCGACAAAGCCAGCTTCTTCTAAGGTCTTAGGGAAGACGACGATTTCTTCTGGTTCTGGCTCAGGACCTGGTCCTGGTTCGGGTTCGCTAGATTCAGATTCTGGATTGGGTTTCTTGTCCTCTTTCTTACCACCACAACCGATTAATAAGGATGCACAGGCTAATAAAGCAAGGGGAATCATGATTGTTTTTTTCATATATTTTTACCTCCAAATAATATGTATATTACGGTACGAGAATCATGCCGATATTATAGGGCACGATCTGTACATTATTAGCGTTTGGTTCTTCAAACTTCGGGAAGATGATTTTAAAACCATACCCGCGGT
The DNA here is from genome assembly GCA_045130875.1 of Bacilli bacterium. Taxonomy (GTDB): domain Bacteria; phylum Bacillota_I; class Bacilli_A; order RFN20; family CAG-826; genus RUG13091. The sequence continues at coordinate 15,098 of JBGUQI010000068.1, read as the reverse complement.
TTGCTTCTAAGATGAGATAATTGGTATCATTGTAGACTTGGTAAGTCGCATTTATTGCCGCGGCAACCTTTTCTACGAAAACCTTATCATTTAAAGTTAAGGTGAAGGTTGTGGTATTACCTTTTTCTTCCCCTTGAAGAACACTATATTCAAGGGATAAGGTATTTAATTCTAACGCTGCATCACTGCCGGGATAGAAACTAAATGCCAACGCGTAATGGTCATCATCTTGATAAACCCAAGTATCAACGAGGGAATAGTCCGCTGGATAATCAGGAAGAGCACTAATCTTACCTTGACTATTGAAAGTAACGGCACCAATCTTATATGATGCATCCACGCTGAGTATGTTATAAGTTGGAATCGAGGCTAATAAGCCTTTCTTATCGGGATAGGGATTTTCATCATAACTTAAATTTAATGAAGAAATCTGTCTAGCGACAATCATAGGGGCTTCTAAGAGTTGACCAGAGAAAACGTTGTGTTCAACAGTTATTTCTGAGTAGTCATAATATCCGAGGAAATTATATTCAGAATCGAACTTATAGACATCTTGCATAGTTCTTCTGATAAATGTCGACCTATCATTTCCGGTGTAATCGGTGAAAGAATAAGGCTCATTTTCCATATAGATATAAACGAAGTAATGATAATTGCCAATCTTTGTGTAATAGCAACCATAAACATCTTTATCTAAAGATGAATACATGCTCGAAAAAGTGGAAGAGGCATAATCCCTCTCATCGATTTCCCAAGTGATGATTGGATCATCGCCAGAAATCTTGTTATATAACTTCAAATACGATGTATCGTCTTTTTTAACACTTACCATCTTAATGTCACTATATTGAGCCAAGAAATTTCCAATGCCCACATTATAAGAAACCCTATAAAAGTTTCTAACATCATAGATATCTTCATCATATCTATTGATTCCACTTTCGTAATGAGTGTTAGTGAAACTCTCACTTTCAAAATCATATGATGTGGATTCATTAACCATTAAGGCTCTTGTGTAGGCATCAGAGACATATTCACTATCAAAGCCTTTACCAGAATTTTCAATCTCTTTAGCCACAGCATAACTATCACCTAGTTCACCGAAGTTCACAAAGGCGGCATTATCTAAGCTAGTGAAGATTTCTAATCCTTTGTCTTCTACTGGTGCGGGTGGTACCTCACTAGAATCTGGCTCTGATTCAGTAGGGCTAGAACTTTCTTTCTTGCCACCACCACAGCCCACAAGTAAAACTAAGCAGGCCAGTAGAGAAATGGGGAGTGTGAGTTTTTTGTTCATTAAGTTTTTTACCTCCTATATACGGGTTTTTATACGAAACAGCGGGTTTTTGCCACTTTTTTGTTGTCTTTAATAGAAGATTAGATAGTTGGTTATTTCTCTTACCACAATGTCATTTAGACCACTGAAGTTAAATGAATTGAAGAGGAATTCCACACCATGATAGGTGTTGATATTGACCACTAAATAAGTGTTTCCACCATAGTCCAATAATTGGCCATTCATCGCTTCCGCAACTTTAGCCATAAAGTTATTGTTTTTCATAGAAACTGTTCTATTGATTTCACCATTATTGACGAGGTTTATATAATTAATATATAAATCCACCAATTCAATGGCAAAGTATTGGGTGTTGTAATATGGGAAGAATGATAGATATGGAGTCTCATAATCATAGAATCCACCACTACGCCAAAGAGTAGCACTACCAAATGATGGAGCAGCAGTTAACTTGCCATCTTCACCGACACTAGCAGCGGCTAATCGATAATCGAAATAGGCATTAACAAAATATTTATCAGGAATACTATTAAGTATTTGTTGAGCTTCTGGATGGTCTTGATATTCACCATAACCCATTTCCATGTGGTATAGATCACGGGAAACGAGCTTTGGTTCTTTCAAGGAAACACCAGTAGTCATATTGTGATCTACAGTGCCTTCATAGTAATAATACATTTCTGCGGGTTGATAATTGGTATCAAGTCTTAAAATTACTTCTTCTGAATACTTATAAGTATAAATAAATTCTTCACCATGATAGTTTGAGGAAATATCCGAATCTATTCGGGAAGTAAAGGAAACGACATAGATATAATCACCGATTTTTGTATAAGCTGGTTGATTATAGAAATAAATCTGCCCTATAAGTTCTTCATACACTGCTTTAGCAGGATCTTGGTTAGCAGGAAGAATACTCCATTCATAGGTTCTAACATCTTCATCAGCGATATATTGATTCTTCTTATAGGTTTTATTTTCTTTAGAAATATAGGTAGTTTCTTCTTCTGAGAAGTTATACAAATAATTAGCGACACCTTCATAGTTGTAATAAAAAGATTTATTCTCACGAGAAATAGAGATTCCGTCGTTATAGATTCTAAAATCTGCTTCCGTGACTTGATATTCAGCGAAGTCTCCAGAAAAACTAAATTCCCATTCCGCTGATAAGGTAGCACCACTAGCGAAATGAATATCTTCAAAGTCGACTTCATCAACACTGGAGTCCAAGAGTTCTTGAGGAACTTCTTGAGATAAATTGCCCATATCGATGAAATGAGCCTCATCTAGGGTTTTAGGAAGAACGACTGTATCTTCTATTTCAGGACCTGGTCCAGGAATAGGTTCTTCACTGGAAGAAGAAACTGGTTCAGGTTGCACTGATGACTCTTTTTCTTTCTTTCCTCCACAACCGATTAATAAGGATGCACAGGCTAATAAAGTAATCGGAATAATAACTTTTTTCTTCATAACTTTTCCTCCGTAATAATATTCATATTATGGTAATAACACCGGGCTTACTTCGACAGGGACAAATGAAATGTTATCAAAAACAGGAAGTTCATGAGTCGGGAAAACAATGAGCATTCCCGCCATCGCATCTTTCTCCATGATGAGATATTCGTTTCCATCGAATGTCTTGATGCTAGCGCCTAAAGCTTCCGCGATTTCGTGGAGATACGCAGAAGCTAGGAAATTGACAGCTTCTATATGTGTACTATTCATTTCTTCACCTTGAAGAACTAGATAGAAAAAGTTCGCCTGAGTGAAATCAATCGCGGTATTATCCGAAGGATCGAATTCAAAATATAAAGACATATGATCGTTATCATAATATTGAGTCTCACTTATCATGGTATATGAGTCTGGATAAATAGGCGCGGCAGTAAGTTGACCACTTTCGCCCAATCTCACTTTCGCGGAACGATATCCAAATGACGCGCTAGTATTTTGCACATCTGGTACAGATGCCACTAAAGCATCTTTGTTTGGATAGACATTATTTTCCTTATATTCAAAAGAAATATTATTTAAATTTCTACGGAATACTTTTGGTTCGTTAAAGGGTCTTCCACTAAACAAATCATGGTCAGTTAAGATTTCGTAATATTCATAATAGCCTAAGAGTTTATAGTCGGCATCGAACTTATAAACTATTTCAGTGATTTCTTTAATATAGTAATTAAAAGTAATGCCATAAACATCGTCGGTAGATTGACCATATCCGTTGGAATATGCATCGACAAAATAGTGATAATCACCAACATTCATATAAGCATCGCTCAAATAGTCAGCACCGACACCATAGAGAATGTTATTTATTTCCTGCCCAGCATAATCCTGAGGATTAAATCCCCATTGATTAGTATGGACATTTTCCGATTCTTGGTAATCGGCATTATAATAGTCAACTTCACCTATTCTCACACCCATCATCTTTAAAGATGTAAAGTAGGAGTGCAAGGTACCAATACCTTCAAACTCACGATAGATATCGCGAGTTTTATTCCATTCAAAAATATCATCTTCAAATAGTTCTACAGAAGATAGAGAGGATTCTAAAACGCCATTTTGACCTTCAAAATCATATTCCCAATTCGCGGATATCAATTTTACTTTAGTGGTGTTTTCTTTAATGAAATCATAATTCGCCCCTTTGCCGGATTCATAGATTTCATAAGCTAAACCGTAGTTGTATTTTAAATCACCAAAATCCACCACTTCGGCTTCCGCAAGAGATTCAGGAAATTTAATCTCTACTACTTCCTCTTCTGGTGGCTCAGGTGTAACTTCACTAGTTTCTGAAGATTCAGGTTCTTCGGGAAGCGCTTCTGAACTTGGTTTTTGATTGCCCCCACAACCAACTAACAAGGCCATAGAAGCCAATAAGGAAATGGGTACAGTTATAAGTTTTTTCATAATGGATTCCTCCTATTACTTCTCTTTCATTCTACTACTATTCCGATTTATTAGACAAAAAAAGAGCGGTTTTGCCACTCTTTTTTCAATTATTATTGATGTTTCCTCTTACGGATGAAGAAGAACATGCCTGTCGCTGTCACAGCGATAATTGTTGTCATAATTGCTATCACAGCACCGCTGTTATTGGAGATAGCATTCACTATCCTGTTAGATCCACTACCAGAAGTAGCCATACTAACAATCCTAGTCATAATATCACCATAGCTAACTGTTCCTTCTTCGGAACCGTATGCGCCTGTATATGTAGTAACTGTTGAGGAATTCACATATCCTTTTGCAGTTGAGTTCAAGGCGTTATATTTTGCCGCTAATGAATTAATTGTTGCTTGAGGAATGCCACAAATTGAATATGCCGCAATGCTTTGTGATGGATTTGCAGAAACAGCATCTCTAGCAATTTCGACTTCGGTTATTAATTCAGCAGCAGCACCCATGTTTGCATTATTTGCAAGTATAACTTTTCCTTTATCGTCACCATATTCTCCCTTGCCATTGTAGTAATATGCAGCACCAGCAACAAAGGAAGTGTTTGTGCTTTGATATCCACTATTGTTATGGATGATAAATGTTGTATCTACAGGATGATATGGGAGTCTATAAATATTGCCATATTGTCCATTGAAGTTGACTGTAGCAGAAGCATGATATTCAGAAAGACTTGAGTATGTCTTACCTCCCCATGAACCAAATTGTGCGGCGCCACCAAATGAGTAAATATAATTTGGAGCCCAATAGCCATTATCGTTTGGTTTTTCTAAAACATAAATATAATTGGTGTCATTTAGAGTTCCTGCGGTAAAGAGACCAATATAATATGAATTATCGGGTTGGTTTTTGGCAACGGCAATATCGTAATCACCAGCAGTGGTACATTTAATGTTGGTACCATTGCTTCCAAATTTTGAGGTTGCATTACCAAACTTAACATTATCTTTGCCTATATCACTTCCATCCCATGAATTACCAGTCATTAATTTGAATTCTTCATTTTGACTGAAATGGAATGTACCATAAGCTTCATACCAGCTACCAGAAGGAGCAGCAGTCAATAAAACTTTGCTACCTGGTTGCCAAGTAGGATTCTGTCTAGTTCCAACAATACCCCAACTACTATTCGCGGCTTCAGCCTGAATCATCTCGTTTGTGGGAGTTACACTAGCTGTGCCTAAAGCAACCGCGGTGCCTAATCCACTGACGGATAATGCTATTCCTAAGACTGCTTTAAGACCTTTCATCGAGCATAATCTCCTACTAATACTTGATATTTAAACACTTTTTCAATACTGTGTCAAAAATAAAATTTATTTTATTAGTTATAAGATAAGAAAAGGAGCTCAGTTACGAGCCCCTTATATCCTTATTAATAATTAATATTATTATTTAGAATATTTCTTTCTTCTGATAATGAAGAATAATCCAACAGAAGAAATTGCGATGGTCATAGCCACTAAAACGATAATTAAGGCATTATTGTTTTTGGCTATACCACCAAAGAAATAATTGCTGGAAGATGGGATTGCCCATCCCATGAAGTCTGCTAAATCCCAATCACTATGTTGAGTTTTGATGCTCATATATCTTTCATAGAAATCAGCAATTTCGTCATGTTCGCAATTTTCTAATGAACCTTTAGCTAATTCCGCTTTTGCTTCAGCGGATAATAATGCATATTCGCCAGCAGCTTGAGCCCAAGCAGCTTCAACTGCGGCTTGCTTACCGTTTTCAGTGGAGCAGCTGTTATGCATATGGCTAGCGAAATCTGTGGTGAATCTAATGGCTTCTTGCACTGCTGCAGGAACGGAACCAAAGTATAGTTTGTCGTTGTTAGATGCTAATTGAATATAAGCTGAGACAGTGACATCTTCTTGACAATAGACTTCACCAAAGTCATTGAGTATAAATGCATCATTGGAATTGTCATTTAATCCACCTTTAGGATCGAAGACATATGGTAAGGAATCGCTATGTGAGCAATCGACGATTTTAATGACATCGTTACATTTGAAGGCATGAGCACTACTAAAGTATTCATTCTCATTAGCGGGATTTTGTGTCATCTTTAAGAATTCTGTTGTGTGACTGTCACTATTCTTAATTAAGAGATGAAATCCGGTAGCGCCTTCAAGTCCTAAACCACTGACCCAAAGAGTCATGTTTTCTGGATCTAAATAGAGGTCTGCACTTGCGGCATCCGCTAAGACTTTTAATTCAGAAGTTAAGTTATTGTTACCGATGGCTTTTGCGGTAATGGTTTGTGCTACACCATCGAGTTTATAAGAGATAGTTTCACCACCAGTTAAATCAACGCCAGTAACACGGTATTGTAATGGTTCACCTTCTGGTTGATAGCTTTCTAATTGATAATCAGTGCTACCAATAGTTAATGTTCTAGTATGAGTTCTACCACCGATGTAAAGAGTTAAGGATAAGTCTGCTTTCATCTTAATGTAGACGAATTCATTACATGCATTATAAACATTGAATGTACCGGTTGGGCTAGTAGAACTATAAGCGTTGTTGTCACCAGCGGTTTCAAATTGGATAGATTGAGCCCTGCCGATTTCATCAGTAATATAATATTTTCCTTCATTATCCGCTCTAACAGCAATGCTCTTTTCGTTAGCGGTTTTGAATTGTTTTTCATAACCATCTTGAGGATTGAATTCATCATCAAGAGAAATGATGTAGTTGTAATGACTCATATAGAATGTGAGTTCATCATAACCATCACCCCATAAAGACATTCCACCATCTTCATAAGTCTTTAAATAGATTTTCATATTTTCTTTGTTGTGATAAATACGGAATCCATTTGTGACATCACCAACGATGTTGTTGCCAGCTTTTGGAGCATCATTTTCATAATCAACACCGATATGATCAGTAATCTTCACATCGCCGATGTAGAATTCTAAAACACTCGCTCTATAGCCATGTTCAACGGTGGCACTATATTGATGATAAACACCTTCGGGTTTGCCATCTTCGTCTAAGACGAAGGTTTGTTCCTCAAGGTCACAGGTAACTTTATAAGTTGGTGTTCCAGATGTTGGATCAATTGTATAAGCACCAGTTGTGATATTAACGGAAACATTATATGTGTTAGCGTTGGTCACTGTGACATTGCCGTTTTGTTCAAAAGAAACAGGGAATTCAATTGAAAATGTGCTTGTCGCTGCAGTTGGTTGAACCCAAACATGCTTGGCATCATCATTCGCACCACTGGCATCATATTTAAAGGCTTTTATTGTGGCGTTTGCGGATAAAGCAACATTACTAAATGTGTAATTGACATTATCTTCAGTTGTGGCAACTGTTCTAATACCACCCCAACCATTAAATGAACCGACGAGGTAAACACTACCATCGACAGCACTACCGTAACCTTCAACCCACAATTCATTGGTGTTGACATCCCAATATAAGTTTGTGGTTGCGGTTTTGGAAACAGTAATATCACCATCAACTAATGAAACGTTATTGGTTGATAATCCACCATCTGGTTTAACGGTAACTGCTTGTAATTCATCATCCTTATAGAATGTTAAGACATCACCAGCGGTTAAAAGGGTATTGCTAGCAAATGTGTATTCGGTTGTTGAACCATTTTTCACTAATTCAACTGCAGTTCCACCATTGATTGATACTTCGTATACAGATGGAGCAACTGGCGGAACATAAGTTCCCCATTCACCATCACAGCCAGGATCACCACCCCAAGTGGCAGAACTAGTAGTAATGGTAAACATATTCTTTCCATCAGTGGGGAAAGTTAAGTCTTTGGTTTGAGCGCCCCAATCAGCGACTGCGCCAGAAGCATTTACTCTAGTAAAAATGACATTTGAATAAGCAGCGGTATCAATATCGATGCTCCAGAGATCAGTTACTCCGGTAACAGCAGACATTCTTTGACCTGGCCAAGCAGCGTTTTTATCGCCCCCATCCCAAGCATAAATGCCAATGGCAGCACCATCGGCTTTCCACCAATCATGTTCCATTTTGGCATAGATGGTTGTGGTCGCGGCTTTTGCCTTGATAACACCTGTGCCAAGAGAAGCACCTGCGGCTACTCCCATGCCCATAACTAAAGCAAGACCTAGCGTTGTAAAAACATGTTTTACTTTCATATTGTCTCTCCTTTATCTATAAGCGCTTCTTTATGAATGCGCTTTTCTAACATTTACATTATAGTTTTAATAATGTCATCAGTCAATTATTCATAGAATAAAGAAAAGGACCCGATTTCTCGAGTCCTATAGTTTAGTTTTTAGAACTATCTTTCTTTTTTCTTCATATAGAAGAACTTAAGACCGACAGTAAGTATTAATGAAGAAGAAACAATCACCGCGGCGATAATAATATTGACATTAGAGTAATTAAATCTGTTATTAATTCTTGGTGAAGAATGAACTTCATTAAAGATGAAGTCATCAAACATGTCATCACCATACTTATTGATTATATAAGCGTATTTGGCAACTAGTTTTTCAATGTTGTTACCATTTTCATCGCCACCATTGAAGCCAACGGCTTGAATAATTGTTTTACTGGTATCACTCAACATATTGTAAACGATCTTTTGTTGTAACCAGGCAGTTTGTAAATCATCTAAATCTGTGGTGTTATCAGTTTTACAAACATTACCGATGGAGAGTAAGAATCCATCGACAAAGTTTGCTAATTCATTGTCTTCTTCTAATAAGAATAATTCGACATCGATATCGATAATCGCATTGGTATAGCCATTTTCATCCATAGACATAGCCACAGAAGCATAGGCTAAAGCAGTAAAGTTACCACCTCTAGTGAATGTTATTTTTAAGTGGTCACTAGTGACAGAAGCAAAGTCATATTCTTGGGCTAATGAGAATGGACAATATTGAGGTTCAACGAGATATTGTTGATATCCACCGGCAACATTAAGCATCATCAATGTGCCAAATTGAGTAGGATTGTTACTTGTGGTGGTAGATGGAACGGTAAAGTTAATAGTAACCGCTAAATCTTGATAGAAGATATCATTTTTAATCTTGGATTGAGAGGCAACGGTATTATATTTAATACCACTATCAACAGTCCAAGGTGTGGCATTACTACCATTCAAACAGACATCACCAACAAGATATGGAGCGTCTTCATAGCATTTCGCATAGATCACCACATCATCAGTGAGATAACCACCGGTGAATGGGATAGTTAAATCGGCATCTAAATATAGTTCACGAGTGCATAATGCTTGAGCTCCTAAACCTTGGAGCCAAACACTATCATTTAAGTTCCAAACAAATTGTTCACCATCAGGAACGAAAATGGCATCAACTCTAGTTGTTTCCACACCGGCACGTAAAGGGTTGAACAACACATAATTAACGGTGACTACGTGAGATTCTGTGGGTTCAATATGGAAAGTACCATCAGATTTTAAATAGAAGTCATAAGTATATGGCACGGAGAATGCATAGATATAACGATAAACGCCACCATCTTCATACCAGCTAGAATAGGATTGACTATGGAAGAATGGATAAACTTCATCAGGATAATAACGTGTAGTATTGTTATTAAAGAATCCACGAATTTGCACATATTCGTATTCCTCGGCTTGATAGCCAGTATATTTGGCAATATAACCATTATTGGTGGCAGGATCTAATTCTGTGAGTTTGAGGTAATTATCAAATGTTTCATTGAGGTTATCGTAACGATAAAAGTTATTGCTAGAAACTAAGTAATAGCCATCAGTGGGTGGTTCATCGTGATTAGTTCTCCACGCAACTCCCCATCTAGGATCCTGTTCAGTATTTTTATTTTCAATGATTAAAACGTCTCTATTATCGTAATAACTGCAGCCTTCTCGGTTGCTGTTAGAATAAGATAAATCCGTCACCAAAGATTCTACGATAATGGTGCAATTTTCAGGATATGTAAATGTTCCCTTTAAGGAACTATCAATAGTGAATGTACGATAATCATCCTCAGGAGAATTATAGGCTAAAACCTTAATATTTGTACCCGCTAAAATGTCACTACCAGTATATCCGGTAAAATCATATTTATTGGTGTACATATCAGATGGTCTAACATAACCATAAACATCGGTATATTCACCACCATCACTTCCGCCTAAAGCGCCAGCATATTCATTAAAATCTGGATCTAAACACCAAGAATAAAAACTCTCACCATAAGGAAGGATTGGATAAGGAACATATTGTCCTCTATTCAAAGTCACTGTATCTGTTGTCCAAGTACCATCAAGATGTAAAAGGTGTCTAGTCACGGTGAATGTATATTGACGCCACACACCGGCATAATTGCCATCATCATAACCAGTATCGGAATTGAAATTGGTGTTTAAAGCGAATTCCATCACTCTTTCATCGGTATTGGGTAATGTGATGTCAATACCACCTTGTTTTGATGTTCTATTCCAAATATTACTAATGTCATTTGGATTAACACGAAGGAAGATGGCTCTATCTAAACGTGAATCAATAGATAAATTGTAAACATAATCTGTGAAACGGCTGCCAGACATTCTTTGGCCAGGCCAATCAGCGTTCTTTAATGTGTTATCAGTGCTGCTATAGGCATACATATAAGTCAAAGCACTATCATCAGTCCACCAATAGTGATAACTACTATCCATTGCTTTGGCTTCAAAATAATATGTTTTATAAGTTATTTCACCTTCTGCTTTAGCCGCTTTGGGGGCTTCTTTAGATATCAAAGCAGCGCCGATACCTAAACCCATCGCTAAAGCTAGACCACAACTAATTAATACATTTTTAATTTTCATATGGCTCCTCCATGCGCTTCTATTTGAATGCGCAACATTGCGCCTATTGTGACATATATAAAAACTAATGTCAAACATTGATGTAATCGAACAAAAAAGAGGCCTCAGCATTTGAGACCTCTATTCAAATTGTTTAATATCAATTATTGTTCTTTTTTCTTCATATAGAAGAACTTAAGACCCACTGTGAGCAATAATGTGGATGAAACTAAGACAGCAACAAGGATAACATTATTTTTCACATTTGATTGATTGAATCCCACTTTTGGTGAGGAGTGGACACCGTTGAAGATGAAGTCTTCGAAGGTATCTGTACCATATCTATTGATGATATAGGCATATTTAGCCACTACTTGAGCGACTTTATTGCCATTTTCATCACCACCATTGAAACCAACGGCTTTAATGATGTTTTGATTGGTTTCACTTAAAGCGAGATAAGCAGTCTTTTGTTGACCCCAGACGGTAGCAAGAGCTTCTAAATCTGTGGTGTTATCAGTCTTACAAACTCCACCAACAGCGGTTAAGAAGTTAGCTAAGAATGTGTCTAAGGAATTATCATCTTGTAATAATTGAATAGAAACAACTAACTCCAGTTGGCCAGTTGGGTGATATTGAGAATCGAGATACATGCCAATATTAACATGAGCTTTGACATCGAATGTACCGCCTCTTGTCAAGGTGAGTTTCATTTGATTGGTCACACTATTATCAATGGAAGCAAAATCATATTCTCCATCTAAAGTGAAATCACAATAGATTGGGCTAGTAAGATATTGTTCATAACCACCAAACATATCGAGCATTAACAATGTCGCGATTTGAGTTGGATTTTCTGCAGTTGTGGTGCTAGGAATGACAACGTCTTCGACTTGTAGATATGTATCACTGTAATAAATCATATGTTCTTCGTCGAGGTCTTCTATTTTAGGACCAACTTCTACGAACACTTTACCGGCATCTACAGACCAAGCGGTTGCACTACTACCAGTATAGGAAGCATCACCGATGAGATAAGCACCATCTTCATAACATTTTGCATATAAAGTGATGTTGTCAGTTAATGCTGCAGGAGTCCATAGTGAGGTACATTGGGCATCAGTATATAATTCGCCAGTCCAAAGACCAGTAGCTTCATTAAAGGCATCTTTATCAAAATCATGTTCGGATTCTAAATCGGGAACGAACACTTCATTTTCGCCAACGATGAAATAATCATAATTAGTATCGACACCGACATAATTTGGATGGAACAAGGAATAACGAACCACTACTCCATAAGAATCATCCACCAATTCAACATGGAATGTGCCGTTAGATCTCATATAAATATCGAATGTACCGGCAACTCTAAATGTCATTGCGTAATAATCGACATCTTCAGATGACCAGTGCATTGGATGCGGAGATTGGAAATCATAACTACTATTATCAAGGCTATGGTATGTATCGACTCTATTAAAATAAGAACGAATCATAATACTTTCATTCTTGCTAGCATGATAGTTTCTATAAACCGCCACATAGCCATCTTGATTGTAAGTATCTAATTTATAGTATTGAATGATTCTAGCATCTTCATGATGCATATGGTCATATCTATAAGTGTCAGTATTGATAATGTAATACCCATCTTCTGGTGGATAATCATGAGAAGAATTCCAGGCAAGGAAATAACTATAATTCTCATTATCATCCCAAGAATACTTTTTGATATGTAAGGTGTCGTAAGCATAAGTTGAATACCAAGTTCCACTGACTGTTGTGTAATAATTCTCACCTAAGTGAACGGAAATCTCAGGATCCAAAGTAATGAAAGTACCTTCGTAAACAGTGATACTACCTTGTAAAGAACTGTCTATATCAATGTAATAGAATTCGTTTTCTGCGGTATTTTCTTGATGGAGTTTTAATCTATGTGAACCAGTCAAATTCACTTCTTCGGGAATTTCTGTGAAATCATAAGTCAATGTGTTGTAAACTCTTGATTCAGAAATATAGCCATAAGCTTTAGTATAACTATTTCCAGACCACCCTTCAGGACTTACATTTTGATTATATTCACTATCAGAACACCAACCATTGAAAGTTGTGCCATATTCAATTACAGGTTTCTCAGGATATTGACCATACATAACAGTTTGATGGCCTGTAACAACAGAGTTATCTAACTGAGTGACATATGTATCAACTTCAAATTCGTATTGAATCCAATCACCGGCAGCATTACCGTCAGCATAGTTTCCATTGAACTCAGATTTCAAAACAAAGCATTGCACTTCATCATCAGTATTTGGAAGATTGATGCTTGTGCCACCTTCCGCCGCTGATGTTCTGTTCCATACTTGAGAGAGGTCATTTGGATTAACACGATTAAAAATGGCCTTATCTAATCTTGAATCAACTTCTAAATAGAAAGTTGCGAAGTTAGAATAATTATTCATTCTTTGTCCAGGCCAAGGAGCGTTTTCAATCTTAGTGTCGCCTTCTTCATAATAGGCATACATATATGTAAAAGCACCATTATTTAACCACCATGGATAATCGTTGTTATCTTTGGGGTTTTCAACGTCAAAATAGTACCTTTTATATGTGATTTCAGGATCGGCTTTAACTTCTTTTGTTTGGTTGATCAAAGCAAGAGAAGCACCAACTCCTAAGCCCATAACTAAAGCAAGACCACAAGAGATAAAAATGTTTTTTAATTTCATATAAGGTCCCCCTATCGCGCATTTATAGTCGCACGCTACAATTTACGTGCATTATATTACACATAAAGAAGATTTGTCAATTTATGAAGATAATAAAAAGGAGGGGATTACCCTCCTAGTTATTAATAACTATTGTTATTTCAACACCACCACGGAATAGGCTGGGAGACTGGAAGCAGTCGCTCCATTATATGAGGCGAGCACTTGTCCAGACATATTGTATAAACCAGAGTTGATGTTGTAGTTGTTGAAGTTCACCACTACGGTAACGGTTGTGCCGTTGTAGCTGCGTTTGAACGATAAGATGTTATCGCAATATGGAGCTGTTCCATAGACATAAATAGATTCGAAGGAGCCCACTCTTAAGGCTTTGCCAACTGCATCATTACCAGTCTTTAAGGCAACAAACTTCTTCATTTGATTATAATCGCTGTTGGAATCATTAATTTGTGTATTAGCAGGAACAACTGAGCTGCTGGAGTTAATGCTGTCCCATTGGACTTTCATGTTTGAACCAGTGACATAATAATCAGTCATGAATTCACCACTTTGATCAGCAGTCCATTTCATGGGCTGACGATACCATAAGTCAGCATAATCACTATCGGCATCCTTACCACTTGGGAAGTTACCAGTCATGCCAATTTCATCACCGTAATAGACCCAAGTTAAACCTGGGAATAAAATTTCAGCGAATTTCACACAGTTCGCAGATTTTTCATAATCAGCATAATTGCTAGTGCTGACATTACCTTGTTTGGCTAAACCAGTGGCATCACCACTACCAGCGATACGGTTAATGACACGAGCGATATCGTGGTTAGAAGTGAAGGAACCAGGTAACGAAGTATCTCCACGAGCGGTGTTATATGCAGCATAAACTGATGGATAATTCCACTTGCTTCCGTAGGATAATTTATGACCATTATCTTTTGCACCTTTTTGAGTACTGCTATCATCGCTTTGTTGATAGACTGAGCCACCGTTCATAAAACCAGAAACAGTACCATATTTATTGTTGGTATTGGTTCTTCCGGTGGCGGCAGAACTGGTCAAATTATAATAGGTATAGAAGTCGAACATTGAGTCAAAAGCTTCATAATATGGAGCGACGTGATAAGCGTGTCCATCGAAGTTTTCACCGACAAAGAAGACGTTTTTGCCTGATTTTTGCGTCACAACCGCTTTTAATTCACGGAAGAAATGCAAGTTCTTGGATAAGTTAGAGGAGTAGTTTTCCTTTGAGGTGACATCATAGATAATTGTGTCGGTATTTCTCTCGGTAGATTCATCCTGCATATAGATGTGC
>JBGUQI010000067.1:0-2547 GCA_045130875.1 Bacilli bacterium | reverse complement strand
ATTATTCCCGTTATTCACTTTATCGTGTTTTGGATTGTGGTGAATTCTAATTCCATAGTGTTGTCTTTCCAAAGAATGGACCTCAATACCGGAAATACATATTTCACTTTAGAGAACTTTAAAGCCATTATTGACTTGTTCAAAACTGAAGAATTAAAAATAGCCTTTATTAATACACTTATTACTTCTGGTTTCCAAATCATCTTCCTTGTTCCATGGAGTTTTGTCTTGTCTTATTTCTTGTATAAGAAAATTCCTTTAACCGGACTTTGGAGAGTGATGTTGTTTTTACCCACAATTCTACCCGCTATATTCTTAACCGGTATGTTTAAATATGCGATTTCAACAGTGGGAGGATCTCCAGTTGGAACTTTATGGGAAGCTCTTTTCCACGAATCCATTCCTTCTCTACTTGTTGAAAAACAATATGCGAAATGGACGGTTCTTATCTATTTCTTCCTCACCAACTTCGGTGGCCAATTTATCTTATTCTCTGGGGCGATGAGCCGTATTCCTAAAGAAACACTTGAGGCCGCGAAAATCGATGGTGTCGGAATGTTTAGAGAGATGTTTTCTATGGTCTTACCGCTTATCTGGCCGACATTCTCTATGATTTTGATTTTGAATTTTGCGAGTATCTTTACCGCGACAGGACCAATATTGTTGCTCACTAAAGGACAAGGAGAAACCACAACCATCTCCTTCTGGATATTTAATGAAGTGAATAATCCAAATGCTTCTTTGTTTGTTCCTGCTGCTCTAGGTTTAGCTTGTACCGCGGTTTTATACCCGATTATTACTTTTGTGAGATGGATTTTAGGAAGGATTTATGGCGATGTTGAGTATTAGTAGAAAAAAGACATCTTCTAAATTTATCGACATCTTGCTTAACATCTTGATGTTTGTTTTCCCACCTTACGCGATTGTAAGAATCTTTTTAACTAAGTCTTCAATTGGTGAAAAGATAGGTAAAACCATCTTCTTTATCATCTTCTATGTCTATACCGCTGGAATCATATTCATTGTTTTCTGGACGTTCTATAACTCATTTAAAAATGATATAGAGTTCTACGATAATATGATGGCATTCCCTAAAGTTTGGAGGTTCTCCAACTATAAGGAAGCTTATGACTATATTCGTTACGATAATGGTGTAGTGAATGTTTCTTTCATGCAAATGTTTATCAATAGCATTTGGTTTGCGGGTGGTTCCGCTTTCCTCGCTACACTTATGCACGCAATTACAGGATATATATTTGCCAAATATACATTCCCTGGACAGAAAATAGCATTTAGAGTCATCTTATTTACCATTGCTTTACCTATTGTTGGATCACTTCCATCTTTATACAAAGTTATTTACGCTCTCCATCTTTATGATAGTCCGCTCATCTTGATTATGTATTTAGGTGGCTTTGGTTCTAATTTCTTGATTATGTATGCCTTCTTTAGAAGTGTGGATAAAACATATATGGAAGCCGCAGAGATTGATGGTGCGAGTAGATTCACCATATTCTTTAGAATAATGCTTCCATTAGCGTTTGGTCCTTTCTTAGCATTGTTCCTCTTAACATTTATTGCCCAATGGAACAATTATGAAACCCCGCTTCTATTTTTAGATAAAATGCCGACCTTATCGTCAGGCTTATTCCAATTCTATGAACAAATGACTTTTTCAGAAAGTTCATCCCCACATACAGTGTTTTTTGCCGGTATCTTACTTGCTAGTGTCCCTGTCATCATAATGGTGGCTCTCTTTGGCGATAAGATGATGAAAAACGTTAATATGGGCGGAATCAAAGGATAATTAGGAGGAATATTATTATGAAAAAGATTAATCCGTTATTGATTCTCAGTGCTTCTATCTTTATGACACTTTCAGTGTCTGGTTGTGGTAATAACAAACCAAAGGATGGAAAGAAAGTATTACAAATTGCGGTTGTAGCCAAAGGCTATGGTTCCGATTTTGTGAATGATTTAATCACTGAGTTTAATAAGAGAAGTGAAACCACTAGAGCGGAGCTTGCTTATAAAGGACCGAATATCAATTATCAAGATACGAGACTACAACTTCCTAATAATCAAATCGATTTATTCTTCACAGTGAAAAACACCGTCTTTAAGACTCAATCCACAAACTCGATGAAACACTGGGCGGATTTAACTGATGTCTATGATTCCCCACTTGAGGGTTATGAAGAAGCTGATGGCACAAAAACTAATAGAGAATACATTGATCAATCCTATGTCAATGCTTTGACTTTTACTGATGGTAAAATCTACGCTGTTCCCTATACTTCTGGTGTGGTTGGACTCCTTTATAACAAATCCAAATGGGATTCCACAAATACAAATTTAAGAAATAAAGGTAAAGAAGAATTAACTCTTCCGAAGACTACAAATGAAATGTTTGAACTCTTTGAGAGAATTAAAACCTCTGATGTGAAAAACGCCAGTGGTGGTGCTTATGCTTTCTCTTATTCCGGTATCAACTCCTATATGCACTTTATGTTCAATAGTTTGTGGCCACAATACCTCGGCAAAGAA
>JBGUQI010000066.1:0-89116 GCA_045130875.1 Bacilli bacterium | reverse complement strand
CCTGGAATTGATATTTGATGAGCCATAGAAGGCCGTTACACCCGGACAAGCCGCTGTATTATATGATGGCGAAGTTTGCCTCGGAGGCGGTCTAATTGATGAGACTTATTACAAAGGACATAGGACTGATATATAATAAATTGTTTTTATTATAGAGTTATGCTATTTTATTAACGCAGGAAAAGAAACTTATTAGTTACCTTAGTAGCGAGCACCTATTGGTGAAAAGGGTGTAAGAGTATAATAAGTGGGCCACTTCCCAAGTAAGCGACTAATCATCGCCGTTGACTGCGATAAAGTCATAAGTAAGTGCATTCGCAATAGCGGATGAAAAAGGATGGTACCGCGGTAAATATCGTTCCTTAATGGAACGTTTTCTTATATTTGGAGGATTTTTTATGAAAAAAATGACATCTAGTGAAATAAGACAGATGTGGTTAGACTTCTTTAAAAGTAAAGGTCACCACGTAGAACCAGGAAGTTCTTTAATACCGAAGAACGACCCCACTTTGTTATGGATTAATGCTGGTGTTGCGGCTTTAAAGAAATATTTCGATGGTAGCGAAATTCCTCCAAGCAGAAGAATCACCAATGCCCAAAAATCAATTAGAACTAACGATATTGAAAACGTTGGTGATGCCACACACTTAACTTTCTTTGAAATGTTAGGTAATTTCTCTATCGGTGATTATTTCCGTAAGGAAGTCATCCCCTGGGCAGTGGAATTATTGACCAGCAAAGAGTGGTTTGCTTTTCCTTTGGAAAAGTTATATTTCACATATCATCCCGATGATTTAGAAACTAAGAAATGTTGGATGGATGCAGGTATCCCTGAAGATCACCTCATCATCAAAGAAGATAACTTCTGGGAAATCGGTGAAGGTCCATGTGGTCCGGATACTGAAGTCCATTTTGATCGTGGTGAGAAATTCGATCCTGAACATGTCGGTTTAAAACTCTTAATAGATGATTTACCAAACTCTCGTTTCGTCGAAATATGGAATATCGTCTTCTCTCAATTCAATAGTGAAATTGGCAAGAAGAGAAGTGAATATAAAGAACTCCCCAGCAAGAATATTGATACTGGTGCGGGCCTAGAGAGATTCACCGTTGTCATTCAAGGAACTGACACAGTTTATGAAACAGATTTATTCTGGCCTATCATCGAAAAGACCGAGAAAATCTGTGGCAAAAAATACGATGATAACCAACGTGCTTTTAGAGTTATCGCTGACCACATTAGAACCATTACCTTCGCTTTAGCGGATGGTGAAATGTTCTCTAACGAAGGAAGAGGATATGTTTTACGTAGGTTATTAAGAAGAGCGGAGAGATATGGCCGTGTCCTCGGAATTAATAAGCCATTCTTATTTGAATTAGTGAGTGTAGTGGCTGAAATTATGAAAGCCTACTATCCATACTTATTAGGCAAACAAGAATTCATCGCTAAAATGATTAAAGCGGAAGAAGAAAAATTCCTTAAAACTCTATCTAATGGTGAAGCCTTATTACTCAAGTCAATCCAAGGTAAGGATGAATTATCCGCAAGTGATATGTTCCTCCTTTATGATACCTTTGGTTTCCCCAAAGAATTAACCATTGAAATCTGTGAAGAAAACCACGTCAAAGTCGATTTAGAAGGCTTTGAAAAACTCATGTTAGAGCAAAAAGAAAGAGCCAGAAAAGCTCGTGGTGATTTGCAGAGTATGAATAAGCAATCCAAAGACTTAATGGACTGCAAAGTTAATAGTGTTTTCACATATGGTTTGAAGCCAATTAAGGGCAAGGTTGTTGCTTTATTTAAAGATGGAAATATCGTAGATTCATTATCCGATGAAGGTGATGTAATCTTCGATCAAACCACATTCTACGCAGAGAGTGGCGGTCAAGTTGCGGATACAGGCACTATTGAAAATAGTGATGCTGCATTTAAAGTCACTAACGTCACTAAAGCTCCAAATAAACAACATCTCCATCATATTGAACCATTATTTGGTGAGATTAAAGTTGGCGATGTCTTAACTCTTAAGGTTGATGAATTAAGAAGAAAGAAAATCATGAGAAACCACTCTTCTGTCCACCTCCTCCAAAGAGCATTAACCGATGTTTTGGGTGATCACATTGCCCAGCATGGTTCCTATGTTAATGATGAGTATTCACACTTTGACTTCAACCATTATCAAAAGGTTACTGCTGAAGAACTCGCAGAAGTGGAAAGAAAGGTCAATGAATGGATTGCAGAAGCTATCCCATCAGAGACAAAAGAACTTCCTATTGAAGAGGCAAAACAGATTGGTGCAAAAGCCTTATTTGATGATAAATATGGCGATGTTGTCAGAGTCGTTTGTTTCGGTGAAGTCAGCAAAGAATTCTGTGGTGGAACCCATGTCAATAACACCGGTGATATTGGTGTCTTTGTCATTGAATACGAAGAGAGTGTGGCCGCTGGAATTAGAAGAATTCAAGCCAGAACATCCGCAGGTGCTTACGAGCTAATCAAAAAGAGAGAAGCAATCTTAAGTAGGGTAAGAGACCAAGTCGGTGTGGCCAGCTATAGTGATACCCCAACAAGAATTTCTACATTGTTAAAAGAAAAGGAAGAAATGAAAAAAGTTAATGAATCTCTCGCTGACAAATTAGCATATTTATCCAGCCAATCTTTGAAAGAGAGTTTCGTAGAAAAGAACGGCGTCCATTTGTTAGTCAGTTACCTCAAAGGTTCTAAGAGAGATGCCTTATTATCCTTAGTAGATAATCTCAAAACCGTCCATCCAGATTACCTCATCGTTTTAATCGGTGAAGATAATGGAACACTACCTATCGTCGTGGCATCCAGTAAAGCGGCGATTGATAAAGGCTTATTAGCTGGTAATGTTATTAGACAAGTCGCTCAAGCTCTTGGTGGCAGTGGCGGTGGTCGTCCAGATATGGCTAGTGGCGCTGGCAAAGATCCATCTAAAGTTAGTGAAGCCTTAGAATTAGCGAAAGGATTGGTCAAATAATGCAGGACAAAGTTATCGGTTTAGATTTAGGCACAACAACATTAGGCATCGCCTATAGTGATGTCTTTGGTTTTGTCCATGGAATCGAGACCTTTAGATTCCCAAAAAACCAATATATTGTGGCTAGAAAACACGTCCTTGAATTATTAGAAAAAATGGACATTAAAGAAGTGGCTATTGGATTACCACTCCACTTAAGTGGAGAAATGTCTGAAATGGCTAATAATGTCATGCGCTTTAGAGAAGATCTATTAAAAGAAAAACCTGATTTAATTATCAACACTGTCGATGAGAGATTAACATCTGTCAGTGCAAATCGCTCTATCAGCGAACAGGGCATGAATCATAAACAAAGAAAAGAAAGTGTTGACCGCATCGCGGCCTGCATCATTTTAGATACATATGTGAGAATGAAGGAGAAAAGATAATGCTTAACGAAGAAAAACAAATGACAATTGTAGATGAAAAAGGCAATGAACACCTCATGCAAATCCTCTTTACCTATGATAATGAAGAAAGAAAAACTTCATATGTCTTCTTCTATAGTGAAGATAATCCAGATGAAGTCATGGTCATGCGTTATAAGGATAACGGCGAATTAGAAGAAATTACCGACCCCGATGAATATGCGGAAGTCGAAGAAGTCTTCAATGCCTATGAAGAAGATCCCAAAATCCAAGAGATCAAAAAATAATCACCAATTAATAGAAAAGAACAATGCCTAAAAACCCGCTTAAAAGAAGCAACAAAATGGGATTTAGGCTTTTCTTTTTATATATTCTATATATAATTGCCAGACAAGATAGCATTAATAGCAGCGTGACACCCGCTCTATCAAAGGTGATGGTTTGAGAGAATAATGGATTCCCTTGGAACAACGCCATTTTGATGAAGAAGACGATTGTAGTCGTCGCAATAAGAGCGACAATAATAGGTTTAACTCCATTTAATGCACCCTTCACAAAGCGATTCTTTAAGAATTTAGACATTATCAAAGCAACGATGATAATGATGATGAATGACGGCAAAATGACACCGATAGTGGCACATAATGCACCTAATGGCCCGGCGGTTTGAGAACCCACAAAGGTGGAGATGTTAATTGCAAAAGGTCCAGGTGTGGATTCGCTGATAGCGATGAAGTCAGTTAACTGGACTTCATTGAGCCACCCTCTTCCAACGATTTGATCTTGAATCATCGGAATCATCGCATATCCTCCACCAAAGGTGAATAGGCCAATTAAGAAGAAAGTGTAAAACAATTCTAGATAAATCATTTCTCTTTCTCCTTTCTGGTTAATAGTGTGGCAATAATACCTACAATTAACCCCATACCGATGAACATCAATGTGACGAACGGAATTTTAATTTGGAAGATGTTGAAACATAACATCGCAGTGATTGTGACCGCGAATAATACGATGGAAAGGATGCTGTTTGGAACAGCTTTTCTGAGTTTGTTGACCGCCATCGCTAAGAGGATGATGACACCAATGGATAAACCCTTGAAAGCGGCTTGAACGATAGTCCAGGACATAAATGTCTTATAAAAATAAGAAATCACTAAAATAATGGCGAATGAGGGAATAGCTAAACCAAGGGTAGCGAAGAAACTTCCCCAGAATCCACCCACTCTAAAGCCGATATATGTCGCCGCATTAACCGCGATAGGTCCAGGTGTGGATTCGCTGATGGCTAAGATATCAAGCATATCGGAATTGTTCGCCCATTTTCTCTTTTCGACCACTTCTTTGTGAATGATTGGAATCATTGCATAACCTCCTCCAAAGGTGAAAAGACCCACTTTGAAAAAAGTGATGAAGAGGACTAGCAATGTGAACAATTTACTTTCTTTTTTCACGACCTCTATTATATAGAAGGTATTTATATAAATAAACTATGGAAATTATTCTACGTTATTTGATATAATAACGTTCGCAAATTATCGAGGTACTATTATGGCAGAGAAAACAAAACTCACAAAAGCTGGTTATAAAAAATTAGAAGAAGAACTTCGTGAACTTATCGATGTCGTCGCTGTCGACACCAAACATCAATTAGCGGAAGCTCGTGCTCAAGGTGACTTAAGCGAAAACGCTGACTATGATGCAGCGAGAAAGAAATTAGAAGCTGTTGAATCCCGTATTAAAGAAATCGAAGACATCTTAAATAACGCTGAACTCATTAATGAAAATAATAAGAGCAATCGTGTTGGTTTAGGTTCCACCGTAACCATCAAATTCCTTGAAAGCGGCAAAGAAGCCGAATACATGATTGTCGGTACCGTCGAATCCGATCCTTTCAATGGTAGAATTTCTAACACCTGCGCCTTAGGCGAAGCCATCATGAACAAATCCGTTGGTGATATCATCGAAGTCAAAGCCGCAAAGACCTACTCCATTGAAATCTTAAAAGTCGGTTCTAAATAAAAATTCTTAAAATTGTAAATTTTCTGACAAAGAAATAGAAAAAGCCTCCTATTTATATTGGTAGGAGGTCTTTTTTATGTACAAAGTCATTATTGGAGTGATTATTGCGGCCGCAGTGGTGATCATTGGTTTCATGATCATCGATCCCAAAGTAAACACTCAAAAGAATGCCCAAACCAGTGAACAGATTAGTGTTTCTGGTGAAGCCTATACCATTGAAGGAGAAGTGAATAAACCAGGTACTTATTTACTTACCGATAACATTACAATGGGTGATTTAATCCAAGCGGGTGGTGGACTCACCAGCAATGCTGACGATCTAGCGTTCTTTGAAGATGCTGCTTTAAAAGCAGGTAACACCTATTACATTGCCAGTAAGTTTGATAACACCGACATTTGTAACAACAAAGAAATAGAGAAGGTGAACATCAATACAGATACTGCTGATACTTTGATGAACATCAACGGCATCACATCTTCAATTGCTAGTTCCATCGTCAGTTATCGTACCAGTAACGGAGCATTTAAAACCGTGGAACAACTCACTGAAGTCTACGGCATAGGCAATGCCACTTATCGTAAGATCAGAAACTTCGTCATCTTACACGCGTGATAATCTTTATTCTTTTTCTCTTTTTCTGGCTAGGTATATCGTTTAGAAAATCAATTATCGTCATCGGGATTGTTATATCCTTATTATTAATAATAATTTTTATTAAACATAAGAAGAAAATTGGTCTTCTTTGCATTGGCCTAGCAATTTTAGGAGTGGGGCTTAGTTATGTCCGTTTGGATTTCCATGCTAAGTCCTTCTCCGGACTTGTTATCGATTCCCACGATAATTATTTCATTATGGTCTCTCGTGGGGAGAAACTATACGTTCATATCAAAAATAATGAATATGATTTCGGAGATTATCTTACTATCGAGGGAGAAAAAGAAGAATTAGATTTTGTCACTTTAGAATCACAATTTGATTTCAAGAATTATCTTAATGATAAAGGAGTGTATTACGAGCTAAAAATCAAAGAGGTTGAATGTAATTTTACTAACCCAATACGTATCAGAGAAAGAAGAGAGAAGTTCCTATCTCATTTCAATGATGAACAAAAGAGTTTTATCTCCGCTTTAATGTTCTCTGATCGTTCAGATGATGAGGCACTAAATGATATCAATAAACTCCATTTAGCAAGGTTTTCTTCTGCATCTGGAATCTACATCTTTGCCTATCTACATTTCTTTGAATTCATCTTTTCTTATTTTATTAAAAATAAAAAGATAAGGATTATCTCATTATTAACCTTGTTCCCTTATCTTATTTTTACTCTACCAAGATTTACTATCATCCGTATCATCGTTCTCGAGATATTGAGATATATCAATGAAGCTTTTTTAGATAAAAAGTTTTCTACTTTAACCATCGCGGGAGTAGGGGGATTCTTGTTTTTGATTATCGATTATCATTTAGCCTATCAAATGAGCTTTATCTTAGGTTTTAGCATCCCCTTAATATTCTTTATCCTCAACGATGGTTTAGCGCGTTTTAAAAGGCTAAAATTAAGAATCTTGCAACTAGTGTTTTTCTATATAGCTTTCATTCCTTTTGAACTAAAGTTCTATAACGGAATCAATCCTTTATCTTTGATAACTCAGACAATTTTCTCGCCTTTCTTTATATTGATAGGGGTGTTGTCTCTTCTATCTTTCTATGGAGTTCCAATATACGGAGTAGTGGGTTTCTTTCTCAAAGGATTAACGAATATATTAGGATGGTTAGGAAAGATATCCTTTCAAATTAATGGACCAACGATGAATGAGTGGTGGTTGTTTTTCTTTTTCCTATTCGTGGTCTTAATCTGCTATTACCGAAGCATTGATTTCAAACCGATTCATCGGGTTTTGAGTATTGTTTTTCTTTCGGGATTGACTTTCTATTTCATTCCCATCAATAATCTTGTTTCCTGGCAAGTATCCTTTATCAATGTCGGTCAAGGAGATTCTTGTTTAATCAGAAAAGGAACTACAACAATTCTTATTGATACAGGTGGGTTGACCTATACCGATTTAGCTAAAGATAGTCTCATTCCATTTATGCAAAAACAGAGAATATATAATGTCGATTTAGTCATCCTTACTCATGATGATTTTGACCATAATGGAGCGTATGATTCTCTAGAAGAGAATTTCTACGTGAAAAACCTTGTTACAGAAGCTTCTTCCTTCCCAATTAATGTAGGAGGAATTACCTTTAATAATTACAATAATCACACCGAAAGTGGAGAAGACAACAATAAGTCTCTAGTTATCGGATTTCATCTTGGAGATAAGGATTTTTTAATCACTGGTGATGCCCCAAAAGAAATCGAGAACAAAATGATGAGAGAATATGACCACATTCCTTGCAATATCTTAAAAGTGGGACATCATGGTTCCAACACTTCTACAAGTGATGCTTTTATCAAATATCTTTCCCCTAAAGAAGGAGTTATCTCATGTGGGATTAATAACCGCTATGGCCATCCTCATAAAGAAGTGATTAGTATTCTAAAGAATAATAATGTATTAATTAGAAGGACGGATATCGAAGGAACAATTACCTATCGTAACTACATTTTTATGTAGTTTATCGGAAATATTTTATATAATGATTTTATGAATTATTTAATCTACGGAACCCAAGATTCAGAAGTCAAAAGAATGGCGAATAAAATCGCTAAAGAAGCTCTTCCAGAACAGGATGAAATGAATTTTTTACGTGTCGATGCTGGAGAAGTAACAGTCCAGGAAATCGTCGATGAAGCCAATCTTGTTCCTTTGGGTTATGATCACAAAGTGGTAATCATGGAGAATTGCTATTTCTTGCAGAAACCAAAACCGAGATGTTCCATTGATAAAGACCAAGATTATAAAGAATTCTTAAAATATTTAAAGGATCCTAATCCTGATTGTGACATCATCATGACCGTTTCTAGCGGTTCTTTAGATGTCAAAGGAGAAATCTATAAAAATCTCGAAGAACTAGGACGCATTAAAGAGATTAAAGAATCCACGGTCAAAGAGTGGGGATTTTACGTTAAAACATATATCGCTAAACATATCGAAAAAAATCCACAATTCCGTATGGATAGCGATGCTGTGCAAGAACTCGCCGACAGAACAGTGGGGGATGTTCCTTTATTAAGGAATAGTGTCACCAAATTATTCCTTTATACCGAACATGTGAGATATGAAGATGTTCTTTTGATGGTGGCAAGACCATTAGAAGATCGTAACTTCCAAATCTTTAATTTCCTATTGAGCAAAGAAAATGATAAAGCCATCGGTGTCTATCGTGATTTATTAGCCATCAAAGTGGAACCGGTAACTTTAATCGGAATGTTAGGCAATAACTTTAGACTATTAAATGAGGTTATCTATTTAGCCAAATCTGGATATAACGATGAAGGAATCGCCAAAGAACTCAACATCAATCAATTTAGAGCCAAGATTTTAAAGAAATATACATACACAATTAGTGAGAAGACAATCCATCGTGCTTTGGATCAACTTTTCAATCTCGATTTACAAATTAAAAGCGGCCTTGTCGACCGCTTCTTTGCTTTTGAATTATTCTTGATTAACTTCAAAAGAGATTAGTATTCTATTATCTAATAGAATTAACTAAACGTGATAATTCGCCCTTTTGTCTAGCGGCGGTATTTTTATGTTGGACACCATCGCTGACGGTCTTATCGATAAGACGGAATGCCACTTTTAAAGCTTCTTCAGCTTTCGCTAAATCTTTGGCCTCGACCGCTAATCTGACTTTCTTCATAGCAGTGCGGCATGCGCTTTTCGCAGATGCGTTTCTTTGACGAGCTTTTTCGTTTGTTTTATTACGTTTAATTTGGGATTTTATGTTTGCCATAATTTACCTCTCTTTTTGAATGTCGGTGAATATGTTACCAAATGCTTACAAATAATGCAATTATTTATTTAACATTTTCTTTCTTTGTTTCTTTTGTGGCTTTTTGTAAACGGGCAACTTCATAGACGAAGTCATTGACTGTCGCCATTTGTCCGAGGAGTTCTTCAGGGAACTCAATACCAAATCTATCTTGGATGTCACGGATTAATTCCACATAACTCATGGAGTCGCCACCTAAATCGTTAATCCAGTGAGCGTCATCATCAATCTTAAATGTAGGTAAAATCAACACTTTGCTGAAGATCTCTCTAATCGGGCCGATAATAGCTTCGACCACTGCAGGTGGAATATCATCGAATGTCTTAGTCTTTTTCTTACTACCAATAGGAAGATATTCATTGCTTCCTTCTTCAAGAGCTTTCTTGATGATGAAACGTTTGACTTTCATGTTGTTTGCCAAAGGCAATTTGCCCTTAGATAAGAAGACATGATCAATCTTCACTTTATGTGGTAAGTTAGGAACAATTGTCTTAATTTGTTCACTGATAGCTTTGATATCTTCTTCGGTGGCTTTATTGTCTAATTCTAAGACTAAACCAATCTTTTCAATGTTGTTATGTTCTGGGGAATAACCGAGGACACAGAGATGTTGTACACAGGGTAAATCTTTGAAATAGATTTCTAATTCATCAGGGAAGATATTTTCACCATCAGCGTTGATGATGACATCTTTAATTCTACCTTTGAGATAGTAACCACCGGTGGCATCGATTTCGGCGATATCGCCAGTCTTGAAGAAACCATCTGGAGTTAAGGTCGCAGGTTGTTCGACACCATTGATAATTTCTCTCACGTGGACTGTGGGGGATTTGACTAATAATTCGCCAGAGGTACCATTGCCTTCAATCTTATAGGTGACACCATTAAGTGGACGACCGATACGGCCTTTTAATCTCACTTCAACTTCAGGAGATAATTCCACGGATGTAACACCAATTTCAGTCATACCATAACCATTATATAGGTTATAGCCTAAACCATTGATTTGAGTTAATGTTTCTCTAGAGAGATAACCGCCACCAGAGATACAGAATTTCACTTTATTACCAAGTAATTTCTTTTGGACGGTATCACGTGCCACTAAGGAAGCGGCGATACCAGCTTCATTACGGTCAATCTTGCCGGTATTAAAGCCAATCATCTTATCTAATAATTCGACTTTTTGTTGTCCTTCTAAAGCGGCTTTACGAGTAACTGTTAAAGCTAAGGAATCCCAGAATAGTGGGACACTATAGACGTGGGTAATACCAACTTTTTGGCAGATATATTGAATATCGCTTGGAGCGTTGCTTGGTGGGAAGACTAAAGTCTTACCATAGAATGTATACCATAAGAAGACCGCAACGAAACCAAAGATATGATGGAATGGAATCATCGCTAAAATCTTCACTTTACCCATGCTCTTTGGATACATGATATCCGCAGTCTCTTGTCCCATATTTAAGGAACAGCAGATTTGGTTGACGAGGTTTTCACCATTGAAGACCATCAACTTCACATCACCAGTGGTGCCACTGGAGGAGAAGATGACTTCGTTTTCCCACATTGGGGAGAAAGAATAACGGTGTTTTTCATTTACTAATTCATCGAAGGAGATCTTCAAGAATGGATATTGATTTAAGTCATCGGTAATAACAGCGATAGCTTTGCTCATTTCCGCGACATGGATAGTTCCTTCTTTAGAGGTCTTGGCATCGATTAATAGTGGTTTATAACCACACATTAAAATAGCCCAGAATAATTCACCCCAGTGTGGAGAGTTACTGACCTTTAAAATGATTGGAACATTTTTTGGTTGTTGAATGAGATATTGTGATAAGGCACTCGCTAATTCATAAGAATGAGATCTCATCTTGTTATAGCGGTAGCGTTTAATTTTTCCTTTTTCGTTGACGTATTCGACAGCAATTTTTCTCACATTGTTCTTCATCGTGAGATAGAAGATGTCTTCCATTCTTTTGGAAGTGTTTAGTAATTCTTTAGCGCTTGCGAGGAACGCTGTCACTTTTTCTAAATTTGTGGCCATAATTTTAAACCCTTTCTAGTTAAGTATATCACTATATGAAATGATTAAATAAATAATTTAATAACCGCGATTCTTTTTACATTATTCATCAACGGTGTGATATTTAATCTTCACACCTTTTTCGTTAATATCCAAAATTGCATAAGAATAATCGTATTTATCCCTGGCAAAACTGATAGCACCAGGGTTGATGGAATAAATTCCATTTTCGAGTGTGAAATCCCTTCTATGCGTATGACCATAGACAAATATTTTGGCTTGATTGTCTCTTAATATGTCACTAGAAATAGTGGGCTTATGAGCAACCACCATATTGCCGTATGGAGTGGGAATGACAAGGTATTCTAAAAAGTCTCCGAAGTAATCACAGTTACCTCTAACAGAACGGAAAGGCATGATAGAAAACTCATCGGATTCTGAATCCC
Source organism: Bacilli bacterium (assembly GCA_045130875.1). Taxonomy (GTDB): domain Bacteria; phylum Bacillota_I; class Bacilli_A; order RFN20; family CAG-826; genus RUG13091. The sequence goes on along the minus strand of JBGUQI010000066.1, from coordinate 77,267 downwards.
CGCAGTGGATATATAAATCCATATTTGGGTGTCTCTTCACCAATAGGTCGAGAACCATATTGTTTCCATGAGTGTCACTGACAAGGAGGATTTTCATATAACAAATACTATCTTATTTAATAAAATAAAAAAAGCATTTATAATAACTTAGATGGATAAAAAGAACCTACGAATTGTCTATATGGGAACCCCCGATATCTCCGCTTCCGTTTTAGAGGCGATGATTTTAGATGGCTATAACATCGTCGGTGTCATCGCTCAACCTGATCGTCCTGTGGGAAGAAAAGGGCTATTAGAAAAAGTTCCCACAAAAGTCATCGCAGAAGCGAACGACATCCCCGTTTTTCAGCCCCTTAAAATTCGTAAAGAATATGAATTTGTTAAAGATTTAAAACCAGATGTTATCATCACACTGGCCTATGGCCAAATCGTTCCTCAAGGTTTATTAGATATCCCTCCTTATGGATGTTTAAACCTCCATGGTTCCTTGCTCCCTAAATATAGAGGAGCGGCTCCTATTCAGTATGCTTTAATCAACAACGAAAAAGTGACTGGCATGACTCTTATGAAAATGACCGCAGAAATGGATGCCGGAAGAATGTTCGCCAAAGAAATAGTGGAAATCGGTGAAGAAGATAATGCCTCATCCTTATTCGTCAAGATGGCGCAAGCGGCAAAAAAACTCATTTTAACAAAGTTACCAGAATACATTGATGGTGCATTAAAGGGTGAAGAACAAGATCCTTCATTAGTCACTTTCTGTCCAACCATCAAACCCGAACAGGAAAGATTAGATTTAACAAAAGATATCAAAGAAATCTTTGGATGGATAAGAGGGCTATCTGACCATCCAGGAGCATACTTCTTATTAGAAGATAAAAAACTTAAAGTTTTCAAAGCTAAAATCATCAATAACTTAGAGAACCATCCAATTGGAGAAATCATCGAAGCGGATAAAAACGGTTTAGTGGTACAACTTAAAGGTGGTCAATTATCTCTATTAATCATCCAGAAGGAAGGGAAAAATAAGATGGATTATAAATCCTTCCTCAACGGAAACCAAGGTTTATTAGGAAAGAGATTAGACTAGTTTATCTAGTCTTTTCAAATATTTATGAATCGCACACTAACATTATCTGTTCATCAACTTGTCGATTTCTTATTAAGAACCGGTGACATCGATAACCGGGTTTTTAATCGTAGCTCGATGGCAGAAGGAACAAGGATTCATAGTGCGTATCAAGCCAAGCAGGGTTCGGATTATATTAGCGAATATCCTTTACTTAGAAGATTTGTCGTAGAAGGAGTGGACATCACTCTTCAAGGGCGTGCTGATGGCATTATCAAAAGAAAGAATGGAGAGTATGTCATTGATGAAATCAAATCCACAGTGGAAGACCTTCAAATCTTTCGTGATGAGAACTTCGAATGGCATATTGGTCAAGCAAAATGCTATGCATTACTCTTTGCGTTAGAACAAAATCTCGACACCATTTCAGTGCGTTTAACATATATCCGACAAGGAAAAGAAAAAGAGAAGAGAATTGAAGAATACTTCTTCTATAGAAGTGAACTGGAACAATACGTTCACACCTTGATGGAAGATTATCTCGACTTCTACAACATCATTTTTAGGCACATCACCGCGAAGAATAAATCCATCAAGGGATTATCATTCCCCTTTAATAAATATCGCCAGGGACAGCGCGAATTAGCCAAATACTGCTATGCCATCGCTAAGAAAGGCGGAAGGTTTTTCGTGGAAGCACCTACAGGCATTGGAAAGACAATGTCCACACTCTTCCCCTTCATCAAAGCTTCTGAGAATGATGAAGAAGCTAAAATCTTCTATCTCACTGCGAAGACTTCAGGTAAAGAATCAGCCTATAACGCAGTTAATATCCTTAAGGATAAAGGACTTGTGGCTAACGATATTGTCATCACCGCGAAAGACAAAGTCTGTTTCTGTAAAGGCAAGGCCTGTAATCCCGATGAATGTCCTTTCACCAAAGGTTATTACAACAAGATTCAAGGTGTTTTAAAGTTTTCTTTAGAAAACTATTCTACCTTTGATTTGGAAACTATTACTCGTATCGCCAGAGAAAACGAAATCTGTCCTTTTGAATATGAATTAGATTTGTCATTATTCTGTGATATCGTCATCTGCGATTATAACTATCTCTTTGATCCCATCTCATATATGAAGAGATATTTTGATGAGACAAATGAGCATTATCTCGCACTAGTGGATGAAGCCCATAACCTCATCGATAGGTCGCGTAGCATGTATAGTGCTTCCATATCCGTGAATGGTTTTTTAGAAGCCAGGAAATCGGTTCGTCATTCCAAGAATGTTAAGCTCAAAAGAGGACTCGCTAAACTAGCAAAATTCTTTAAAGAATTTATCGAACCATTTGAAGAAGGAATTGAAATCTTTGAAAACTATCCAAAACAGCTTGCTGATGCTTTGACATCTTTTGTCAATATGTGTTTGGACATCAATAAAAACGAACATAAAGAAATGTCTAAGGAATTATTGAATTATTACCTAGATGTTAATGAGCTCGTGCGACTATCAGAATTTTATTGTGATAAATATATTTTATATTTAGATAAGACTAATGAAGATTCTGTCATCCATCTATTCTGCTTAGATGCTAGTTCCTTCATCGCAAAGACTTTAACAAAAGTGAAAGGAACAGTGATGTTCTCCGCCACACTTCAACCCATCGATTACTATATCGATACCTTAGGAGGAAATAAGCAGGATGATCCAAGATTAATTCTTCCTTCACCTTTCCCGAAAGATAATCTCCGTATCCTAGTGGCCCCTAAAGTCTCTGTTAAATATAAAAATAGAGAACAAACCTATGAGCAAGTAGCGGAATACATCAAAGCCTTTATTAAAAATAAAGTAGGTAACTATTTTATATATTCGCCCAGCTATGAATATATGAACAAACTCCTAAAGATTCTACCTTTAGAAGATGTTGATTATTTTGTGCAAGACAAAGAGATGACCGAAGAAGAAAGAGAAGTCTTCCTTCTCAACTTCAAAGATAATCCCGAGAAGACCACATTAGGATTTCTAGTCATCGGTGGTGCTTTCAGTGAAGGTATTGACTTAGTCAAAGACCGTTTAATCGGTGCAGTTATCATCGGTATTGGTTTACCAAAGGTCAATTTCCAAAGTGACAAGATTGCCGAATACTACATCAGTAAAGAATTGCCTGGTAGAGATTATGCCTACACTAACCCTGGCATGAATAAAGTTATGCAAGCAGTGGGTAGAGTCATTAGAAGCGAGACTGATAGAGGCGCTGTTCTATTATTAGAACAAAGATATTTAAGCCAGCAATATCAAGACCTATATCGTATAGAATGGGAAGATTATGAAGTGGTCTTAAGTCCCGAAGAAGTGAGTGAGAATCTCTTAAAATTCTTTAAGGAATAAAAATTATTGTTATAATTTGTATATTATGGATTTCGAGCAGAAGACAATTAGAAACTTTTCCATCATTGCCCATATTGACCATGGCAAGTCCACCTTGGCGGATCGTATTTTAGAATCCACTGGCGCGATCGAAGCCCGTGAGATGAAAGAACAAATCCTCGATTCTATGGACCTCGAAAGAGAGCGTGGCATTACCATTAAACTTAACGCTGTAACTTTAAGTTACAAAGCAGATGATGGAGAAGAATATATCTTTAACTTAATTGACACTCCCGGGCATGTCGACTTTACTTATGAAGTCTCTCGTTCCTTAGCCGCTTGTGAAGGAGCGGTTTTGGTCGTGGATGCCACCCAAGGAGTGGAAGCTCAAACTCTTGCTAATGTGTATTTGGCAGTGGATAATGATTTAACAATTTTACCAGTTATCAACAAAGTTGATTTACCTAGCGCTATGCCTGAGTGGGCGAAGAAAGAAATTGAAGAGAGAGTGGGTATTGATTGTTCTAATGCCGTCGAGGTCTCCGCAAAGACTGGTTATCACATCCATGAATTATTAGAATATATCGTCCACAATGTTCCAGCTCCAAATGGAGATGTTAATAAACCACTTAAGGCTCTTATCTTTGACAGTTATTATGACCCATATAGAGGTGTGGTAATTCTTATTAGAATTAAAGATGGACAAGTCTCCGTTGGAGACCACATTAAACTCATGCAAGCGGGTACAGACTATCAAGTTACAGAAGTGGGTATCAGAACTCCTGGTGAATTAAAGACTAAATCTCTAACTGCCGGACAAGTCGGATATCTATGCGCACAAATCAAAGACATCAAAGATGTCCATCCTGGTGATACAGTCACCAATTTTGATAATCCTGCAGATGAAGCCTTACCAGGTTATCGTATCATCAATCCCATGGTGTACTGCGGCCTTTATCCTGTCGACAGCAAGAAGTATCAAGACTTAAAAGAAGCTTTAGAGAAACTCACATTAAACGATGCTTCCTTGCATTATGTTGCAGAAACAAGCCAAGCCTTAGGCTTTGGCTTTAGATGTGGTTTCTTAGGCTTGCTCCATATGGATATAGTGCAGGAGAGACTCGAAAGAGAATACAATTTAGATCTCATTTTAACTGCGCCTAGCGTTGTCTACCATGTCAATCTAACAGATGGTACTACTCTATTCTTGGATAACCCCTCAAAACTACCGGATGGTAGCAAGATTTCTTCTATAGAAGAACCATATGTCAAAGCTAGTATCATGACACCAAAAGAATATGTCGGCCCCATCATGCAACTCTGTCAAGAGAGAAGAGGCATCTATAATGACATGGAATATTTCGATGACACTAGAATGATTTTGACATACGAATTGCCTCTATCAGAAATTGTTTACAATTTCTTTGATAAACTTAAGAGCTACACAAAGGGATATGCATCATTCGATTATGAGTTTGCTGATTATAAAAAGAGTGACCTCGTCAAACTCGATATTTTACTTAACGGCACAGTCGTGGATGCTTTAAGTAGCATCGTTTATAGACCTAATTCCTACCAAAGAGGCTTAGGTATTATTCGTAGAATAAAACAAGTTATTCCTCGCCATCAATTTGAGATTCCAATCCAAGCAGCAATCGGTGGAAAGGCCATTGCGCGTTGTGATGTCAAGGCAGTCAGAAAAGACGTTTTAGCCAAGTGTTATGGTGGTGATATCACCCGTAAAAAGAAGCTTTTAGAGAAGCAAAAAGAAGGCAAAAAGCGCATGAAGAAAATCGGCTCAGTCGAAGTTCCTCAAGAAGCCTTTATGTCAATTTTAACAATTGACAACGAAGAAGATTAGATAGATTTTCAGTAAAAAATTAGTACATTTTTAGTTTTATATTGCACCTATGGTGCTTTTTTATTTATAATAGGGTTAAAGTGAGGTAATTATTATGGCAAGTAATGAATTAGCAATTCGATTCACAGAAGGTAAGTACGCCACCAAGAATGAAGTGGCCAAAGAACTCAGAATGTCAATGATCGACAATATTTGGGATAACATTCTTAAATATCGTTCTGACTTCACAAGATTCTTACCTATTAAAAGTATTGAGAAAAACCAATTAGTGGTGTGCTTCTGCCCATCAATTAATAGTTTGGTGAACTCCGCGGATATGAAATTAATCCGCTTGATGAGAGAATACTCTCATATCGGAGCCCAAAGTGGTGAACTCAAGAGATTTGAAGATGAAGCTTTAATCAAATGTCTTAAACATGTAGCTGTTAAGCATGAATTAGATGTCACTGATGCTTATCTCCGTTCTTTAGTTCGTGGAGACATTAGAGAAACTTCTCCATCCGTAAAGATTTTAGCGAGATATTTAGATGCTCTTAATTATATTAAAAGAAGTTTCATCAATAACACTGATGTCGATTTCTTAGCGGAATTATATCAACGCTTACTTGGCACAACTGAATTAACTGAATTCTATAGAACAGTCGATGAATCACGTTATGAAAATAGAGTGCTCATAGATAGAATCTATACATCCGCTCCAGCCGTCCTCATCGATAAGATGATGGAAAGCCTTTTCAACTTCATCGCCTCTTCTTCATTATCTGCTGCCACAAAAGCTGCTATCACTTATTACTACATCAACTATATTAGACCATTCCCACAATTTAGCGATGAAATCGCTTTATTAATGGCGAAGGCCATCTTAGCCCATTCAGACTTAGGAGAAGTGGGAGCCTTAATCCCTATCGAATCCTTATTATGTGAGAATCAAGAAGAGATCACTCGTATCTTCTTAGAAGTCCAAAAGACTTGGGATACAACTTATTTTGTGAACTTTGCTTTAAAGCAATTCGACAATAAATGCGATGAATTATTAGATTTTATCGTTAAGCTCAAAACAGAAGGTGTCAGAAATGAATTCTATGGCGCGGATGTTGAAAAAGCTCCAACCGCAACATACACCGAACAAAAGACTCTCTTCGATTTAGCGAATGAGCCAGAAATCGTTGCTCAACCAACTCCTGTTGTGGAAATCAAACCAGAACCACAAAGAGTGGAACAATCTAAGACAGTGGAGCAAAAACCAGTCGAACAGCCAAAGGCTGAAATAGCAGTGGAGCTCCCACCTCAACAACCTGTTCAAGAACAGATTGCGGTCAGTTATATCCCACCAGCACTCGATGAGAAACAAGCTCTTAGATTAGAGCAACACTTATTAGAATTAGATCCTTCCTTAAGAAAACATGAAGCTCGTTTCTATGCTCGTCACTGTACTTTAGGAAAGAGTTATACAATTGCGCAATATAAGCGTATGATAGGGTGTGTCTATGAAACGGCAAGAACCGCTATGGACCATTTAGTGGAATTGGGTTATTATCGTAAAGATAGTAGCAACAAGAAATTTATCTACACACCTATTCCCCGTAAATAAGGAGGCAAATTAACATGAGAATCTTTGCAAATGTCGCACCAGTATTCGTGTTCCTAATTGTATTAGGAGCTTTCGCGGTCATCGCGATTATCGCTTTTGTTATCTATCGTCTCCTCAGACCTAAATTAAAAGACCAAGACAACAAGAAGACAGAAGATGACTATGTCCAAGAAGAATTAGATAGAGTCCTTCAACCTGTCGAAGATGAAAAGGTCTCTAAACAGATTCAAGACTATAAGCAAAACGACGACGAAGATGAATAAGCCAACCGCTTTATATATTCATATTCCTTTTTGCCAACATATATGCGATTACTGTGACTTCCCCAAGTTACAGTATTTTCGTAATTTCGCCATTAATTATATTAAATCTTTAAAAAACGAATTTGATTCCTATGGAGTTAATCAAAGATTAGAAACCATCTATATCGGTGGGGGAACACCCACAGAATTAGAGGATGATCTTTTTGAAGAGCTCTTAAAGATGATCTATCCATACACAAATGGTGTTGTGGAATATACCGTTGAAGCTAATCCAGAGTCATTATCTTTAGATAAATTAAAACTTATGAAACGTTATGGAGTGAATCGTATCTCCATTGGAGTGGAATCCACTGATGATAAGATCCTTAAAGCCATCAATCGTCATCACACATTTAAAGATGTCCAAATCGCGGTTTCTAACGCTAGAAAAGTGGGATTTGATAATCTTAACGTCGATTTGATAATCGGTTTGCCAAATGTCTTAAAAAACCAATTTAAAAAGGATTTGGAAAATATCGTTACTCTCGATGTTGAACATATTTCCTGCTATAGCTTAACTGTTCATCCCCATACAGCATTCTTTAATAAGGGAATTGAAGAACCAAAAGATGAATATAGCCGTGAATTATATGATTTAGCGGAATCTTTTCTAAAAGAAAAAGGATATATCCATTACGAAGTATCTAACTGGTCTAAGCCCAATAGATATAGCAGACATAACATGGTCTATTGGAAAGATGAACAATATTATGGACTAGGAATGGGCGCTGCGGGATATATCGGTAACGTGAGATATGCAAACACCAGAAACATTGAACAATATAATCGTGGTGAATATCTCGAAGAAAAAGAAACCATCACATTAGAGGATGACAAAACCTATTTCATCATGCTCAATCTCAGAACTATTAGAGGTATCTATTTTCAAGAATATCAGGATAGATTTGGTGAGGATTTCTATGAAAAATATAAAGATATTCTCGATGGATTTATCTAGGATAAATTATTAATTCTTAATGAGAAAGAACAAAGGATTTATCCATCCTATGATGGTATGATGGTTTTAGATCAAATAATCTTAGCGGTATTAGGTGAATAATGGAAACGGCAGTATTAAGTAAAAGAGTGTGGATGTATATCATAAATCTCATATTCTATGTGGGAGTGGGTTTTGGTGCGGCCTCACCTATATATGTTGTTTTACACTGGCATATACTCTCCTATGTAGGCATTGCTTTAGGTATTGCGATTATCTTTTCCTTTGCTTTCGATTGCATCCTTTTAAAAATCACCAAAGGATATACGATAGGAAGTGCGATACTAGGAGTGAAATTTGTTTCCAGTGATGGACAGAGAATTGGTGGTAGACAAATCATCATTCGTTCAATGGCGGAATCCATTCTCATCTTTGCTTTCCTCGACTGGATTTACTTCTTAAAAAATAGAACTGAACGTGGTGTTATCGACCGTTTGAGTGATACTTTTGCGATAGATAACCGCCGATAAGATATAGGTGCTAATCAAAATCACCATAGGTGCATTGTGAAAAATGCATCTTTTTAGCAATTATCTGTTGACAGTGCTAACGAAACCGCTAAAATAGAATTAGCACTTAAAGAAGAAAAGTGCCAAAGGAGAGATGGTATGGGACTAACACGTAGTGATAAAATCCTCAAATGCATCGTGGAGTACTTCATCAAGAATGCTGAACCTCTTGGAAGTAAAACTCTTATCGATGAATATCACCTTCCATTTTCCTCAGCCACAATCAGAAATGAGATGTTCGCTTTAGAGAAGATGGGATATATCGAAAAGACACATTCCTCATCCGGGCGTGTTCCTTCTGCAAAAGGATATAGATATTATTGCGAACACTTACGCGATAAGAATATCGATGAGACCTTAAAGAATTCCTTACAGGTCGTCCTCGAACAGAAAATCCGTTCGATTGAAGAAGTCATTCAAGAGAGTTGTGAGATTTTATCTCATATGACTAACTTAGTCTCTGTAGTTATCGGTTCTAATGACCTTGAACGTCTCGCTAATATTCAATTAATTCAAATTAGTGAAAATACTTTAACCGCGGTATTCGTTACCGATAAAGGTTATGTGGAAAATAAGACATTCATCGTTCCAACTTCTGTGAAAGCTAATGAAGTCGTGGAATGCGTGAAGATTCTCAATGATCGTTTGAAAGGCACACCAGTCAACGAATTAGTGGAGAAGGTCGAATCCTTAAAACCCGTTCTCAATGATTATGTTGTCAGTCATGATATCGTCTACCAAGCTTTGCTTGAAACATTCATGCGCTTCGCTGGTGATCGCTTGAGCTTATATGGAAGAGAAGAATTATTCAATCAACCAGAGTTCAAAAACGATGCCGAGAAATTACAAGAAGTCTTCAAATTGCTCAGTGATAAATCCTTATTCAAAGAAGTGAATAAAGAAGTTGTTAGAGAAGGCGAAGACAAAGTCGTGCTCAACATCGGCGATACCAATCCTGATGTCAGCATGGTGACCACAAAGTTCAAAATCGGTGATGGTGAAGAGAGCACAATTACATTGTTAGGTCCTACCAGAATGGACTACGACAAAGTGTTGACCGCTCTTGAATATCTCGCTGAAGAATTGAATAAATACTTTGAAGATTTAAATAAAGGAGGAAATGATGGTGACGCTTGATGAAGAAAAAGAATTAAAAGAGGAACATCTTGAAAAAGAGAATCCCAAGAAATCCTTTCAAAGAAAGCTTCGTAAATTAGAAGAAGAAAGAGATAAGGCTGAAGCGGATAGAGACCATTGGAAAAATGAATTCTATCGAGCCTACGCGGATACCAAAAATCTCCGCATGCAATTAGAAAAGGATCATATGGAAGCGATGAGATACCGCTCAGAAGGATTCATCGAAGAATTACTTCCGGTATTAGATAGCTTCTATACCGTTCTCAAAAATGAACCGACTGATCCTACACTTAAAAACTACTTAATCGGATTCCAATATATTTATAAAAACCTCGTTAACGTATTGGAAAACGAAGGTGTGACTGAAATCGCACCAAAGGTGGGAGACAAATTCTCCCCTGACACAATGAACGCTGTTGAAACCGTGGAACACGAAGGAGAAGAAAATCTCATCATCGATGTCCATGTCAAAGGTTACAAACTCCATGATCGTCTGATTAGACCAGCGAATGTAACCGTCAGCGTAAAACCCAAAAAGGTTGAAGAAGAAAAAAACGAAGTCAAACTCGATGCATAAATAGGAGGCATTAATTATGGCAAAAGAAATTATCTTAGGTATCGACTTAGGTACCACAAACTCCGTGGTGAGTTATTTACAGGCAGATGGCACAGTGAAAGTCATCCCAAATCCAGAAGGCACACCCACAACTCCATCAGTCGTAGCTTTTAAAGCTAGTGGTGAAGAAATCGTCGGTAACGCCGCAAAACGTCAAGCCGTTATGAATCCTGATACAGTCAGCTCTATCAAGAGAAAAATGGGCAGTGCTGAAAAAGTTCACATCAAATGTGTTAATAAAGATTTCACTCCTCAAGAAATCTCCGCGAAAGTTCTCGCTTACATGAAAAACTATGCGGAAAAGAATATCGGTCAAAAGATTCAAAAAGCCGTTATTACCGTTCCTGCATACTTCAATGATGCGCAGAGACAAGCCACTAAAGACGCTGGTCAAATCGCTGGCTTAGAAGTCGTCCGTATTATCAATGAACCAACCGCCGCAGCCTTAGCCTATGGCTTAGCCACTGATAAATCCGAAAAAATCTTAGTCTTCGACTTAGGTGGTGGTACATTCGACGTCTCCATCCTCGATATCGGTGATGGTACCTTCGAAGTTATCTCAACCGCTGGCGATAACAAACTCGGTGGTGATGACTGGGATCAAGTCGTCGCTGATTGGATTAAAGCCCAAATCAAGATTGAAACTAATGTTGATATTACCGACAAAGCTTCATTACAGAGAATTAGAGAAGCGGCCGAAAAAGCCAAGATTGAATTATCCGCTTTAACAGAGACTGTTATCTCCTTACCATTTATCTCTATGACCAGTGCAGGTCCAGTCAACTTTGAGACCACATTGACTAGAGCTAAATTCCAAGATTTAACAAGACATCTCTTAAAGAGATGTGAAGAACCAGTCAGACGTGCATTAAGCGATGCTCATATGAGCGCAAGCGAACTCAACCAAGTCTTATTAATTGGTGGTTCCATCCGTATGCCTGCCGTTCAAGAATTAGTCAAACAATTAACCGGTAAAGTTCCAAACTTATCCGTTAACCCCGATGAAGCCGTCTCTATCGGCGCGGCCTACCAAGGTGGTGTTGTCAGTGGTGATGTGAAGGATGTCGTCTTACTAGACGTCACTCCATTAACCTTAGGTATTGAAACCTTAGGTGAAGTCATGACTCCATTAATTCCAAGGAATACAACCATTCCAACCACAAAGAGCCAAATCTTCTCCACAGCTGCGGATAATCAACCCGCCGTCGACATCATGGTCTATCAAGGTGAAAGACCAATGGCCCATGATAATAAACTATTAGGTCACTTCCAATTAACCGGCATCAAACCCGCTCGTAGAGGTGAACCAAGAATTGAAGTTACTTTCTCCATCGACGTCAACGGTATCGTCAAAGTCTCCGCAAAAGACTTAGATACTCAAAAAGAACAAAACATCACTATCTCTGGTAGCAATGGTTTGAGCAAAGAAGACATCGATAGAATGGTCCGTGAAGCGGAAGAAAACGCCGAAGCGGATAACAAGAGAAAAGAAGAAACCGAACTCAAGAATAAAGCGGAATCATTAATTAATGATATCGATGCTGCAATGAGAGAAAAAGGAGACTCTATGGATCCTTCTCAAAAAGAGCAAACTCAAAAATTAAGAGATGAATTAAAGACCGCTCTTGATAACGGTGATATGGAAACTCTCAAAAAACGTATCAATGAATTAGAACAAGCTGCTGCTTATATGCAACAAGCACAAGCCCAACAAGGCGCTGCTCAAGAACAACCAGCAGGTAGCAATCCCGATGATGTTGTCGATGCCGACTACACCAAGAAGGATGATGGCAATAAAGCCTAATTAACTTTAGTTAAAACAATGCCGTTAGGGCCTTCGGGCCCTTTCGGTGTAATTATCAAAGAAAGGAATTAATATGGCCAATAAAAGAGATTACTATGAAGTCTTAGGGGTCAATAAAAATGCCTCTAAAGACGAGATCAAAAGTGCTTATCGTAAACTGGCTAAACAATATCACCCCGATAATAAAGAGACGGGTAATGAAGCTAAGTTTAAAGAGATACAAGAAGCCTATGACATCTTATACGATGATCAAAAGAGAAGCGCTTATGACCAATTTGGTCATGCCGCTTTCGAACAAGCCGGCTCAAATCCTGGTGCCAACCCCTTCCAAGGTTCTGGTTTCAGTGGTTTTGGGGATTTAGGTGACATTTTTAATTCCTTCTTTGGTGGAGGAAGAAGACAAAATCAAAATCCCGCGGCTCCTAGAAGAGGTGACGATGTCCTTAAGAGAATCAAAATCGACTTCATGGACGCCATCAATGGTGTAGAACTCGATGTTCCTACCGAAGTGGATGAAAGATGTCCTAAGTGTGGTGGCACCGGAGCCAATTCTCCAAGCGATGTCCAGTCATGTAGCCAATGTCATGGTGCCGGATATGTGAATTACCGTCGTCAGAGCTTATTTGGTCCAGTGACGAGTCAAGAAACTTGTCCCACCTGTGGTGGTACTGGTAAAACCGTTAAAGAAAAATGTAAAGAATGTAGCGGTAAAGGCTATATCCATAAAAAGAAAACCATCAAAGTCAAAGTCCCCGCTGGCATCAATATGGGTCAGCAAATTGTCTCTCGTGGCAATGGTGAAAGAGGCTATAACGGTGGTGAAAATGGTGATCTTTATTTTGAAATCGTCATCAAAGAGCACCAATACTTCAAAAGAGAAGGCAATGATATCTATTTAGATATCCCACTCGACTTTGTCGATGCCTGCTTAGGCACTAAAGTGGATGTCCCTACAGTCTATGGTGATATGACATTAACTATCCCTTCAGGAAGTCAACCTGGCCAAATTCTCCGTATGAGAGGATGCGGTGTGAAGGACTTGAGAAGCGGTAAGCCTGGTGATCAATATGTGAAATTGAACATCAAGGTTCCAACTACATTATCAAAGACACAAAAAGAACACTTAGAGAAATTCCGTGAAGAAACCGACAAGAAAAACGAAGGTCTATTCACTAAGTTTAAAAAGATGTTCAAAAAATAAGACTCTTAATGAGTCTTTTTTATTTAATTCAAAAAGTCTGACAAAAATAACAAGAAATCTCCCTATGGAATTAGTAGGAGGTTTTGTTATGTATTTTATCCAACAAACACAAAAAGATGACTGTGGCTTTGCTTGTCTCAAGATGATTCTCGCCACACTGCATAAGGATAAGAATTTTCTCTTTTTACCACAAGATGAAAGTCATGGTGCTTATTCTTATGCTGAGCTAAAGAATATTGGAAAGGAATATGGAGTGAATTTTCAGCCCCTTAAAGCCATGGAAAAAGAAGGCTTGATTAATTGCTCAACTTTTCCCTTTTTAGCCACCATAGTCCTCGATGACGGGGCTAAACACGCAGTTATGGTCACCAAAGTGAAAAAGAAAGTGACTTATGTCGACCCGAGAAGTGGAAAAGTCACTGTTTCTTTTAAGAAATTCATTGAAATCTGGGATGGAACCGGTCTATTCCCAGAGAGCTATGAGAAGATGAAATATCCTTATGAAGTGATGGAACCAATAAAGACATCATCTAAGGTTTTTCTGAGTCTCATCCAGATTATCGCCTGTGTCTTTGCGATACTTGGAGTCTATTTCATTAAAGATGATACGAAGATTTGGGTACCCGCGTTATTCTTATTGCTCGCAATTATCACTGAGTTATTGATGAGGGCTATTGCCTATAGCATCATGAAGAAACTGGATAATTATTTCTTTGACGAATATCGGATTCCTAAAAGGAATTATAAAGATTACATCAAAAGATATGAGGAGTACAAAAGAGTTTCTCTTTCTTCTCCAATGAACTTTATCCTTATCGCTTTATTCACCTTAGGACTTGCCGCTATAGTTCTATTAAATGACATCAACAACATCATGTTAGTTCTCGTTCCTCTAGTTTTAGCGGTCTTTGATGCTTTAGTGGTGGCACCGATGATGAAGAAGAAAAAACAGGAAATTGGTATTTTAGAAGATCGACTCGATAACGCCAAAACAGCGGATGAACTGAGAGAGAAGGTTAAAGAAGTTCACAAGAAAGCCTATAACTATAGCTATATTGATATCGCTTCTAGATATCTCTATGCTGGGGTAATAGTGTTAACTGCTTTATTGACGATGCATATATGCGGTATTTCTTCATTCCCTTATATCATCTTCTATTCCTGTATTTCCTTCACCCTTTTCAAATCCCTCAATAATCTCCTTTCCTTTGGCGATAGAATTGAAGAATTGAACAACATTAAGGTTAAATTATCCAATGTCGTGAACCACAAATAAAAAAGCGAAAAATATTCTTCTCTGACATAGCACAATTATCATAAATGTGCTATCATATTAGTCCATGGAACTGGATTTCAATTCAAACATTCCCGGATATGAGGAGTATGAAGAAGTATATCTCGCTTTATTAGAGAAGACTTTTTCTCACCTCAAACTCAAATGCGATCCTATTTTAAGTGTCACATTCGTGGATGATGTTTTCATTCACCAGATAAACAAGGAATACCGCAATGTGGATAGATCCACAGATGTAATCTCCTTTGCTTTCCTCGATGGTGATGAAAATAGGGAAAAAGAATTGAAGAGCAAAGGCCCTGTTTCTTTAGGAGATATTTATATCTCTATCGATAGAGCAAAAGCTCAAGCGGAAGAATATGGGCATCCTTTAAAAAGAGAGTTATCATTCTTATTCGTCCATGGATTGCTTCACTTACTAGGTTATGATCATATGACCAAAGAAGATGAAGAGATTATGTTCAAATTACAGGATGAAATATTGCCATAGGAGGAAAAGAAATGAGAAGCGAAGAATTAAATGAATCTAAAATGACACCTGAAGAAATCGAAGAAGATAAATACCAAGTCATTAAAGAAAACGTGATGTTGACAGACGATTATGTGTCACCATCTAAACTTCAAAGAAAATATGGCTTAGGCTTTAATCGTGCTGGAAGATATTTTCAAAGAATGCAAGAAGAAGGTGTTGTCTCTAAAGAGGCAACAGGAAACAAAGGTTACAAAGTTTTAGTTCACGATGTTCATTTCCCCACAGTAGAAGAAATGGTGCTTGTCGAAGCGAGAAACGCTCGTGGAATGTCTTATTCTCCATATTCCAACTTCGCTGTCGGTGCCGCAGTCTTAACTGATGATGGTAAGATTTTCCAAGGTGCTAACATCGAGAATTCATCCTATCCACTCTGTATGTGTGCTGAAAGAAATGCACTTTATAGTGCATACTGCCATGGCTATACCAAGGATAGACTTGTGAAACTCGCTATCGTAGCAGATACTGATGAACCATGTTCCCCTTGTGGTGCGTGCCGTCAAGTCATCCAGGAATTATTCCCTGAAGATGCTCCTATCGTCTTAATGAATCTTAAGGGCGAAGTGAGAGTCACTAATGCTAGAGAATTATTACCATTTGCTTTTAGCAAAAAGGACTTAATTAAATAATGAAATCCGGATTTGTTTCTATCTTAGGAAGACCAAATGTTGGCAAGTCAACTTTGTTGAATGGTATTTTAAACCATAAAGTCAGCATCGTTACTGATAAATCTCAAACTACAAGAAATCAGATTAAAGGTATCTATAATGCTGAAGGAGTGCAGATTGTTTTTGCCGACACTCCTGGTATTCATAAACCCAAAGAGAAACTTGGCCAAGAAATGAATAACATGGCTTATAGTGCCGCTCATGATGTCGATGTGAACATCTTAGTGGTGGATGCTTCTTTGCCATATGGTCCTGGTGATGAATATCTTTTAGAACATTTAGATATCAAGAATTGTCCTCTAATCGTCGTCTTCAACAAGATCGATGAAGCAAGACTTGATAAGGTGGAAAATCTTAAAAAGATTTACCGTGAGAAAACACCTGATGCTTTATTCATTGATACCGTGGCTAAAGATGGCTTCAACCTCGATACATTATTAGAAGAGATTATAAAAAGATTACCGGAAGGTCCAGCTTACTATTCCACAGAAGAAGTAACTGACAAGGACGTCATCTTCCAAATAAAAGAAATCATCCGCGAGAAGGTTTTAAGAAATCTTCGCGACGAAGTTCCTCATGCGATTGCTATCTATATGGAAGATATCAATTGGGAAAAGAATCCCATTCATATTAAAGCAACGATTATCGTAGATAAAGAGAGCCAAAAAGGTATCGTTATTGGTGCGGGTGGTAAACGCATCAAGAACATTGGCTCATACGCTAGAAAAGATATTGAAGTCTTACTCAAGAAGCATGTCTTTTTGGAATTATTTGTCCGCGTCCAAGAAGGATGGAGAGACAATGACAAGTCTTTAGAGACTTACGGATACAAATACAAAAAATAAGAAATGAAAATAATTGTTTTATCGATTACCCAATACAAAGAAAAAGATGGGATTATCGATGCAATCAGTGAAAATGGTGATATCACCTTTCTCGCAAAAGGCATCTTTGATCCGAAAAATAAGAATGCCGCGTTAAATAATAATTTAGTTACCGCGGATATCGAACTACAAGAAGGGAATTACAAATACCCTGTTTTAAAAACATCATCAATTATCGATAATCCGATGAAATTACAAAATGATTTGGATTATCTCACAAGTTTATTGCTCATGGCAGAGATGACTAAGACGCTTCTTCAGGATGAAGAGAAGATTCTAATCTTCGAATCATTAATGCAAGCCATCCACGCTTTAAAGAGAGCAGAAACACCTTGGGCGATACTCTTGGCCTATACCGCGAAGATATTAAAGGTCAGCGGTTATGAATTTGAAGTGAATAGATGCGTCTTTTGTGGCACGACTAGTAACATAGTTACTTTCTCCTTCAGCGATGGTGGTTTTGTCTGCCAAGACTGTTTAGAAAGCGATACTGAAAGAGATTTAACTAAAGAACAGATGCTATTAATTAGAGCAGCCTTCAATGTCGAAGACCTATCCAATATTAAGTACAACTGCAAAAAGGAAGATGCGCTCAAAGTATTATCCAAATTCCTAGAATTTATTAATGATTCTTATGGTATTACTTTGAAGAGTTCCTCCCTTCTTTAAAAAATAATAAAAAAATACACTCATAGTGGGTTGACACGATACTATCAAAATTGTAGACTTTATCTCGAATTGTTTTTTGGAGGTATTTTAAATGGCAAAATTTGAATTTGATAAAGTATGTAATCACTTTATTGTCTCCGGTTTTTACTATCAAGGAAGCGAGATTTATGGTGGTTTATCAAATACCTGGGACTATGGTCCATTAGGTAGTGAAATTAAGATGAACATCCGTAGGATGTGGTGGAAGAGATTCGTTCAAGAATGTCCGATGAACGTCGGTATCGACGCTGCTATCTTAATGAATCCCAAAGTGTGGGAAGCTACTGGACACGTCTCCACATTTAATGATCCTCTTATCGACTGCAAACATTGTAAACAACGTTTTAGAGCGGACCAATTAATCGAGGAAGAATTCCCTGAAGCAGATGTTAATGGAATGACAAACGAACAAATGATGGATTTTATCCATCAAAACCATGTCAAATGTCCAAACTGCGGAAGTGAAAACTTCACTGACATCCGTCAATTTAACATGATGTTCAAAACCCATATTGGTGTTACCGAAGATAGCAAAGCGGTTGTCTATTTAAGACCCGAGACCGCGCAAGGCATGTTCGTGAACTTTAAGAATGTTGTTAGAACCACAAGAAAGAAATTACCTTTAGGCATCTGTAATGTCGGTCGTGCATTCAGAAACGAAATCACTCCTGGGCAAATGACCTTTAGAATGAGAGAATTTGACCAAATGGAAATGGAATTCTTCTGTAAACCAGGTGAAGATTTAAAGTGGTTTGATTATTGGAAACAATATTGTTTAGATTTCATTGATTCTTTAGGAATCAAAAAAGAATGTCTCCGCTATAGAGACCACGAACAAGCAGAGTTAGCGTTCTATTCTAACGCCACAACTGATATCGAATACTTATTCCCCTTTGGTTGGGGTGAAGTTTGGGGTATCGCTGACCGTACCGACTACGATTTAAAGAGACACATGAAATATAGTGGTGAGTCTTTAGAATACTTAGACCCAGAAACCAATGAGAAATATGTTCCATATTGTATCGAACCATCCGTGGGCTTAGACCGTTTAGTCTTAATGACCTTATGCGATGCCTATGATGAAGAAGCAATTGGAGAGAACGATACTCGTATCGTTATGCACCTTTCTCCAGCAGTCGCTCCATTTAAAGCGGCAGTCTTACCATTAAGCAAGAAGCTTGAAGAAAAGGCTAAAGAAGTTGAAACTCTCTTATGCAAGCATTTGAATGTCGTCTATGACGACACCGGAAGTATCGGCAAGAGATATCGTCGTCAAGATGCAATCGGCACTCCATACTGTGTCACAATCGACTTCGATACATTAGAAGATAATAGTGTCACAATTCGTGAAAGAGACACTATGCAACAGGTTAGATTGCCTATCGATAAGCTCGTTGAGTACTTAAATGAGAAAGTTTTCTATTAGTACATTTTTAGTAATTAATTAGTAGAGGTATAACATAGTTATATGGCATTTGACCAACAATTAATTGAAGACGTATTAGCACATGCTGATATAGTGAAAGTTATCTCCAGCTATATCACCTTGACAAAGAAAGGTTCCAACTATTGGGGAATCTGTCCTTTTCATGATGACACCAAGCCTTCTTTATGTGTGAGTCCCACTAAGAGAATGTTCAACTGCTTTGTCTGCCATACTGGTGGAAGTGCAATTAAATTCGTGCAGTTACATGAACATATCTCCTTTGGAGAAGCTTTGAAGAAAGTCGCGGAATTAAGTGATTATCACGATCCAAGATTAGAAGGTGTTGTTAGAACTAAACCTGTCGACCCCAAAAAAGCTCCTTTATTAAAGTGCATGCATGACCTTACTGTTTATTATCAATACGCGTTAAACACCGAAGAAGGTGAAGCGGGATTGAAGTACTTTGAATCTCGTCACTTAGACTCAGCATTAAGGAATAAATATAGATTAGGTTACGCTAAAAAAGATGGCAAAAGTACTTGTGATTATTTAATAAATAAAGGTAACTCTGTGAAGGCTATTGAAGACACTGGTATTGGTGTCATTAGCAATGGTTCTTACATCGATAGAAACCAGGGTAGAGTTATCTTTCCAATATGTGATGCCGATGGAAATGTCGTCGGTTTCAGCGCTAGAAGAATAGCGGATGGACCAGATGCAAAATACATCAACACCAAAGATACATATCTTTTCCACAAATCAGCGATTTTATATAACTATCACATCGCTAAAGAAAAAGCGAGAAGCGTTGGTTACGTCTATGTTTGCGAAGGATTTATGGATGTCTTTGCTTTAGCAAGAATCGGTATTGATAGTGCAGTGGCCACGATGGGTACAGCCCTTACAAGCGAGCACATTGCCTTATTAAGAAACCTCAATGTCGAAATTAGACTTTGTCTAGATGGTGATAAAGCGGGACAAGAAGCAATGATGAGCATCAGTAAAGCTCTTAACGCTGCTGGATTAAGTCTTAGAATTGTTGATAACCAAAACAATCCAAGAGATCCTGATGAAATCTTAAATCAAGATGGAGAAGTCGCACTTAGTGCGTATCTCAATAATCTCATCTCCAGAGTGGACTTCGCCTTGAATTATTTCAAGAACACTAATCCATTAACTACTGTGGAACAGAAGAAGGCTTTAGTAAAACAATTCATACCTATTTTATTAGGTATCGATAGTCAACTTGAATTAGATTCCTACTTAAGAAAGTTAAGCGATGTCACAGGATTCAATGTTGAATCCATCCGTGGAGTGTTAAATGATGCGAGAACCAATAAGAAATACGAGAATCCTATGGAAGCCATCAAGGCATTCAATCCAGAGGAAAAAGAAATCCGCAGATTGAAACTCGCAGAAAAAGAACTCTTATATCAGATGTTAAACAATCCTGAGGCAGTGGAGTTCTATGAAGATAAGATTGGTTCCTTCTACGATGAAGTTTACCGCCAAGTCGCAAACTACATAGTAGATTATGTCAAAACCAATAGTGACTTATCAGCATTCAATCTCCTCTCTTCCTTAGAGATGAGCGATCTCTCAAATAAAGATGAGATGATTAATGAATTAGCAAATCTATCATTTGAAAAGACACACAATGATAAGTGCACAAAAGAATTGTTAGAAAACCTCTTATCTTCTATTGAAGATGAAAAGGACAAAATCTTCCAAAAAGATGTCCTCACCCAATCAATTGAAGGTAAAGACCCGTTAGAAAAAGCTCGCATCATGGCGGAATACAATCGCCGCAAGATGAAGAAGATGAAGCAAAAAGAGAAAAATGAGAAAGAAGGTAAATGAGCATGGGAAGAAAAAAGCTTGAAGAAAAAGAAGAAGTAAAGAAAACTAAAGCCCCTAAAAAGGCCGAGAAGACTGAGAAGAAAGCTTCCGCGAAGAAAAAAGTGGAAACCAGAAAAGTCGATTTAAGCGCAGATGAAATTAAAACCCTCCAAGAAATTGAGAAGAAACTTCTCAAGAAGTGTAAGAAGGATGGTTTTATCAACCAAAGTGAAATATACGATGCATTAAATAATTATGAATTAGATGATGATGCTGTCGATGAACTCATTGCTTTCTTTGCCAATAGCGATATCGAAGTCAGAGTCGGTGATCCCGATGAAGAAGAAGAGGAAGAAAAGGAAGTCGAATTCGATGAGAACAATATGGATTTCAACGAAGATGATGAACCAGATGATGATTTCTTCTCCTCTGATGATGAAGATGTCGAAGCGGAAGATATCGACGTTGAACATTTAGACATGACCATCACTGGTGATGTCAAAGTCAATGACTCCGTTAAGATGTATCTTAAAGAGATTGGTAAATACGATTTATTAAAGCCATCCGAAGAACCAATCTTAGCCAAAAAGATTCTCGAAGGTGATGAAGAAGCCAAACAGAGATTAATCAACTGTAACTTACGTTTAGTCGTTAACATTGCGAAACATTATGTCGGTCGTGGTATGCAATTCTTAGATTTAATCCAAGAAGGTAACCTCGGTTTGATGAAAGCCGTTGGTAAATTCGACTACACCAAAGGTTATAAGTTCTCAACCTATGCGACATGGTGGATTAGACAAGCTATCACCCGTGCTATCGCGGACCAAGCTAGAACCATCCGTATTCCTGTCCATATGGTGGAGACCATCAACAAGATGACGAGAATCCAAAGACAACTAATTCAAGAATTAGGACGTGAACCAACCGCGGAAGAAATCTCCGATGCGATGGGTGGCGAATTAACTCCTAAGAGAATTAGAGAAATCCAAAGAATCGCTCTCGAACCAGTTTCATTAGAAACCCCAATCGGCGAAGAAGATGATTCTCATTTAGGTGACTTTATCGAAGATAAGGAAAGTGAATCTCCTGTCGATTTCACCACCAGACAACTCTTGAAAGAAGAATTATATTCCATCCTTAAAGATTTGAATGAACGTGAAGAAAAAGTCATCCGTTTACGTTATGGCTTAGATGACCATTGCCCCAAAACCTTAGAGGAAGTTGGCAAAGTCTTTGGTGTCACTCGTGAACGTATCAGACAGATTGAAGCTAAAGCTATCAAGAAACTCAGACATCCCACAAGAAGTAAGAGACTTGGTGACTACAAGGAAAAACTATAATGAACTACTTATCGGAACGCTTACAGACCATTTATGAGATGGTTCCTAAAGGAGTGGTTGCCGATATCGGTGCGGACCACGGGAAATTAATTATCGCTTTATTTGAAGGCGGTATCATTTCTCATGGCTACGCAGTAGAAAATAAAAAAGGACCATACAATCGTTTGGTCAAAGCCATCAAAGAAAAAGACTTACTAGATGATATCATCCCTCTTTTTAGCGATGGCATTAAGGATTTACCTCCCACGGTCCACACAGTAATCATTGCGGGTATGGGTGGATCCACAATTATTGATATTTTAAAAAAATATCCTAATAAGACAAATCAAATCGAAACCCTTATCATAGATGCGCATAACGCTACCCCTAAAGTGCGTGAAGAAGTCTGTAAGATGGGTTTTGTCATCGCTGACGAAAAGATGGTGAGAGAAGATGAGATTTTCTATGAAATCATCAAATTCGTCCGTGCGGATGTCGCCTTCTATGGTGAAAACGATTTAGAGTTTGGCCCCATCCTCAGAAATGAGAAGAGTGCAATCTTTAAAGAGAAATACCAAAACCGTATTAATGAGATCGATAAACTCTTAGCCAATAAGAATTTACCAGAGAAGAGAATCGTGGAACTTTCTAAAGAAAAAGAGAGGATTAGTAGCATCTTATGATAGAGATGAATGTCATATTGAGAAACCTTTCCAAGAGTTTCCCAAAAAGAATCGCGAAGATGAATCATGATCGCGTGGGCTTAATGACCGGAAAGAAACCTGACAAAGTGCAAAAGATATTTTTATCTTTGGATTTAGATTGGGAAGTCTTGCCTGAAGTAATAAAGTTTAAACCTGATGTTATCATCACCCATCATCCATTCATCTATGGCACTAGAGCCAGGGTTCTTAAATATGATGAGAGCAAACGCTTATTGGTTGAAGAAATTGATAAGATGGGCATCCCTGTTTATAGCTTCCACACAAACTTTGATACCGGAAAAGGCGGGATGAATGACGCGCTTAGCAAAGCTCTTGGTCTCATTAATGTGTATGCACCCATGAAAGATCCGATGATGAGAATCGGAGAACTCGAGTCTTCCATATCGGCCGAAGAATTCGCCAAAAAAGCCAAAACGATATTTAATGTTGATTACGCTCTATTGATTAACAGCGGGTCTAAAAACGTTAAAAAAGTCGGTATTGTCGGTGGAGGCGGAAGTCGTGGTTGGCGTTTAGCAAAAGAAGAAGGCTGCGATATCTATATTTCTGGCGATGCTCCTCATTACGTGCGCAGGGATATCGTGAATGCGAAGTTTAATTATCTCGATATGCCTCACGAAATAGAAAAAATCTTCATGCCGACCATGAAGAACATTCTCCTATCATATGATCCAACATTAGAAATAATGACTGTGGATCATGAAAAGTTACCAAAGGTAATTCAATAATTAATTAACTTGTTATAAACCTCATCGATGATTTCTAAAGGTGTCGATGCACCGCTAGAGATGACGATGTGGTTTTTATTTTTCAATAAGGTTTTATCTAACTCATCATAATTAGCAATCATTATAGAAGCGACTTCTGGATGTACTTGCTTAGCGATTTCTAATAGTCTTCTAGTATTACTAGAATTGACATCACCTACAACAATGATGAGGTCAACATCCTTATCGATATTGCAAACGGCTTCTTGTCTCAAACGAGTAGTGCCACATATTTCATCCGCGATACGAGCATGTGGAAAGACACTCAAAATATCTTTTCTAATGTCTTCAATATCCAAAATATTAAGGGTTGTTTGATTAATAACTAGTGGAGATTCATCAAAAATTAATTGGTTATTTATTAGTATATTTTTAGTATATAGTATCACTTTATTACTAAGTGATAAACATGCCTCTGCCTCTGGGTGTCCAGACTGTCCAATATAGATGATATAGTGGCCTTGAGCGAGGTTTTCTTTAATCAAATCTAAGTTATGTTGAACTTTAGGACAAACAGCATCATAAACAATGAGTTTTTTCTCTTTAGCGATAGCATCTAGCTCAACTTTATGACCATGCGCAGAAAAGATAATAACTGATCCATCAGGGATGTCCTTTATATCGTAAGAAGTCTTAATACCAAGTTGCTCTAAATGACTAACAACAAAGTTGTTATGAACAAGCATTCCCAAAACATATACTTCTTTATCAGGATGTTCTGAGCGTGCAGTCTTTGCCATTTTAATAGCGTTGCTGACACCCGCACAATAAGCACATGGTTTTAAAATTTCTACTTTCATACCTAAACTATGTTATCATAACTTTTAGTTAAATACACGAGAGGTATCACTATGGATGATTATAAATTGTTCCTCGGCAGTCACGTTTCAATGAATGGACCAGAGTTCTATGAAGGTAGTGTGAAAGAAGCTTTAAGTTATGGTGCTAACACATTTATGTTTTATACTGGCGCTCCCCAAAACTCATATCGTAAGCCTTTGTCTGAATTAAAAATTCAGGAAGGAAGAAAACTCATTAAAGAAATGGGCATAGATGAAAGCAAAATCGTAGTTCACGCTCCATACATCATCAACGGCGCCAATAAGACTAGAGAGGATCTTTTTGATTTATCAATTAAAGTCATCGGTAGTGAGATTCAAAGAACCGCTGGATTTGGTTGCAAGATTTTAGTTCTTCATCCAGGCGCTCATGTGAACCAAGGATTTGATGCTGGTATTGATAATCTCGCGGAATGTCTTGATATTGTATTATCAAATGATAATACCGATGTCAAAATCGCCCTTGAAACAATGGCGGGAAAAGGCAGTGAAATCGGCATCACTTTTGAACAGATAAGAGCGATTATTGATAAATGTCATTATCCAGAAAGACTCGGTGTCTGTTTAGACACATGCCATATCTCTGATGCTGGCTATGATGTCCATGATGTCGATGGAATTCTAAAAGAATTCGATAGAATAATTGGTTTAGATAAGTTACTAGTGTTACACATCAACGATAGTAAGAATCCTCAAGGTGCACATAAAGATAGACATGAGAACCTCGGCTACGGTTTTATCGGATTTGAAACTCTCAACAAATATGTCCATCATCCATTATTAAATGGAATACCAAAGGTATTAGAAACACCTTATATAAATGAAAAGCCACCTTATAAGCAAGAGATTCAAATGCTTAAAGATGGCAAGTTTATTGAAGGTTGGAAAGATAGTTTTTAGAACTTATCAATTTCTTCTTTTAAGGTCTCAAAGGCGATGTCCTCTGGGACTTTTTTAATAACCTTATCTTTTTTAAAGATAACATATTCATGGTTTCCGCCGGCAATACCAATATCAGCATTTTTGGCTTCACCTGGACCATTGACCACGCAGCCCATAACAGCAACATGAATGGGTTTATTTGTGGTTTCTAAATAATCCATAACCTTTCTTGCTAAGGATTGAACATCAACTTGAGTTCTTCCACAAGTGGGGCAAGCCACTAAAGTGGGATAGTTAGGATATAAGTCGCAATCATGTAATAATCTCTTTGCCGCAATGATTTCATCCCTTGGATCTCCAGAGATAGAAATGCGGATTGTGTCGCCAATACCATCTAAGAGCAATGGGGCCAAGCCCGCTGCGCTTCTGATAACTGATATCTCTTTGAATCCGGCTTCAGTAATTCCTAAATGGAGAGGGTAGGGGAATGCTTCACTAGCTAAACGATAAGCCGTAACTGTTTCTTTGACATTGCTTCCCTTAAGGGAAATAACGATATCATGGAAGCCTAAGCTCTCTAAAATATCAACATGTTTCTTTGCGGATTCTACAAGTTTAGCGGCGGTATATTCCGTGGAATAATCGTGGACTTCTTTATCAAGAGAACCGGAGTTCACACCGATGCGGATGGGAATATGTTTTTCTTTGGCCATATCCACAACCTGTTTGATTTTATCAATGGAACCGATGTTTCCAGGATTGATCCTGACTTTATCAACACCATTAGCCATAGCAAGTAAAGCAAGGCGATAATCGAAGTGGATATCTGCCACTAAAGGTATTTTAATACCTTTTTTGATTTCTTTAATCGCTTCGGCATCTTTTTCATCCATGACAGACACGCGCATCAAATCAGCACCGAGAGCGGCGCATTCATTAATCTGTTTGATTACTTCCTGATAATTCTCCGTTTTAATGTTACACATTGATTGGATTAAAACTTTGTCTTGTCCGCCTAAAGTAAGTCCATTAATGGAGACTGGTCTAGTGTCTTTTCTTTTTGTCATGTGGTCATTATAACATTAGCGGTAAAAATGTGGCACATATTTACATTGTAAAATTTCCTAAAATTATGCTTTTCATAAATCTTTATACATGTTAAGATATTAAGCGCTTATTAAGGAGATTATTGTCTATGGCAAAAAAAGAAGAACGTATCTCATTAACATTAAAATGCACCGTATGTGGTGAGGAAAACTATCTCACATCGAAGAATAAAAAGAAACACGCTGAGCGTCTTGAATTAAAGAAATACTGCCCACGTTGTAAAAAAGTTACTGTTCATCGTGAGAAGAAAAAATAATAGGCTCGTGCCTATTTTTTCTTTATAAAGAAATATGAAAATAATCCCATTTATATATAGCGAAATATTCGAGCTTGCCGCCAACGCATATCTCATTAGCGATAGCAAGAATAATTGTGTTGTCATCGACCCAGGAGCCAATGATGACAAGATTTTAAATTACATCAAAAGCCATAAGCTAAATCTTAAAGGCATTTTACTTACCCATGGACACTTTGATCACATCGTGGGAGTGAACATCCTTTTGAAATACTATGACTGTCCAATATATATCTCCGAAGAAGATGAAAGACTATTAAAGAACCCTCATCTCAATTGTAGCGACCGCTTCTCTAGAAAAGATGTAACGGTTAAAACCGAACCCACAATCTTAAAAGATTGGGAAGAATTAGATTTGTTGGAAGAGAAAATCCAAGTGATTAAAACTCCTTATCACACAGAAGGGTCTGTTTGTTTTTATCTCCCAGATAGCAAAGTACTATTCTCTGGCGACTCATTATTCAAAGGTAGTGTGGGTCGTATGGACTTCATCACCTCTAAACCAGAACTATTCGAACAGTCCTTAAAAATAATCCTCTCATTACCCGGAGAAACACTCGTATATCCCGGTCATGAAGACACCACAACCATAGAGGAAGAGAGAAAGAATTATATGATGTAACCAATTATTTTGTTAAAATAATGAAATAAGATGAGTTACGCAAATAAACTATTTAAAACCAAGAAGAAAAACATCTACAAGCTGGATGATGTTTTGTTTTATCGCGCGATGAAAGAGAACTGCATCTTCCATTATGAGCATAACAAAGACTACAAAGCGCTTCTCGATAAGATGAATTTCTCACCTTATGAATTTGAAGATATCAGTGAGATTCCTTTTATTCCTACTTTATATTTCAAACATCACGTTTTGTATTCTTATAAAGAAAACAAATATGTCGTCAAAGCTACTTCCAGTGGCACAAGTGGGAAGAATGTTTCTCATATCGGTTTAACTATGGGAGATATCTTCCGTGGTTGGAATATGGTAAGAAGAGTATTCTCTTATCATAAAATATGGTCATTAAAACTCCATCATTATGTCATCTTTGGTTATGAGCCCCATAAAGGGAACGACAAGGCGGTGGCAAAAACCGCTTGGGGATTCACCTTTACCGCTCCAGCGAAGAGCAAAACATACGCGATTAGATGGGCAAAAGACGGTTATCAAGTTGACTTAGACAACATCGAGCAAAAACTCATCAAGTTTTCCAAAGGAAAAACTCCAGTGAGAACTATGGGATTCCCAGCATATACATATTTCTTGTTACAGCAGATGAAAGATAAAGGATTAACATTCAAACTGCCCAAAGGATCGATCTTAGGACTGGGTGGTGGATGGAAATCCTTCTATAAAGAAAAAGTCGATAAACAAGCCTTTTATGACCTCGCATATGAGGTTTTAGGTATTGATGATAAACATATCTTTGAATTCTTTGGAGCGGTGGAACATCCTATACTCTATACAGATTGTCGAAATCATCATTTCCACATCCCTAACTATGGAAGAATCATCATTAGAGATGTCAGTACCTTAGAGCCAGTAAAGCCTGGTGAAGTTGGTTTAATTAATTTATTAGCACCAATGCTTAAAGGAACACCGATTTTATCGGTGATGACTGATGATTTAGGAATTATACATGAAGAGGAATGCGAATGTGGTGTCAAAACCGCATGGTTAGAAATTCTTGGCCGTAGTGGTATCGATGACATCAAGACCTGTGCTGCCGGAGCGGAAGAGATATTGAAAGGAAAATAGACTATGGTTTTGTATCGTGGTGAACTATTTGAAAATAGCGAGCAACTTCGTCTTATAGAGAGTCTTAAAGGCGATATTTATCGCACACTTAAAGAGACTCCTTATCCAACATATGACATAGTCATAAATGCCTGTGATAAGCTATATCAAAAAGTGATGAATCATGAGTATGATGATATCGCTTTGCCTTTACTCAACTCTTTAAATATCCCTTATTCAATGTTGGAAAAATATGCTTCCTATTTCTCTAAAGAAGGTCTTCAAAGAAAAGTAGATGTTGAACTTGGAGACTTGATCAAAGGCGAACAGAAACTAGACGCTAATACAACAAGAGAATATCGTCCTTTGGGAGTGTTGTTCCACATCGCTGCAGGAAATGTTGATCTCTTGCCTGCCTATAGCGTGATTGAAGGATTACTTGTTGGTAACATCAATGTTTTAAAACTTCCCAGTGGAGATAATGGCTTATCAGTCACTTTGTTAAAAGAATTAATCGATATCGAACCAAGGCTTAAAGAATATATTTATGTCTTTGACATACCAAGTGTGGAAATCGACACAATTAAGCAATTATCCGCGATATGTGACGCCACAATTGTGTGGGGCGGAGATGTCGCCGCTAAAGCAGCTAGAGAATTTGTGGATATCCATTCTTCATTAATCATCTGGGGTCACAAGATATCTTTCAGTTATGTTGATATGAATGTGACAGATGAAGAATTATCCGCGCTTGCTACATCCATATGTATGACCAATCAATTACTCTGCTCTTCTTCACAAGGTATCTTTGTGAACACTAAAGATATTAAAGATTGCCATGAACTCGCCAAGAGATTCTTGCCCATCTTAGCGAAAACTAGTGTGGAGATGAAATCCTTACCACTAACCATGAAAGCCAAAAATACAATTTTATTGTATAACGAGAAATTAGAGGGTCATGGAGATGAAATCTATCAACAAGATGGAGTCTCAATTAGAGTTATCGATAATCAAATATTAGAACTTTCCTATATGTTCCAGAATGTTTGGATTAAGCCTTTATATAAGGATCAGATTATTGATGCCCTTAAGGGAAATAAGAATTTGTTACAAACCGCTTCAGTTAATAAGGGCATTAAAGATAGGGAAGAAATCTTTGATTATCTCTTCAAAGCGGGTTTAACCAGAATCACTGACTTAGGAGATAATTCCAGAATGATTCCTGGGGAAAGTCACGATGGAGAATACGCTTTAAGAAGATATTCAAAAATCGTGGAGAAGCCAATTAAAACAAAATAATTTGTTAAAGAATAATAGTTTGATATAATATCAAAGGAAATTTTATAAGAAAGGGGCCTAAAAACATGATTAATGTTACAGAATTAAGACCAGGTAATTATTTCATTGAAGATGGTAACATCTACAAAGTGTTAGACATTTTGTTAAACAAAACCGCTATGAGAAAGATGGTCGCTGCTCTCAAAGTTAAAAATATGAGAACTGGTAGCGTCACCGAAATGTCTCGTAACAGTGGTTACGCCATTGAAAATATTCGTCTTGATAAGAAAGCCATGCAATATTTATATGACTCCGGTGACTTCTTAGTGTTCATGGATCAAGAAACTTATGAGCAAATCGAAATCTCAAAGAGCCGCTTAGAATGGGAATCCAAATTCTTAAAGGGTGATGAGATCGTTGAAATCACATCATATGAAGGCGAAGTCCTCGATGTCAACTTACCAGCTAAAGTCGCTTTAAAAATCGTGGAATGTGAACCCGCAGTTCGTGGTGACACAGTCAACAAAGCCACCAAAGAAGCGAAGCTTGAAACTGGTATCACCGTCCGTGTTCCATTATTTATCAGCGAAGGTGAAGTCGTCTTAGTCCGCACAGACAACGGCGAATACGATAGCAGAGCCTAAGGAGACTGAAACATGTTTGAAATTAACACAGTAGTCTTTATCTTCTCTCTTATCGGTTTATTCATCGTCGGTGGTGTGGCCGGATTCTTCATTGCTCGATATGTTTTGAAAAAACAAATCGAAAAGAACCCTCCCATCAATGAAAAGATGATTCGCGTTATGTTCCAACAAATGGGTCGTACACCCAGCGAAAAACAAATCCGCGAAATCATGAGAAACATGAACAAACAATAAGTTTGAGCAAACAATAATCGAGATCCTTAATTGGGTCTCTTTTATTTTATCTAGATGTCAATCTGTCTCTTTCAAAACAGGCGATTTAAGGCACGAAAATGGTGGAAACGAGGAACGATAAATCTCTTCTCTAGAACGGTCTAAAAACAAGCCTTAAAAGGCCTTAAAACGAGAATCAATAATACTCATAACCTGCAAATTATCATAATAAGATAAAAAGAAAACCTAGATAAATCTAGGTAATCTACTAATTTTATACTAATTATCTACTTGTATGTTTTATTTCATCCAAGTGATTTTTCTTTCAGTACCAGCAATAATTCTCTTGATATTTTCATGGTGTCTGATGACCATAACAATACCTAAGAATGTGACCACTGTGGCATAGACCCAGTTTGGATTTAAACATGGTCCGTACATCGGTAACCATTTGAGGTCTGATGGGATGAAATTAGGAATCATGATGAGAATTGCCCAAATCCAGCAGATTGTGGAGACGAATATCGCTTGGCAAATCGCAGAGAAGGAAACCATCTTCTTCCATTTTAATGTTCCAAGATAGAAGAAACCTGGTAAGAAACCTAACATCCAGCTTGTCATAACGGTGATGCCCATGAATTGAGAGGCAGCCTTACCACCTTTGAATCCAGCAAACATCGGCCAGCAGTGACCCACCATCACACCAACGGCAACGATCCAGTAAATTGGCCATTGAATGGCATAATTGCCATTCGCGGCTGTGTAGAATGTCTTCACATCAGCGATTAATGGTCTCATGACAGTATCGACATAACCAAAATCAGTGATGCCTTTATAATCAAATTTGACAAAAGTTAAGATTGCCCACATCGCATAAACTGGCGCAATGGTCTTAATCATATCGAGCATGATAATGACAAAACCGACTTTTTTGCCCCAAAGTCTACCAGCGTTTGTGCCACCGGCATTGTGGGAACCATAATCTCTAGGATCTTGATGAAAGAAAATCTTTCCAACCCACACTGAAGTAGGAATCGATCCAAAAATGTATCCAATCGTTAAACAAAATATTACGACTAATATATTAATTGTTAATATATTCATAATTTGCCTCCTATAAATACCCACATATATTACACTAAATAACTTTATTATTTCAACGATTTTTGATTATAATTAAAAGCGATTTAGGAAATAACTATATGGCAAATAATAATATTAAAACCTCATATACTGCTGACGACATTCATGTTTTGCAAGGGCTTGAAGGTGTCAGAAAAAGACCGGCAATGTACATCGGTTCCACGAACTCTTATGGTCTCCATCATTTAGTTTGGGAAATCGTAGACAACGCTGTCGATGAAGCTTTATCTGGTTTTGGTGACAAGATTATCGTTACCATCCACAAAGACGGTTCATGTTCCGTCCAGGATGAAGGTCGTGGTATTCCTTGTGGTATCAACAAAGAAACTGGAAGACCAGCTGTCGAGTTAGTTTTCACAGAATTACACGCTGGTGGTAAGTTCAATAATGCCGTTTATAAATCAGCTGGTGGTATGCACGGTGTCGGTGCTGCTGTCACCAACGCTTTAAGTACATATCTTGATGCTACCATCTATAAAGATGGTACTATATACCATATCAAGTTCGAAAATGGTGGTCATATCACTGTTCCATTAGAGACATTAGGCAATACTAAGAAGCATGGTTCTACAGTGCGTTTCAAACCTGATCCAACCGTTTTCTCTACCGTGGAATTCAAGCGTGATATTATCGCTGGCCACCTCAAAGAATCCGCCTTTTTGATGAAAGGTGTGAGGTTCGTTTTAATCGATGAAAGAACCGGTGATAATGAGGAATTCTACTTTGAAAATGGTCTTGTTGAATACGTCTCTAGCATAAATGCTAACAAACGTCCATTGACCCCAATTGCTTATTTTTCTGATGTCGATGAAGAGACCGGAATTAGCACTGAACTCGCTCTCCAATTCTGCTTAGAAGACTATAACGAAACCATCCTTTCGTATGCCAATAACATCAGAACAAGAGACGGTGGAACCCATGAACAAGGCTTCAAAATGGGTATCACTCGTGCGGTCAATGATTTTGGTGAAAACAACAATATTTTGCATGGTAAGAAACTCGATGGTAACGACGTCAGAGAGGGTATCACCGTTGTTTTATCCCTAAAAATTCCTGAAAAAATCCTCCAGTTTGAGGGTCAAACTAAGGGTAAATTAGGAACCAACGAAGCAACCTACATTGTGCAAAACTTTATCTATAATAAGTTTACTTATTATTTAACTGAGAATAGAGAAGTGGCTTCTTTACTCATTAAAAAGTGTTTAGATAGCCAAACCGCTAGAATCGCTGCTAGAAAAGCGAAAGATGAAGCTCGCAGTGCTAAAAAAGCGAAAGAACAAGTCATCTTATCCGATAAATTAACTCCTGCTCAAAGTAAGGATTATGCCAAAAACGAATTATTCATCGTTGAGGGTGATTCCGCTGGTGGAAGTGCGAAAAAAGGTAGAGATAGATTGCATCAAGCAATCTTACCACTTCGTGGTAAACCATTAAATACTGATGGTATGCCAGTTAGTGCAGTTCTCAAAAATGAGGAAATCGCAACCATCATCAACACAATTGGTGCAGGTTTTGGACAAGCTTTTGACATTGACGATATCCATTATGGCAAAATCATCATCATGACCGATGCTGATACCGATGGTGCTCATATTCAAACCTTGCTTTTGACATTCTTCTATCACTATATGCGTCCTTTAATTACCTCTGGACATGTCTATATTGCCGTACCTCCTTTATATAGGATATATAAAGAAGAGAACCATAAGATGAAACAAGAGTATGCTTGGGACGATGAAGGATTAGAAGCTGGCAAAAAACGCATCGGTGCGGGATATAAAGTCTCGAGATATAAAGGTTTAGGTGAAATGGATGCTATCCAGTTAAAAGAAACAACTATGGATCCAAAGACCAGATTATTAATCCGTGTTGATATCGAAGATCCTCTTCTCGCGGATAATCGTGTTTCTGTCCTTATGGGCAAAGACACTTCTTCGAGAAAGAAATGGGTTGAAGAGAATGTCAACTTCAACGAAGTTGATACATTTGTGAAGGAGGTCAAATAACGATGGCTAAGAAAAAAGTTGAAGAAGTAATCGAACAAATCGTTGAGAAGATCTCCGTTGAACCCCTTGAAGATGTTATGGGTGATAGATATGCCACCTATGCTAAATACGTCATTCAAGATCGTGCTATTCCTGATGTGAGAGATGGTTTAAAACCAGTTCAAAGAAGAATCATCTTCTCCATGTATAGAAGTGGGAACACCTTTAATAAACCCACAAAGAAATGCGCTCATACCGTTGGTGCGGTTATGGGTACTTTCCACCCTCATGGTGATACTTCAATTTACGAAGCTTTGGCTCGTATGAGCCAAGACTGGAAAGTCAGATATCCTTTAATCGATTTCCAAGGTAATAATGGTAGCATCGATGGTGACCAACCAGCGGCTTATCGTTATACCGAATCTAGACTCAGTGAACTAAGTAACGAATTGGTTCGTGACATCGAAAAGAAAACTGTTGACATGCAGTTAAACTTCGATGATACAGAATGGGAACCAGTAGTTTTACCATCACGTTTTCCAAACTTATTATGTAATGGTACAGAAGGTATCGCAGTTGCTTTAGCAACTGAAATCCCACCTCATAACCTTAGAGAAGTCATTGATGCTGTCATTTATCGCATTGGTCACAAAACTGCGACAAGTGAAGATTTAATGGAATTTGTCAAAGGTCCTGATTTCCCCGGTGGTGGTACTATTTACCAATCCGAAGGCTTGAGAAATATTTATTTAACAGGCCGCGGAAAAGTGGAAGTCGCTAGCAAAACAGAAATCGTTTCAAATAAAGAAGGACAACAAATTATCATCACAGAAATTCCCTATAAAGTGGTGAAAAAAGACCTTGTCTATGAAATAGACAAAATTATCCACTCCAAGAGTGTTAATGGTTTAATTGAAGTCCGTGATGAATCCGATTATAAAGGCATTAGAATCGCTATTGATTGTAAAAAAGATGCCAAAGTCGACTTACTTTTAAGATATCTAAAGAGCAAAACCTCTTTAGTTACTTCCTATTCCGCCAACATGGTGGCTATTGTCAATGGAAGACCAAGAACATTAACATTATTAGACTTCATTGATAGCTACATCGATCACCAAGTTGATGTCGTCACTAGACAGAGTCAATTTGACCTCGATAAATCCAAAGCTAGACTCCATATCGTTGAAGGTTTAATTAAAGCTTCGCTTTATATTAACGAAGTCGTTGAAATCATCAGAAAGAGTAAAGATAAAGCGGATAGTAAAGTCAATTTAATGAAGCATTTTGGCTTTAGTAACGAACAAGCGGAAGCTATCGTTACCATGCCTTTATACAAATTGAGTCATACCGATGAAGAGATTTTAGAAAACGAGAGAAAACAACTCGTCAGTCTTATCGAAGAACTCGAAGGCATCCTTTCTGATCCAAATAAATTGAATCGTGTTTTAATCAAAGACTTAAAACAAATCTCCCAAAAATATGGTGATGATAGAAGAACAGTCATTGCTGAAAAAGAGGAAGAAGAAAAGGTTGATAAACGTCAATTAATCGCTGAAGAAGAAACCATCGTTGTCGTCACAAGAGATGGTTATCTCAAACGTTCTTCCTTCAAGTCATTTAAGGGTTCGGGCGATGATGCCACACCAGGTTTAAAAGATGGCGACGTCCTCATCACTGTAGGTAGGGCTTTAACTACTGATTACCTTATTTGTTTTACAAATATAGGTAACTATCTCGTTGTTCCCGTCCATAAACTCACCGAAAATCGTTTTAAAGATGAAGGTGTTCACATCAATAATTTGATTACTTTAGGCCCAGGCGAAAAGATTATTAAAGCCATTGCTGTCCATCAGATTAGAAACGATATTTATCTCGCTTTCTTGACCAAGTTTGGGCAGATTAAACGTATGTGTCTCAACTCCTTAGAAACCTTCAAACGTTCACGTCCAGCGAAATGTATGAAGCTCTTGAGTAATGATGAAGTGGTCGGAGTGCAAATCTTATCAGGTAATAGTGACTTACTTGTTATTACAAGTAATGGATTTGCTTCCTTCTATAATGAAAATGAACTCAGCATTCTCGGAACCAAGGCCGGTGGCGTGAAATCTATCTCCGGATTAGGTAAATCCCAAGCTGCAGCATTATTGGCCTTTGATGAGGGCGAAAGAGGCAAATTTGCCATCATTACCGACAAAGGACATCAAAGAGTATTTGATATTAATAAGATGACACGCACCGCGCGTCTAGGAAAGACTCAGGAAATCTGTCCATCCTTCAAAGGCGACCAACATAGAGTTATTGGTGCAATTAAGATAAGTAAAGAATTAGATTTAATAAAATTAAATCTCTATCTCAATGATCGCAGTATCTACCGCTTAGTCATCGATGACTTCCGTCAAACTGAAGCCCGCTATGCAAAGAAAAATATCGACATTCCAGGCAAGACTCATGTTGCTTGTGTCTATGACACAAATTTAGAGGTCATCAATAAGAAGACAGTTGCTAGACCAATAGTGGAAAGAGAACCAAAACCAGAACCTGTTCGTGTCGAAAAAGAAGAAGAGACTTCCTTGTTTGAAGAACCACAACCAGAAACACTTGAGGAAAACACTCCATTAGTGGAAGTTGAACCCGAAGTTGTGACTCCAAAAGAACCACATGAGAAGAAAAAGAAGGAAGAAAAAACCTTCGAGCAAATCTCCATCTTCGATATCGACGATGATGATGAATAAACATACTCTGTATGTTGCTCATTGTAATTAGTAGATTATTAGTAGATTATTAGAATAGCAAATATCCATAATTAGCCCGTCAAAATGATGGGCTTTTTATGTTGTTGATAGACGATTGATAATAATAGTGATCAAATATTCACCCTATTCACAAAATGTTTATACATCTATTTTCTAAAAATGGAAAAATGCAACTTGGTGAAATAGTAAAGTCTATCTTTATTAGACTTTTTCTTTTATAATTAAGTTGTAACGTATGAAAAATAAGTATATCCCCTTCGCTGTCGCAAAATCCATCTATGAAATAGATGTTGGATTCTATAAACAACAAAATGTCAAAATTCTATTGATGGATTTGGATAATACTCTTGATAGTTACAAGCTTTATCATCCCACAGAAAGAGCTAAGGAATTGATTAAGAAGATTCAAGAGGCGGGGATTCTTCCAGTTATTGTTTCTAACAATAGCGGAAAACGAGTGAGTACATACGCGAACGATTTAAATCTCTTATACATTAATAGCGCGGCTAAACCATTCGGCTTTAGAATTAGAAAATTCATCAAAAAGCATGGATGGAACAAAGATGAAATCATGTTCATCGGTGATCAAATGATTACTGATGTGGCCGCTGCAAAGAGAGCGGGTCTAAGAGTTATCTTAACAGATAAAATCGTCAAAGAAGATCAATGGACCACGCACTTCAATAGATTCTTCGGAAGAAAGATCAGAAAATATCATGCCAAAAGAGGCAACCTAATAGATTGGAGGGAAATTTATGGGAAAGGTTAGAAGAGTATTAAGATGTTACAACTGTGGAGCTGTGCTCCAAAGCAAGAAGAACAAGGAAAGAGGCTTTATTGATGCTGAACTCCTTGAAGATTTCAATGGTGGAAATCAAGTTCTCTATTGTCAAAAGTGTTTTGACATCATGAAAGGCATCAATACTGGTGCCCTGGAACAAAACATCGATAAAGCAACCACAAAGATTTTAGATGATGCTGTAGCAACGGATGCTTTCATCATTTGGGTCGTTGACCTTTTCACCTTCAATGGTTCTTTAAATCCAGAAGTCGCGAAAAAGCTTAAGGATTTAAAGGTTGCGGTCATTGGAACTCATAAAGACTTATTCTCTTCTTTAATTAAAGAAGAAGTCTTAGCTAGATTCCTTACTGAAAGATTTACAGAATTCGGTATCGTTCCAGATTCCGTGACAATCTTAGGCAACGATAATGATGTCGACATCAAAGCGTTGATGGATAAATTCAATGAAGCCAGACAAGCTCATGACATCTATCTCATCGGTTCTAAGAGCTCAGGTAAGACTGTTTTAATCAATAAGATGCTTAAGCATTATGTCAATAACACCAGATGGCCAATCAAGAGCGAAAACTATCGTGGCACAAACATCAAGGTGATGAGCATCCCATTAAGCAATTCTTCATTCTTATATGAACTTCCTGGATTCTCTCTTGCCACATCAGTAATGAGCAAAGTGGAAAAGGATGTCCAAAAATTGATCGTCCCAAGGAGAAGAATTGAAACTCATTATCGTACCTTAGCAAAAGGTGATGCTTTGGCTGTCGGTTCCTTAGCGTACTTTGAATTATATTCAGGTAAACCAACCGCTATTAAATTCTATTGTGCGGAAGCCATGGAAATTAAGAAATTATCCGCTGATAAAGTTATGGACTTCATCGAAGAAAATAACAGAAAGCGTAGCTTAAGACCAGTCAGTGAAAGAATTACGTCCTTCCGTGATTACGACTTCTTCGAATATACCATGGAAAACGATGGTGAGATGCATGACATCTCCATCGAAGGTTTAGGATGGATTTCTTTCCCTGCTAAAGGCCAAATCATCAGAGTGATGTTCCCCAAAGGCTCAGCCTTAAAAGAATCATTAGCAAAGTTGAGATAAGAATATGTTAACTTCCAATGAAAAAAGGCAATTAAAGGCTATAGCCAGCACATTAGAAACCAAATACCAAATCGGTAAGAATGAAATAAGCGATACAGTTATTGCTATGCTCGATAAAGCTTTAACGGCTAGAGAATTAATTAAAATCGATGTTATGAAAGCGGTGGTTAACCCAATTATGGAAATCGCTCTAGATTTATCTAGCAAGTTAAACGCTGACATCGTTCAAGTAGTGGGAAGAGTTATTGTTCTTTACCGCTACAGCAAAGAGAATCATAAAATCAAACTTCGCAAGTAATGAATAGAATAATTTTTGGTGGTGCCTTCGATCCCGTGCATAACGGGCATATAAATATGGCGGAAAAAGCCGCCAAAACGCTCCATGGAGAGGTTGTTTTTGTTCCGGCACGTATTTCAGTGTGGAAAGAGAGTTCCGCTCCTGTAAGCGACAAAATCAATATGTTGCAGTTAGCTTTGAAGGGTAAAGAGCATCTTTCCATTGACGAATTTGAAATCAATAGTGGAAAAGACACCAATTATTCGATTGATACTGTAAAGTATTTCAAAGAAAAATATCCCAAGGATAATCTCTATTATTTAATCGGTGTTGATCAAGTTAATGAATTTCATCGCTGGCAAAGCGCTAAAGAATTGTCCACGTTAGCCAAAATAGTCTTTTTTACAAGGCCAGGATATGAGCCAAAAGAAGATAATATTATAGAATATAATATGAGCAAAATTGACGGTGGTGGAATCGACGCTGATAGTACTGAAATCCGTCATCTCAAAAAATACAACGTTCCTGATGAAGTTCTTTTCTATATTGTGGAAAACGATTTATATGAGGGAATGTCAGCGATTAAGGCAATGTTGAATCCTCATAGATTTAATCATTCAAAGTCCGTGGCTAAATTAGCTTATCAAATAGCCAAGGCCAATAATGTGAAAAATCCCTTAGATGTCTTTATGGCGGGTTTCTTGCATGACCTCGGAAAAGGAATTTCCCTTGAACAACAAAAAGAACTCACCAAAAACAATTTCCCAGAATACGCTGAATACCCAGAGTTTGCGTATCATCAATTTGCTGGAGCAGTCTTAGCTAGAGACTTATTTGGCGTAACTGATAAAGACATGCTTGATGCCATAAAATATCACGCCACAGGAAATGAAAATATGAGCCAAATGGCAAAGATTATTTATGCCTCAGATAAGATTGAACCGACAAGAGGTTTTGACTCAACAGATTTGATTAACGCCATGTTAAAAGACATTGATCAAGGGTTCAAAATTGTTCTTCAAGCCAATAAAGATTATCTCCAAGAGAACAATAAATCGATAGAAAATCCATTAACCTATAATTGTTTCAAACAATATTTATAATAATTAAAGAAAAATGAAGCGCATCCGCAAAGATGCGTTTTTTTATGTCTCCACAATCAGAAGGGGTAAAAGTACGCAAATATATGAACTTCGCATAATTGCCATTATGTTAACCAGATAATATAGAAAGTAAGATATATTCATACTTTTTATGTATTGTTATTAATTATCCACATAGAAATCCACAAATCCGGACCTTACTTTTCCACACATTTGCGGATTCATTTTTGGGGGAAAATGTACTAATTTGCTACTAATTGTGTCCACCACTTATTCAGTTTCTTCTCCGGAAAGATACTTAATATAGGCTTGTTTGATCATATTTAGCTTGCTGTTTTCTAACCTCATAACTATCATTTTATCATAATCATTTTGGTCATGTTTATTGCTTCCGTCACACAATCCTATGGCTCTTCTTGTGTACATTCTGAGCTTGTCTAATGTCCTTATTTGATTCACCACTGCTAGAGTCGATTTTGTGGAGTTTAACTCAGCCACAAAACCTAAATCCACATCGCTTTTTGGATGGGCCCCTCCATGGTTAGTTTTGAGCGGACAGACAGTCACGAGAGGATTGAAAATATCGGAGTCAGCAAGGACTACTCCATAATGTCTATTTGAAAATTCTGCGTTCACATTGATGCCCCAATCAAACTCATAAATCTCACCTTGCTTCAAGTCGTATCTCAAGTTGTATTTCTCGGCGAACGCAAAATACTCGAGCTGCCTCTTGATCCAATCCAGTTGGTCTCTCATCCCATCTTGTCTAATTGAATACTTAGATGACACATAGCCATAATCATTTCTTTCAGTCTTAAATTTTTCCATTATTAAAATACCTCCTACCAATTCCATAGGGGCAAAAATTGATTTCTTTATCAAAAAAAGTTGCCGAAGCAACTCTTTATTTATTATAAATAAACTTTTTTTTATTCAAATAATTCTTCGATTGGTTCGCCTAACAAATTGCCAGGTTTCTTCAATCCGAAGTTCTTTAAGATGGTCGCACCAATGTCACCAAATGTTAATCTTTCATCTAAGAGGCGACCTTTCTTTAAAGATGGAGAATACATTAAGAGAGGAACTTTTTCACGAGTGTGGTCTGTTCCATACCATGTTGGATCGTTTCCGTGGTCAGCGGTCACGATGACAAGATCATCATCCTTGAGGTATTTCATGAGTTCAGCAAGGCGTTTATCAAAGGCTTCTAAGCATTCGCCATAACCGATTGGATTTCTTCTATGACCATATTCACTATCGAATTCCACGAGATTAACATAGCATAAGCCTTCGAAATCAAAATCTCTGGCTTCCGCAATAGTTTTATCCATACCATCTTCATTAGAAGATGTCTTTTGTGTCTTAACGACGCCATAACCATCAAAGATATCACCAATCTTGCCAACACAGTCCACCATGAATCCGTTTTCTTGTAAGACATTCATCGCAGTTTTCACTGGAGGCTTCAAAGCCAAGTCATGTCTATGAGCTACAACGCGTTTGAAGTTATTTGCGCTATCACCAACAAATGGACGGGCGATAATTCGACCCACCATCCATTCTGGCTTCATACAGATTTCACGAGCAATCTCGCAACATCTATATAATTCTTCAACTCCTGTGGTCTCTTCATGGGCGGCAATTTGTAAAACGCTATCCGCAGATGTATAAACGATTAAAGAATTGTCTCTTTTTTGTTCTTCACCGAGCTTAACGAGAATCTCTGTACCGCTGGAAGCATAATTACCGATACATTTATGACCAGTTTTAGCTTCTAACTCATCCATCAACTCTTTTGGGAAACCGGTTTCAGTGAATGTTTGAAAGGGTTTTGTAGTGTAAACTCCCATCATCTCCCAATGGCCTGTCATCGTGTCTTTTCCGTTGCTCTTTTCTAAGCATTTTGCGACATAGGCTTGGGGATGGCTGACTTTACTTGTGCCTCTGATATTTTGGTCTAAATCATAAAGACCCCAGGAATTCATCACGGGGATATTTAAACCATTAGGCATCTTCTCAGAGATATGGACGATTGTGTTGCTGCCAACATCGTCATGGCCAGCATTAAAAAATCGATGAGATTCAGCATCAGAACCAATGCCGACTGAATCGGCAACGATAACGAATATTCTTCTATATTTTCGGGACATAAGAGTCTCCTTTCAAACTAAACTAATGATAACTTATTTGCGCTTCATATACAAATCATAGGCGCTTATAATGCGCTTCGTGGATATGTGCGTATATATTTGTGTAGTCGCGATATTAGCGTGGCCAAGCATCTCTTGAACCATTCTAAGCTGCGCACCATTCTCTAATAAATGGGTGGCAAAGCAATGTCTGAGAGTATGAGGCGATATCGGAGTGGTTATCCCCGCTTGAGCGGCATACTTCTTGATACATTTGAAGAAATACTGACGGGATAACGGTTCACCATATTTATTTAAAAATAAATATTTAGAGCCTTTACCTGGGTTTTTGTTTCTCACTTCAATGATGTATTTCTCAATATACTCAATTGCGAAATCACCAAGAGGAACCTTTCTTTCTTTAGCCCCTTTGCCATAAACCATGATAATGGCTTTCTTGACATTCACTCTTCCTCTTTCTAACGCTAATAATTCGCTGACACGAAGACCAGAGGCATACATGGTCTCTAGCATCGCTCGATCTCTAATTCCGTCGGGCTTCTCTAAATCAGGAGCGTTTAATAATTCTTCTACCTCTTCAACAGAGAGACAATTTGGTAATGTCTCAGGTTTCTTAGGAAGATCGATATCTGGAATCTCTATAGAGATGTAGGCTTCTTTCTTCAAGAAGATGAGATAGTTTCTAATAGAACTAATTCTTCTTAATACCGTTGTTGTCGCACGGTTTAAAGAAAATTGATAAGCGATAAATTCACTTAAGTCTTCTTCTTTGATTTCTTCAATATATTTATATTGGTTAAAGTATAAATAGAATTGTTTTAAGTCTTCAGTGTATGAAGAAACTGTCTGAGTGGATAAGCCTTTCTCAGCGTAGAGATATTGTTGGAACAATTCAATAGAGTCACTGATATAAATCATTTCTTTTCCACCTCACTCGCTCTCATAAAAACATTTTTCTTCATCTTACGATTTAAATCGTTAATCAATAGCTTAGTGGCACTTTCTTCTTCGTGCTTCTCATAATCAAACAAGGTCATTTGAATGGCCATGTCTTTTGTATTAATCAAGTTTTGAAGAGTTACCCCTAATAATCTGATGGTGAGTTTGGAGAAATTCTTATCATATAACATCATCGCTGTATCATAGATAGTTTCCCATTTATTCGTGGGATTAGGTAACGTAATGGACTTATTGTGGACTTTAAAGCCATTCTCGCCCATCTCACTCTCTTTGACTACTATTTGAACGGTCGGACCCATTTTGCTCTCTCTAACGGCTCTTTCTGAGACTTCTTTAGCGAGTCTTTGGAAAGTTTGAGATACGACTTCGCGATTATCGGTATCAAACATCAGTGTTGTGGAATTGCCGATAGACTTAGGATCTTCAGGTGTCGTAATTATCTCATCGGAACCACGACCAAACACCCAGTCTTTAATAACATAATAGAACTTGCCTAATTGTTCTTTTAATAACGGATCATCTTTTTCACAGAGATTCGCTAAATCACCAATGGTGTTTATTCCCATATTCTTTAATCTCGGTGCGGTCTTTTTACCAATACCAAACATCTTATCTATAGAT
The DNA here is from genome assembly GCA_045130875.1 of Bacilli bacterium. Lineage (GTDB taxonomy): Bacteria > Bacillota_I > Bacilli_A > RFN20 > CAG-826 > RUG13091. The sequence goes on along the minus strand of JBGUQI010000066.1, from coordinate 33,771 downwards.
AAAGGATATAAAATATTTGGAATATCTTTCTTTCGAATGATAGTTAAGCCCATCGGCTTTTTATAGTCACTTCCCATCTTCGCTAAGAATTTGGTTTGACCAATTCCAATAGAGCACTTGAGTTTGGTTTTCTTAAATAGTTCTAACTGTAGTTCTTTGAAAAACAAAGGAACGTCCTTCACACCTTTAATTGTCTCAGTGAAATCCGCGAAGCATTCATCTATGGACGCTATTTCCATTATCTTCGTGTATTTTCTTACAAAGTTCATGAATCTATCACTCATCGCTGAGTAATAATGAAAATCTGGTTTCAAAACTATGAGTTGTGGGCATAACTGTTTTGCCTTAAACATCGGCATCGCACTAGAGACGCCATATTCTCGAGCCTTATATGAGCATGTAGAAACAACTCCTCCTCGACCTTCATGACCAATGGCCACAGGCTTATTTTCTAAAGAGGGGTCTCTAATCTCTTCGCATCTTGCAAAAAAGGCATTGAGATCGATGTGAACTATCACTTTACTCATGCCATTATTTTATAATGAAAATCTAGATTATGTTAACCAAATTATAATAATTTTATGATTTGCTCTGGTAAAAGGCCAAATTTCTCTAACTGTTCTTCCTGAGTTCCATGTTCCACATAGACATCCGGAATGGCTTTGATAATCACTTTGCCTTTGTAGCCTAAGCCGATGAGTTTAACCGCTAAAGAGTTAGCGAAGCCACTTTCAACGGCATAGCCATCATAAATGATGACTTTATTATATTTCACGAGTTCGTTAGCGATCACTTCTTCATCCATTGGTTTTTGATAGATAGCATTATATAAAGCCACATTCTTGCCATTAAGTTTTTCTTTTAACTCAAGAGTTAATGGACCAACAGAAACGATAGCAGTATCTTTGCCATCAAGTTCTTTCTTCCATTTGCCAAATGGAGTTTCTTCCACTGCTCCCGAAGCCACAAAGCGACTCTTGGGATAACGGATACAGAACACACCGTGATTGTTGAAGGATTCTTTGACTAAGCCGATGGCTTCAGAATCTCTCGCTGCCATTGTGACAACTACATTGGGAGTGTTTATTAAGAATGATTCATCATAAATGCCTTGATGAGTGTTTCCGTCCGCACCTACTAAACCACTTCTATCTATTAAGATAGTTGCATTCAAATTCATCCTTGCCACGTCATGGCTGAGTTCATCAAACGCTCTTTGAAGGAATGTGGAATAGATGGAAACGATAGGATGCTTTCCGCTCACGGATAATCCGCCCGCCATAGTTAAGGCGTGCTCTTCCGCAATGCCAACATCGAAGCAGCGATCTGGGAATTCCTTAAAGGCTTGTTGTAAGGAACTGCCTACGGCAGTCGCTGGACAGATGATAATCACATTCTCGTTTTCACCCATTGCCTGATATATAGCGCCACTATAAAGTGCAGACCAAGATATCGTGCCTTCAGGTTTATATTGGACACCAGTTTCTTTATCGAATGGTCCTACACCATGCCAGGCACCAGAATCATCATTCTCTGCATATTTATAGCCTTTACCTTTAATGGTTTTAATGTGGACAACAACGGATCTATCCATCTTCTTTGCTTTAGCAAAAGCCTTCTCCATAACCTTGATATCATGACCATCGATTGGTCCGACATACGCTAAACCAAGGTTATCAAAAATGTTGATGGACATAACATGACGCTTAACCCAATTCTTTATTGCACCAGTCCAACCGAGTATCCAACGGCCAAACTTCGTGGTCTTCATCACTTTTTGATATCTATGTTTGCTACGTCTATAGAGCATGGAGTTAGATAATTGTCTAAACATTCTCGCAAGACCACCAACAGGCTTGGTGATAGACATATCGTTATCGTTTAAAACAATAATAACTTTGTTATTACAGTTGGATAAATTGTTTAGAGCTTCCATGGCTAAACCATTTGTGATGGAACCATCACCAATGAACGCCACGATGTCAAATTGTTCTTTATTGAGGTCACGGGCAATCGCCATACCTTTAGCAACACTGATGGATGTAGAACTATGGCCACATTCAAAATGGTCATAAGGTGATTCACTCATCTTTTGGAACCCGGAAATACCATCAGATTTTCTCAAACGTTCTAAAGAACGACCAGTTAATATTTTGTAAGTATAGCATTGATGCCCAACGTCAAAGATAATCTTGTCTTTAGAGAAATCAAAAGAACGACATAACGCAATTGTGGATTCCACAACACCGAGGTTTGCGGCTAAGTGTCCACCATTAACAGATGTCGAATCGATAATGTTCTCTCTAATATCGGCACTTAAAAGGTTCAATTCTTTGTATGACAAATCTTTCAAGAACGTTGGGTCCTTGATGGTTGTCAAATTGATTCTTTTAAGCTCTTTTTTCTTGGACATAACTATACTAAAAATCTACTAATAATTTACTATCAAAACTTATTTTTGCTCGATTTCTACAATCTTTTCTACTTTTTCTTCTGCTTCCTTCAAAGCGGCTTCTAATTTCTTGATGATCTCTGTGCCTTCTTCATATAATTTGAGGCTTTCTTCAAGTGGTAAAGCTTTAGATGAAACTTCATTTACAATCTCATCCAATCTTTCAATCTCTTTAGCGAAGTTGATTTTCTTTTCACTCATACATTAATCCTCCACTTTTTCCACTGTACTATTAATAGTACCATCTTTTACTGTTGTGATAATTGTCTGTCCTTTTTGGACTTCTTTAATACTTCCTATCACCTTACCATCGCTGGTTTGAGAGATGGAGTATCCTCTATTTAAAACATTCTTGGGGTTTAAAGCATCTAATTGTTTGGCTCTATTTTGGACTTCTCTAGAGAGATAATCAATCTTATCCTTGATTGCTTCATCCAATTCTTCACTTAGAGAAGAGACATCTTCTTTCATGTCTTCAACAATCTCAACAAGGCTGTCTCTCATTGTGTCGATACAATATTGAAACTTCTGCTGAATCTCTCTCATGTCTACGGTTGCGAGTTCCGCAGCACCTGTGGGAGTACTAGCACGTTTGTCTGCGACATAGTCTACAAGCGTAGTATCTATTTCATGACCAACAGCGGCAATAACGGGCATTTTGCTTTCAGCAATCGCTCTCACTAATGTTTCGTCGTTAAAGGCGCTTAAATCTTCACTTGCGCCACCGCCACGGCCAATGATAAGTGTATCTAAATCATATTCTTGAGACTTCTGGAAAGCCTTGAGCAATTCTTTGGGTGCGGACTCACCTTGTACAGCACTTGGGAATACGTATATGTCACATATTGGATATCTGCGTCTAATGTTAGTGACAATGTCTCTGATTGCCGCACCGTTTTTGGCGGTTATAACCCCAACAGCTTGAGGGTAGATATTTATATCTCTTTTTCGCGATTCATCGAAGAGGCCTTCTTTTTGGAGGGCTTTCTTTAACTTCTCTAATTCTAAGAGCATTTGGCCTTGACCAATGGAATTCATCTCATAAACGATGAGTTGATAACTGCCTCTCGCAGCATATACATCCACACTCGCTAAAACGAGAACTTCGTCACCATCATTAGGATCAAAGATTAACTTAGAAGCATAAGTGCTAAACATCGCGCAGTTAATAAGAGAGTCTTTATCTTTCAAAGAAAAATAAAGGTGACCATTAGCCCCCCTCTTAAAATTGGATAATTCTCCACGCACAGAGATGAATTTCAAATTCTCATCTTGTGAAATAATCGCCTTGATATAGCGGTTGACATCACTGACAGAATAAATATTTCTTTCACCGATCATTTGAGCACCTTATCAAGTATCGCATTAACGAACTTCGCCTGTTTCTCATCAACATATTTCTTAGCGAGATCAACAGACACGTTAATCACGATTCTTTTATCAACTTTTTCTACATAGTAGAAATGAGAATACGCCATCATAAGGATTGCCTGAGTTAATAATGGTAATCTATCCCATTTCCAATCCTTGAGATATGGACCATAAGCTTCTTTGATATCACCATAATGTTGAAGGCTCATAGCAATGACGTTTTTAATATGGTCATCGACATCTTCAAAGGGACAACCACATAATTCACTAGTAAGTTCTGTCGCATCTCTAAAAGTCTCGCCGCCACCGATGAGGTAGTCGTTGAGTTCATCATAGATGACAGTCATGATGATGTAATGTTGTTGATTACGATTTAAAGCCATATTAAACAATAGACTCCACTTTCACTTGAATGTTTACCGGAACTTGTTCGGTAATCATCACTAAGGAATCATAGACTTCCTTTTGAATATTGGTGACGATATTTTGGATATTAGATCCTTTAGCGAGGTCGACATAAATCCACACGTGAACGATATCGTTCACAATGTATGTTTGGACTGGTCTATTTAAACGGAAGAATTGATTCTTCTTCACGAATTTTTCAGATTTGGAAATCCCTTTAACTTTGATTAAAGCTTGGGTTACAAGTTGATCAAAAACATGGTAGGAAATTCCTAACTTACCAGTCTTTCTGTATGAATCTAAATAAACATATCTCGCCATAAAATCACCTCTAATTACTATATATGAAATATATCAAACACGCAACTAACAAAGTTTTTCATAAAAGAAAAAGCGATGATTGAATCACCGCTATTTCAAATGAGTTATTTGTTATTTAACAATCTCTTTGCAGAGTCTGACTAATCTCTCTGCTGTGAAATCGAATTTCTTAATGGCATCTTTTGCGGGAGCGCTAGCACCAAAGGTATCCATGCCCATATGATGTTTCGCGTATCTATCCCAACCAAAGGTTGTTAACATCTCAACAGACACTCTCTTGTCCCATGATAAGGAGAGAACTGATTCTTTATAAGAAATATCTTGCTCTTCAAATAATTCCCAGCTTGGCATAGAGATGACTCTCACATCAACGCCTTCTTCTTTAAGAAGTTTTTGAGCTTGTACCGCTAAGGAGACTTCGCTACCAGTGGCGATGATTTCTAATTGAGCTTTCTTCTCTTCTTTAGAAACCACATAAGCACCTTTAGCAACGCCTTCCGCAGAACTATTGGGCATCAATGGTAAGTTTTGTCTAGAGAGAATTAAGGCTGTTGGAGTCTTCATACTCTCTAAGGCTAATAACCAAGCAGCGTAGGTTTCTCTTTCGTCACATGGACGGATAACACGCATATTTGGAATACTTCTTAGCATAGCTAATTGTTCGATTGGTTGATGGGTTGGACCATCTTCACCAACGGCGATTGAGTCATGAGAGAAGAGATAAATCGCTGGTAAGTGGCTTAATGCCGCCATACGAATCGCGGCTTTCATATAATCCGCAAACACGCAGAAGCATCCGACATAGGTACGTAAGCCGCCATGTAAGAGCATACCATTTTGGGCACTTGCCATAGCAAATTCACGAATACCCCAGTTGATGTTATGACCTTCGCGATGCTCAGGAGTGAAATCCACACCACCATCTAATTTAGTCATCACGGAGCCAGCGACGTCTGCACTACCACCGATGAGGTTTGGAAGGTTGAGCATATAAGCATTGAGAGCCTTTCCAGAAGCCACACGTGTGGAGGTGGAACTACCTTCGACAAAGTCAGGCATTACCTTTGGTAAGTATCCTTCAACACTCAAATCTTTTAAGGCTAAGAAGCGTTTCAAATCCACTGGATGTTTTTCTTTGTAGGCTTCAATGCCTTTGTTATATTCTTCGTGAGCCTTTTGACCACGAGCGATAAATGTCTTAGCGAATTGTTCTTGGACTTCCTCAGGAATGAAGAAATCGGGATGATCAAAACCGTAAACATCGACTTTTGCATGTTTACCATCATCCACTCCTAAAGGAGAACCATGGACTTTGCTCGTTCCTTGTTTGGCGGAACCATAGCCAATAACGGTATGGATTAAAATCATTGTCGGTTTGTCTTTAAAACTCTTTGCGGATTTAATCGCCATATCAATGGCTTCGATATCATTGCCATCAGCGACTTCAATGACATCCCATTCACTGGCCACGAAACGGGCTTTCACTTGCTCGGAGAATGATAAGTCAAGTGCGCCATCAAGTGTAACTTGATTGGCATCATAGAATAAGATGAGTTTATTGAGTTTTTGATGTCCCGCTAAGGAGATAGCTTCTTGGGAGATACCTTCTTGTAAGCAACCATCGCCACATAAGACATATGTGTAGTGATTGCAAAGCTTTTCGCCTTCACGATAATTAGCTCTGACGCTTTCTTCCGCCATCGCCATACCAACGGCTTGAGCGATACCTTGTCCTAAAGGACCACTTGTGGCATCGACACCTTTTGTCCAACGATATTCAGGATGGCCAGGAGTCAAGGAATCAAGTTGACGGAAATTCTTTAAATCATCAAGGCTTAATTCGTAACCTGAGAGGTGAAGCATTGCATAAAGCAATGCAGATGCATGACCAGCACTTAAGACAAAGCGGTCACGGTTGAACCATTCAGGATCTTTGGGGTCCGCTACTAGATGTCTGGTGAATAAGGTATAGAGGATTGGCGCACTGCCTAATGCCATACCTGGATGCCCGGAATTGGCTTTGTTAATCTCATCAATACATAATGAGCGGATGGTTGCTACTGCTAATTCATCGATTTTTTTGTTCATTTTCATTCTCCTTCGATTAGTATATTATTAGTAGTTTATTAGTTTTTGTATAAACAAAGTTTATAATTCTTCTTTATCCTTAATGATGATACCCAAATCATCGAGCTGTTGTTGGGTCACTTCTGTGGGGGCCATAGACATTGGATCGACAGCGGCTAAATTCTTCGGGAAGGCAATTACATCTCTAATGTTATTAGTGCCACCGAGAATCATCGCTAAGCGGTCTAAACCAAAGGCCATACCACCATGAGGTGGGGTACCATATTTTAAGGCGTTTACAAAGTAACCAAACTTCTTTTCCACTTCTTCATCACTTAAACCAAGGATGTTAAAGATTTTCTTTTGCACACCTTGATCATAGATACGGAGAGTGCCACCGCCAGCTTCATAACCATTGATGACAATATCATATGCATAGCTGATGACTTTTGTGGGGTCAGTATCTAAATATTTGAGGTCTTCGTCCTTTGGACGAGTGAATGGATGGTGAGTGGCGACAATCGCACCGCTCTCGACATCTCTTTCAAACATTGGGAAGTCCACTACCCACAACAAATCATAAGTATTGGGTTTGATGAGTCCGAGTTGTCTACCATATTGTAGACGTAACGCGCCTAATAAAGGTGTGACACGGTTGTATGGGCCAGCGGAAATGATTAAAACGTCGCCATCTTTAACTTCTAATTCTTGAATTAAAGCCGCTTTTTCGGCGTCAGAAAGGAATTTCACGAAGGAACCGAGTAATTCCCCATTTTCTTTCTTAAGGACAGCGAGACCGCCTAAACCGAACTTCTTGGCTTCAAGAGTTAAGTTATCTATAACTTTACGGCTTGTTTCCGCAGCGACACCATGAACACAGATGCCCTTAATGGCTTCTGCGGTTTTATAAGCTTCAAAGGTTGTGTCTTTAAAAATTTCTTTTAAGTCATGAAGTTCAATACCAAATCTGGTATCAGGCTTATCACTACCAAATCTCTCCATCGCTTCTCTATAAGGCATTTGACGGAGTGGTAATTTGACATCATAACCGATAGTATTCATGAAAATTTCATGAATCAAACCTTCCATCAACTTTAAGAATTCCTCTTGATCAAGGAATGATGTCTCAATATCAATTTGGGTGAAATCAGGTTGTCTATCCGCACGCAAATCTTCATCGCGGAAGCAACGCGCGATTTGATAATATCTTTCAAAACCTGCAACCATCAAAAGTTGTTTAAACATCTGTGGGCTTTGTGGTAAAGCATAAAAAGCACCATGATGGATTCTAGAGGGCACCAAATATTCTTTCGCACCTTCAGGTGAAGAAGCGCAGAGCATCGGTGTTTCAATTTCTATAAATTGATGTTCGTGTAAATACTTGTGAGTGGAGATTTTAATCTGGTCACGAATATCAAAGTATTTTTGCATACAAGGTCTACGTAAATCGAGATAACGATATTTCAATCTTGTATCTTCTAATGCATCGGTTTCATCGGCGACGATTAACGGAGTTAAAATCGCAGTGTTCACCACTTCGATAGAATCGGCGATGACTTCGATCTCACCGGTTTTGAGTTTGGGATTTGGGACATCTTTCTTGGAGACAGTTCCTTTGACTTGGATGACATATTCGTTACGAATATCAGGAACTTCTTTTCCCTCTGGAACCATGATTTGGATAATTCCAGAGCGGTCTCTCAAATCGATGAAGAGGATGGCGCCGAGATTTCTTCTTCTGGCAACCCAACCTAATAATGTGACTTTACGGCCGACATCCTTTAAGGATAGTTCGGTGTTACGACAAGTTCTTTCCATAATTATTTCTCCCCTTTACATTCGCATTCATCGCCTTCACAGCACTCTTTCTTGTGCTTATGACGTTGACAGCAACAATCTTCTAATAGAATCTCTTCACATTTATCACCTAGTTCATCAAAGTCCACAGTGATTTGTTCTTGAGTTTTCATATTCTTAATAATAACTTTGTTATTTTTAATTTCTTCTTCACCAACGATTAAGGCTAACTTGGCATTCTTTCTTTCCGCTCTCTTGAACATGTTGCCGAGTTTGACTTCATCGAAGCACATATCGACACGATATCCGAGCATTCTGATGACATCCGCCACTTTGACGGCGTAGCTTTGGCTATCTTGTCCGATGGGCATCACATAGGCATCGAGTCTCAAGCTTTCATCTGGAAGTAATCCGTCATCGGATAAAACGCTGACAATTCTTTCAATTCCAAAGGAAAAACCAACACCTGGCACATCTGGACCACCGAGTTCTTTAACTAATTTGTCGTAGTGTCCGCCCGCACCAATCGCACCATAGTTCAAACCTTTCTTGGAGACATAATGGAATTCAAAAACGACTTCACTATAGTAATCTAAACCACGGACTAAAGTATCATCGACTTCATAAGGAATGTTGAGTTCTTCTAAAGAAGATAACACTTTTTGGAATTTCTCTTTGCTGGCTTCAGAGATATATTTGCTCATCTTAGGAGCATCTTTAACAATCTCTTGATCCTCAGGGACTTTACAGTCGAGCATACGTAATGGATTGATTTCATAACGCATCTTGCAATCTTCACACATATTGGCCACTTTATCCTTAAAGAACTCTTTAAGAGCGGTTCTATAGGCATCTCTAGAAGCTTCATCACCTAAGGTGTTAATCTTAATGGTAACGTTTTCTAAGCCTAAGCTTGTTAAGATGGTATACGCTAAAGCGATACATTCCACATCGGCATATGCACTATTGTGGCCGACAGATTCAACGCCGAATTGGTTGAACTGACGATATCTTCCAAGTTGTGGTCTTTCATAACGGAAGACTGGTCCACAATAATAGAACTTTATTGGCAATTCATTAACGGGTAATAATTTATTCTGTACGATTAAACGGATGATCCCGGCGGTGAATTCTGGACGGAGGGTTAAGCTTCTATCACCTTTATCGAGAAATGTATACATTTCTTTTCTGACGACATCACTACCTTCACCGACACCACGAATAAATAATTCGCTATGTTCGAGGACAGGAGGTCTCACAGGTTGAAAAGCGAAGAATGAAGCAATCTGTGCCATGACGTTTTCAACATAGGCATAGGAATTAGCTTCTCCACCGATGACATCGTGGGTTCCTTTGACGTTATTAATACTCATAATCTTTTCCTTTCTCTAATTATTCTAATTAGTGGGTCATTCTGGTGATGGAATAAATCCCATTCACTGACCTTAAGATATTACACACATCGTTCAATCTCTTCGCATCGCTAATCATTAATGTCGCGGTGATATTCACCGTTCCGTTATTCACTAAGCGAGCATGAATATTATTCAATGTGACTTTTGAAGCTGTAAGTGTCGACATGATATCGACTAATAAGTTATTTCTATCATTTGCCTCGATTAAGATATCAACTGGATAGGTGGCGAATTCAATATCATCTCTCCAATAAACATCGACGAGACGCTCTTTTTCGTTGATGACATTGGGACAGTTTTTGCGGTGTACAGCAATACCTTTACCTCTGGTAACATAACCGACAATATCGTCTCCTGGTATCGGTGTACAGCAGTTTGATAAGGAAAGAGCAATCTTTCCGACACCACGGCAATAGACTGGGCAATCATCTCCGGATTTGGTCTTAATACGACCACCGGTAGGAATGTTAATCGGCCTCTTGATATGTAAGAAATCGATAATCGCTCCAGGAACTGGTTTACGACCAGTCACTCCAACGAATAAGTCATCGACATTATCGAAATTGAAATGTTCTAAGAGTTTGGGATCAGTGAGATAATTCATCATCTCTTCTTCTGACACTCCACGATCTTTAAAGGCATCGATACATGATTGTTTGCCTTTGGCAATCTTCTCATCTCTAATCATCTCCGCATTTTTCTTGGCGATGTATTTTCTTACTGCGGATTTCGCCGCGGTAGATTTGACGAAGTCGAGCCATCCTTCACTGGGGTTGGAATTCTTGGAAGTTTTAATTTCCACTAAGTCACCGGTTTTTAAGATGGTGTTAAGTGGCACCATCATGCCGTTTACCAATGCACCTACGCAGGTATCGCCCACTCGAGTGTGGATATGATATGCGAAGTCAACAGGTGTACTACCTGTAGGAAGTTCGATGACTTTACCTTTTGGAGTAAAGACATAGACATTCGCATTGAATATGTCGTGGGTAAGGTTATCCATGTATTCCTTCGCAGAACCTTCATGGCCTTGACTTGACATAGAGACAAAGTCTCTAAACCAGTGCAATTTATTTTCAATTTCCTGTTGTTCTTTTTGGGAATTGTAACCCTTGCCTTCTTTATATGCCCAGTGTGCGGCAACACCAGTCTCCGCAATCTTGTCCATCTCTTCGGTTCTGATTTGAATCTCATAGAAATTGCCATCACCACCGACGACGGTTGTATGCAAGGACTGATACATATTGGCTTTAGGCATCGCGATATAATCTTTAAAACGGCCAGGAACTGGCTTATATGTCTTATGGATTAAACCTAAGATTTCATAACATTGAATCTCGGTTTGAGCGATGATTCTAAGGGCTAAAATATCATAGATTTCTTCAAAAGAATGTCCCTTAATGTACATCTTTCGATAAATCGAATAAATGGATTTAACACGAGAAGAAATGTCGAATGGGATATTGTGCTGGAATAAAATATCCGCGATCTTTTTCTTTAGGATTTCCAAAGAACGTCCCATGGTCTTGGCTTTCTTAGAAAGAAGCTTGGTAATCTCTTGATATCTCGTGGGTTGCAAATATTTCAAACACAAGTCTTCGAGTTCAGATTTCACGACATCAAGACCTAAACGGTGAGCGATAGGAACAAAGACATCCATCGTCTCATGAGAAAGAGCTAATTGTCTTTCAGGAGATAAGGCCTCTAATGTACGCATATTATGTAATCTATCAGCGAGTTTGATTAAAATAACACGGATATCTTTAGCCATGCCAAGGAATATCTTACGGTGATCTTCCGCTTCAAATTCTTCACTGGTTATCTTTGATAATTTTAATCTTTGAATCTTGGTTAATGAGTCGACGATCATCGCCACTTCACTACCCCAATTCTTTCTGATGTCTTCGATTGTGGTATCTGTATCTTCCACGACATCATGCAAGAAACCAGCAGCAATTGTCTTAGGACCACTTTGGAGTTTAGCGAGGATATAAGCGACTTCGAGTAAGTGATGGTAATATGGTTCACCACTCTTACGGAGCTGACCTTCGTGTTTGGTCATAATAAAATCATAAGCTTCACGGATTTTAGCTTTATCTTTTTCGGAAGTTATATAGGTGGAGTAAATCTCTTCTATATCTTCAAAAGTGTGAAGGGGATATCCCCCGTTGATTTTTAATACTTTCGGCTTTTCCATAACTATACATATCTTACCTTCTTTTCTTTATTTTTTGAACAAAATAAAACCACTAAGGCGCATATAGTAAAAGAAAAAGCCATTATTTTGGCTTTATCTTTCTTCAAATTGTAGTTTATAAAGTTTGTAGTAATAACTATGATTTTTCAGAAGTTGTTGGTGGGTTCCTCTTTCGATGATCTCACCATGTTGCAAGACGATGATTTGGTCCGCTTTTTGGATTGTGGATAATCTATGAGCCACCACTAACATTGTTCCAATGTTCTTCATCTTTTCTAAGGATTCTTGGATCAATGTCTCAGTCTCAGTATCGATGTTCGCTGTTGCCTCATCGAGAATCAAGATTTGAGGTTTATGGAGAACCGTTCTTGCGAAGGATAATAATTGTCTTTGTCCTTGAGAGAAGTTCTCACCTCTTTCAATGACTTCACTATCATACTTCTTGTCGAGTTTCTTGATGAACTTATCAGCGTTCACATATTTACAAGTTTCCGCGATTTCTTCCTGAGTGAAGGAATCGTCATGAAGTGTGATGTTATCTTTAATCGTTCCGGAGAATAGGAAGACATCTTGTAACATCTGGCCAATAGCCTTTCTTAAAGATTTTATCTTTATCTTCTTGATGTCGATGCCATCAATGAGGATTTGACCCTTTTGAATTTCAAAGTTACGCACAATCAAGGAGAGAATTGTGGTCTTGCCCGCACCTGTGGCGCCGACGAAGGCACATGTCTGTTTGGGCTCAATAACAAAGGAAACATCTTTGAGAATCCACTCATCTTTGATGTAAGCAAACCAGACATTCTTAAATTCGATACGACCTTCGAGATGGTCGACATCGATCGCATCTTCGGCATCTAAGACCTCAGGTTTAACATCTAAAAGATTAAACAATCTTTCGGAAGCAGTAACCGCTCTTTGAATGCCATTTAATTGGTCGGCAATATTTTGAATAGGATTGAAGAATCTAGACAAATAAAGATAGAAGGCCACAACTTCACCAGCATTGATAATTTCTCTTAGCGCAAAGGTAAAGGTGACCGCAATCGCAGTAAAGTAGATGAAAGTAATAAGTGGACGATAAATACCAAAAGCCACTAAGACTTTGTATCTTGTCTTACGGAGATTTTCATTCCTGACATTAAATTGTTTTTGCTTTCTAATCTCTTGATTGAAGATTTGAATAATCTTCATGCCTGATAAGTTTTCATTTAAGAAAGCATTGAGCTCAGAGATGTACTGTCTCTCTTTAGTGAATATCTTGTAGATGATTTTTCTAAAGATGAAGGAGATAGCAAACACCACTACTACGAAGATTAACATCACCAAGGATAACTTCCAGGAGATGAAATACATAATCGTATAGACACCAATAATCGTGAAGATATCTTTTAACAAGTTCACTAATATTGTGGTGAATAATTCAGATAATGAAGAAGTATAGCTAGCAACACGAGTGACCAAGGACCCTACTGGCATCTCATTGAATTGGTTCTGAGACATATTCTCGATATGTTCAAAGACTTCCATTCTTAACTTATAGACAATTCTCTGACCAGCTTTCTGGAGGACCATCGCTTCAAAATATACACATCCATACGACACGAGTGATAATACGAAATAACCGATGGCGAGGATGATGATAATTTTGAGTATAGGATTATCAGATTGTAGGTTGTTAGTCAAATCTCTCATCAAAATTGGTAAAACAATGTCCAAAGAAACACTAAAGATGATGATCAAGAAGGCAAATAAAAGGGAAACCCACTCGGATTTAACATATTTCCAGGTACGCTTAAGCATTATACGACGCGGTATGTGCTTATCGCCTTTGAGTTTCATTAAATCTTCACTCATTATTTGTCACCTCCTTCCACTTCTCTTTCGAGTTCTTGGAGATAGACCATTGTCTGATAGGTTTGAGAAGTCTTCATGAGCTCTTTAGGAGAACCAAAAGCTTCTAACTTTCCTTCGTTTAAAACAATGATTTTATCAAGGTGATTAACAGTGGAGACACGAGATGCGACCACTAAAGTGGTCATCCCAGTTCTCTTCTCGGTAATATTCTTTAAGATTGTCTCTTCTGTCTTCACGTCAACCGCAGAAACAGAGTCATCGAGAATCATAATTGGAGCATTCTTTAAATAAGCACGAGCGATGGAGATTCTCTGCTTCTGGCCGCCAGAAAGAGTAACACCTCTTTCGCCAGAGACGGTTTGGTATCCATCCTTAAATCCTTTGATGTCCGTAGCGACATCGGAGAACTCTGCAGCTTTATCGATGATTTCATCAGACACATTATCATTTGAAAATGAGATATTGTTGGAAATCGTATCACTAAACAAGAAATTGTCTTGTGGGACATAAGCGATAAGGTTTCTTAAAGAAGAGGCTTTATAATCCATAATATCGACATTGTCGATAACAATCTCTCCTTTGTTTAAGTTATATAATCTCAGTAAGGAATTGACTAAAGTGGTTTTGCCACAGCCAATCTTTCCGACTATGCCAACAGTCTCACCGGCTTTAATGGTCAAGGTAATGTTTTCAAGTGCAGGTGTATTACTGCCTGGATAAGTGAATGAGAAATTATTAAAGGATATATCACCATTAATGATCTTTGTCTCAAAGGTTCCATCGTTCTCATAAATTTCTTCAGGTTCATCTAAATAATGAGAGATTCTCTTTAGAGAAGTCTTCGCTCTACTTCTCATAGTGACAATTTGTCCTAGGGCAATCATCGGCCAAATCAAAAGATCAAAATAACCGATAAAGGTCACTAATTGGCCAGCTTGTAACTTTATCTCATGATTGAAGATAACAATCGGTGTTCCAATGATGAAACTATAGACAAAGTACCCACCGAAACCGATGATCATCGCGAACAATAAAGCAATGATTACTTCGATAGAAACATCAAATAATTGTGATAATCTCACAAATTTAATGTTGGCGTCTTTATCTTTGTTAGCGAGTTTAGAGAAAGCATGTAATTGTTGAGTTTCCTTAACGAATGCTTTAATAACACTGATACCAGAGAATGTCTCTTGAGAGAAATCATATAGATTATCAAATGTCTTTTGTCTGGCTTCCCATCTCATGGACATGAATTTCTCCACTAATGCGCCCCAAATAACGATAAGAACTAAGGGGAAGATACCGATCAATGATAAGATTGGTTCTAAAAGAACCATTTGCACAATAACGAAAGAAGAAAGGAACAAGGCATCTACGAGCATAATCGTGCCCCATCCAAAGAATTCTTGAATATTCTCAATATCATTAGTGAACCAAGCCATTACGGTGCCCACTTTATTCTCATGGTAATAACGTTGAGATAATCTTTCGGCCTTTTTAAACATCTCTTCTCTGAGATTGGCTTCAATCTTGAAACTAGCATGGAAGATGGTGATTCTCCAAATCACACGTCCCACCATCATAATCGCCGCCACAACAATCGTAGCAATGATGATATAGAGAATTCTTTCTTTGCTCTCAGGAGTCAAAGGACCATCAGAAAGTAAATCGATGACTTCGCCCAAATATTTAGGAACATATGTCTGAGCGATATCCACCAGCACTAAAGCCGCCACTCCAATGATAAAGAAGATAGCGTATCTGAGATAATACTTGTTGATGTACTTTCCGAATAACATAAGACAAAAAGTTAATAAAAATTAACTTGTAATCAAGTGTATCACAACGATAAAAATAGACAATATAAATACTATTTTTATTTAAACACTTTGTTTAATAATATATGAAATATAGGTTAAATTATTTCTTGCAAGGTTGATAGTCTTTAATATTGAATTCAACAGTCGCGCGACCTTTGAAATAAGACTTTCTCAATATTCCAGTAACGTCAATAAAAGAATGTTCCGAAACTTCATTTTTAGGCATGTTAAATCCCACCAATTTCGCTCCTTCTCCAATGAATGATATGATATGCTCATTTGTTTTGGAGTACATAAGGGAGTCAGTTTTGATGTGACGGACTAAGAATGAAGGAGCTTTCCATCCCTCTCCAAAGGGGGAGAATGATAATACTAGATCACAGTTTTCACTATTGATTTCGGTCAATCCTAACTCGATATCTCCGTGCTCAATATAGGTTAATGGGTTGTCTGTGACGTATTTATTGAATCTCTCTTTGAAGAGTTCCAAATCTTTTTCGTTAATACTACATCCACCCGCTAAGGCATGGCCTCCTGCGGTCAGCATAATATCACCACAACTATTAAAGGCATCGACGACATTAAAGCCTTGAGGAGCACGACAACTACCTTTTAAGACACCTTCTTCTTTCTCGTGAGCAAAGATGACAACAGGTTTATGTTGCTCTGAACATATGGCGTTAGCTAAGAGTCCAAGCATTCCCTCTTTAGCGTCTGTTAAGAGGATGATTGAGGGTTCATTTGGATTATAATCCAATTCGTTATTAATCGTCGCTTTACTCTCCTGTTTTCTCTGCTCATTGATAGAGACAATCCATTCATAGAGACGGTTAATCTTTTCTTTATCTCCAGTGACGAAATATCTCACGATATCATTGATGCTGCGGTCATCTAATAAACGACCTAAAGCGTTGATCTTTGGAGCAATCTTCATGCCGATTGCATTCTCATCAAATTTAAGTCCTTCTTTTAGAAGATCTAAGGCGTAGAAATCTCCATCACGATAATTTGTGAAGACTAGTCTTAAGAAGTTGCGGTTATAGTCCTTTAAGGGCATCATATCGCTGATGATGGAGATGGCCGCTAAGGTGGAGAGATATTTATCAAAATATCCAAGTAATGCCCAGGAGAACATAAAGGAGACAAAACCCGCACTTGTAGGGGTCTCACCAAACTCACTATAACTGGGATGGATAATATAATCGGCTTTAGGTAATTCATCGGGGATTGTATGATGATCTAAGACCAAAACATTAACGTTATTATCTTTTAGATAATTTATGGCTTCTAAAGCGGAAACACCATTATCCACACAGATGACTAACTTAAAGCCACCAGTGACTAATCCTTTGGCTTTATCTAAGGTAATTCCATAACCATCGTTATAACGGTTAGGAATATAGAAAGAAGGGATGATTCCGAGCTTTAAAAGACTCTTGGCGATAATTGATGTAGCCATGATGCCATCGGCGTCATAATCGCCGTAAATAAAGATTTTATCTTTATTATTAATCGCAGTTTTCACTAACGCTACAGCTTTATCGATATCCTTAAAAGAATGTCCTTCTGCAAAGGAAGACACACTTACCGGTGCGATGAGTTTTTGATACTCCTCTTCATCGATATGGAAATAGTTTAATAAGCGATTAAATAATGGTTCTTTCATATTTGAAAAAGGCCACCAAAAGGCAGCCTATTTAGATTAGTCGTTAATACCAATGAAGGTTCTTTCTTCTGGTTCCGCACTGCGGTTCTTGGCCACGACTTTATTTTTCTTTTTGCGTTTGAACTTAGAGGTGAACTTCTCCACATTAACCTTAGAGAATAATTTGAAGAAGAATTGAGAGGTTGGACCATAGAGGACTGTAACCATTAAGGTTGAGACAACCACACCGAGAGCAAGGACTAAGAACAACCAGGCGTTATTAGCGGCACCGAATCCGAAGAAGTCGATGCAGAAGTATAAAGCGAGGATTGTGCTTAATAAGATTGGTGTGTAAGCATAGCTTGTCGCACGGACCATAATCTCGTTTCTGTTTTCAACAGAATTGTCATGGTTCTTGTCTTCTAAAACCAATTCTCTTTCTCTATTCATAAAGATGATGGAGAGGAGCAAGGCGAATAAGGCGATGACAGGAACGACGACGACAGCATAGTTAGTAACCGCTAAGCGGGTGTAGGCGAAGAAACCAGCCACGATCGCTGCAGCAGCGGTTGGGATGATTAATGCTGTTAAACCACGTGATAAGCGGTATCTGAGCAAGAGATAGAAAGCGCTGACTGCAATACCGACTAAGGTACCCCAGATAATTGGAGCGAACTCAGGTTGTTGTGTGCTCACGACGTTCAAGGTCTTTAAGTCTGTAGAGACTTCGCTATCGAGTTCATATAACTTATCGTTAATTAAACCGGATAAACCGAATTCTTCACTGGCGTAAACTCTTTCGCCAACTTCTTGACCTTCAGCATCTAATTCCACGTAATAAGCATTGGTGGAATTGGCTAATTTATTGTTAAGTTTAACAATATAGTAAGAATAGGTATTGGTGATAGACTTATCATCTTCATCAATTTCTTCTCTTGTCTTATAGACAATATCACTCACTTGGTCACCGAGTTTTTTGGCTTTAGATTCATCTTTTTCATAGGTGTAGATATTATCTAAAACGCCTCTGACTTCGGTTTCATTGATAAGTGTGGATTTACTTTCAGTTTCAATGAAGATTTCACTATTTAAAGCGGTACCACCATTATTGTAGACAATGCCTTTATTGATGACACCAAAGGTGATCATGCCAGCAATACCAGCAACCGCTAATAAAGTGGTAATGATACCAACTGGAACTTTCTTCTTGGTGAAGTCTTTATCAGCATAAGGACCAAAATAGGTTTGTTTTTCTTCTTGTAAGACGTTTGGAACGTTCTTTTCATCAATGCCAAATACTCCGTATTTACCTTGTAATTTGGTAGTATTTGTAGCTAACCACATAAGGCCTCTTAAGCCTAAGGTATTGAGGATTAAAGAAGCTAAACCACCAATAACGGTGATGATAGCAAATGTTCTCATTAAGGCACCACCGAAGATATAAGCGAAGACACCCATAACGATGAGGACGACGTTAACGTCAACGATTGGTAATAAGGATTTCTTAGCAGCTTCGGAATTGGCTTTCTTTAAGGAACGGCCACGATAGGCTTCTTCTTTAATTTTATTTAAATAAATAATGCCACAGACGATTGAGGAGATAGCAACAGCCACTAAAGCGATTAAACCGGCAGCGTTGAATTCCGCAGTGAATAAGATGATGCTTGCCACACCAGCATAGACACTACCGATGGATAATGTCGCGATGGATAAGCATCCTAAGCGATAGAAGACCGCTAATAATAAGGTGACAATAACGATACCCACGATTGTGGCTCTTAAGGTCGCAGACCATGTGACATTACCAGAAGCACTGATTAATTCTTCAGTGACGGCAGGAACGTTATTGGAATATAAGAAGGTCACTTTGTAATCTAAGGAACCACTATTGATTAAGGAGACGAAGAATCTACCGGTATCAAAAGCTTTTCTGACTTCAAAGGCTTCGTATTTTTGGTTGCTATTTGCGTCTTGGATATTGATGTAAGCTGTAAGCTTATCAATGTCTTTTTCATCCTCTTCTAATTTCACTAATTCGGAAATATCGAAGTGCATGAAGATCTTTTCCGCAACTTTGGGATCATATTCTTCACTACCACTGACAGTCTGTTCATAGGTATCACCATCTTCATAGTCATGCCAGAGATAGATGTAATAGGTATATGTTGTTTCCGCATCATCACCTTCACCTGTGGTTTCGGATTCAGCGGCTTCGGTATCATTGTTTTCTTTATATTCTTTGACGATGTCATAGAGTTCTTTGAAATGATTACCGACTGGGATATTGATAGAAGGATAGTTATCTTTGGTTTCCATGTAGGCTTTGCCGGTAATGAATTCTTCGGCTTCATCACCATTGACAAGGAAATCGTTTTTCTTGGAGGAGAGAGCTAATGAACCATCGAAGGTCATTAAGGTCTGGATATTACTATAGTTAGAATCTGTATCTTGTTTTAAAGTGACTTTCACCGTGTCATAACTTTCAGTGGCAACGGTATAGTTTGTAATGCTTAATGAATTTAAACGTTCAATCATTGATTGAGCGATAACTTCAGAAGGAACTTCATTATTTTCGTTTTTCTCGGGTAATTCCGCACCATCTTTTTCAGAAATACGGAAAACTAATTCACGACCTTCGGAATACTCATTGTTAGATGTGCTTTGTTGAAAGACATTAGTGAATGTTGAACCCATTAACACTAATGATGCACCAGTTAAGATAATATAAGACCACAATCTTCTCATATTACTACCTCCTACATAGTAAAAAATACATACACGCTTACGCGCTATGTATTACGATATACCAAATAAGAATTATTTGCAACAAATATATGCGCACACTTGTGCGTACATATTTAGAATAATGTTTCTTGGTGAGTGATTTTTAAATGCTTGTAAGCTTTTGGATTAGCCACTCTTCCACGAGGAGTGCGATCGATAAAACCAATCTGTAAGAGATATGGCTCATAGACATCTTCTAAATTCATAATCTCTTCACCAATCGCGTTGGCTAAAGTATCAAGACCAACAGGTCCACCTTTAAATCTTTCGATTAAGGTTCTTAGATAACGGATGTCGACATCATCTAAACCGATATCGTCAACCTTTAAAGCATGGAGAGCTTCAAGGGCATCGCGTTCATCGATATCATCTTTGCCTTTGAAGTTAGCAAAGTCACGAACACGTCTAAATAAGCGGTTAGCGATACGGGGAGTTCCACGACTTCTCTTGGCGATTTCCACCGCTGCTTTTTCACTGATATTGGTATTGAAAACTTTGGCGGTTCTCTTCACGATTTGAATGACTTCATCCTCATCATAGAAGTGAAGTTTTTCGGTAATACCGAAACGAGCACGTAAAGGCGCACTTAAATCACCTGCTCTAGTGGTCGCGCCAATGAGGGTGAAAGGCGGCAAGTTCATCGTTAGAGCTTTGGAGTTCACATCACGGTTGATGACCACAGAAAATTTGAAATCTTCCATCGCTGTATAAAGTGATTCTTCAACGATTCTTGGGAGTCTATGAATCTCATCGATAAATAGGATATCACCAGGTTCAATACCTGATAAAATCGCCGCCAAATCGCCAATCTTTTCAATACTTGGGCCACTAGCGACATGGATATGTGTGCCCATTTCATTAGCAATGACATAGGCCAAGGTGGTCTTTCCTAATCCGGGAGGACCATAGAAAAGAAGATGGTCTAATGGTTCATCTCTATGGAGTGCCGCACCGATAAAAACGGTGAGGTTTTTCTTGAGATCTTTTTGACCGACATAGTCATTAAGAGTCTGGGGTCTTAATGATACTTCCTCTTGTCTATCAAGAGTATTAGCGCTAGCATCTAGTAATCTCGACATAATTATTTCCTCAATTTATTGAGAGCAATGCGGAGGATGTCTTCCGCACTGGCATCAGGTTCATTAATGGTTGCTAAAACTCTATCAATAGCCGCGCCTTTAAAGCCCATACTCTTGAGAGCTTCATAAACTTCATCATAGACGGTGGGATCACCTTTGGAACCACCGGTGAGTTGACCTTTCAAATCAAGAATGATTTGGGCGGCAGCTTTTGCACCGATGCCGGGAAGTTTCTTTAAGAAAGCAACATTGTTACTGGCAATAGCGTTCACCACTTCTTGTGGGGTAGTACTACTCAAAGCTCCGATAGCGCTCTTAGGTCCGAGACCTTTAACTTTGATTAAGGATAAGAAAACTGATTTTTCATCTAAAGATGAGAAACCAACGAGATATTGTTCATCTTCTCTCACGACATTATAGGTGTAGACTAAAACCTCATCGCCGATTTCATAGTCATCGACATGAGACACTAATACTTGATAGCCCACATCTCTCACATCGATGATGATGGTATCACCATCAATGAGGGCAACTTTACCTCTTAGAAAATAAATCATAAATCTTATCCTCCTTATCTAAAAATCATAATAAATAAAATAATAAATATTAAAGATATAATAGCGGCACCGAGTCCCGCAAATATCGTGACCTCGCCTTTATTTTTCATCTCTCACATATGCCTCGGGCGTTGGTATAGGCGCGCGCTTATGCTCGCTTATGCGATGAAGATATTCAATTCTCTGTCTCACTTCTTCATCCACTTGTCCACCTAATAGATAGTTGTCTAAATCTTTATATAAGACACCCATTTCTTTTTCATCGGTTTGTCCTTCGAATAAACCTGCGGAAGGTGTACGCTCAGCGAGTTCGCTTGGAACTCCCAACATCTTAGAAGCTTCCACGACTTCACCTTTGGTGAGATAGACGATTGGCAATATATCAGCCGCACCATCACCATATTTGGTGAAATAGCCGGTATATCTCTCATCCATATTATCAGTACCTAAAACCAAATAATGATGTTTTTGGCCATAGGCATATAGCATCGTCATTCTGATACGAACTTTTAAGTTCGCTAATGACATAGTGTCTAATTCGATACCGAGTTTTTCAAATTGTTCAACAGTCTTATGGAATGATTCACTACCATCCAAAACAATAAAGTTAATATCTAATGCTTTAGCGAGTTTTTGAGCATCTTCTAAATCAGATGGATTGCTATCGATGGGCATGCAAATACACATGAGTCTTTCTTTACCCACTGCTCTTTTTGCTAAAGCAGCCACTAAAGAAGAATCAACACCACCGGATAAACCTAAAACATAACCATCTTGATTATTCTTTTCGAGATAGTCTTTTAAGAACTTTTCAATAACATTAAGGTATTCTTCTAATTTCATATTATCTCACGTATTCGAATGAGAAATCGTCTAAATAGACGATATCACCATCATCCGCTCCCATTTTCTCTAATTCATCATCCACTTTGAGTTTTCTGAGTTTAGTCATTAAGACCATCATACCCTCATCGGTGGAAATATTTGTCATGCGATAGAACTTCACAATCTGATCACCTTTGATAGTATATTCATGAGAACCAGTCTTTTCGATATAGAAGGGTTTTTCTTCTTCTGGTAATTCATAAATCTTGGTATCGAGTTCTTCGCTCTCTTCATCATAAAGCGGGAATGCCGGTGTCTTCTCTAATAGATCAGCGCATTTATATAAGCACTCTTCAATTCCTTCTTCCGTTAAAGCGGAGATGGGAATAATTGGTTCTTTGACGTGCTTTTTGAAATCTTTTAATCTTTCTAAAGCCCCTTCTTCATCCATTTTACTAGCTAAGAGGATACAAGGCCTTTTATCTAAACCAAATCCATAGGATTTAAGTTCATTATTAATCACTTTATAGTCGTTAACAGGTTCTCTTCCTGATTCACCCATATCGATAATATGAACGATGACACGGCATCTTTCGATATGTCTTAAGAATTGTAAGCCCAATCCCTTGCCTTGATGGGCACCTTCAATAAGACCAGGAAGGTCTGCCATCACGAAGGAATGACCATCTTTAGTGGAGACAACTCCTAAATTAGGAACAATTGTGGTAAAGGGATAATCCGCAATCTCGGGTCTAGCGGAACTAACCACGGATAACAATGTGGATTTACCAACACTGGGGAAACCCACTAAACCGACATCGGCTAATAATTTTAATTCAAGAATTAATCTCTTTCTTTCTCCGGGCTCACCATTCTCAGCGACCTTAGGGGCTCTATTTGTGGAACTCTTAAACGCGGAGTTACCACGGCCACCACGACCACCTTTTGCAACCATGATGATTTTGCCATCTTCATTTAAATCACCTAAGAATTTATGACCATCTTCTTCAAAGACCACTGTTCCTAAAGGAACATCGATAGTCATATCCTCGGCGTATTTACCAAATTGATTCTTGATACCACCCTTTTCACCATCGCCACCGATAAAGGTTTTACTGTGACGGAAATTGAATAAGGTGTTGATATGGGAATTGGCTCTTAGATAGATGGAAGCACCACGACCTCCATTACCACCAGCAGGGCCACCTTTAGGGACATATTTTTCACGCAAAAAGGCGATGGCACCGTCGCCACCTTTACCACTTCTGACTTCAATAATCGCCCTGTCGATAAACATAATTATTTCTTGATGACCTCTTTGATGATAACACTTGGTCTATGTGCGCTTTCTTCTGCAATCTTACCAAGATATAAGCCATAAATGGCTAATATGCCACACATCAATGCACTTAATAATAGTAAGACATTGATGATTAACCACATCCATAAAGCTAAATCATTCATGAAGTTAATAACTTCACACTTCTGCAAGATAAATAACACTAATTCACTAATACCAGATAATAGGAATAAAATTCCTAACATAATAGTAATGGTAAAGGAAATGCTGAGTGGTTTAACGCTGACAGAGACGATGGAGTCTTTCGCGAGTTTTACCATCGCAGTTAAAGGATAATGAGATTCACCTTTTGCACGTTTAGCTCTGACGATTTCTACAACCCCAGTTTTGAAACCAACAAACGGAATCTCCACTCTTAAGACACGATTGGATTCGCTTAAAGCATTGACTTCATCAACCACTCTTCTATCTAACAATCTAAAGTTATTAACGTTTTGAGGGATTTTCACCTTTGGTGATATCTTATCTAAATAACGATAGAAAATTCCCGCAGAATTACGTTTAAAGGCGGTATCTTTTTTACGAGATACTCTTACCGCATTCACCACTTCATAGCCATCTTCCCACATCTTGATCATCTCAGGGATAATCTCTGGCGGATCTTGTAAATCGGCATCCATAGGAATGACACAGTCACCAGTCGCGGTTAATAGTCCCGCTCTAACTGCGGCTTCTTGTCCCCAGTTTCTGGAGAGATTGACAATAACTAATTCAGGATGGTTCTTTTGCTCTTCTTTTAATAATTCAAGAGTCTTATCTTTGGAACCATCATTAACGCAGACGACTTCCACATCATAATTATTCTTTAAAGAATTAATTAATCTCTCATCGAGAGCATTAAATAACAAAGAAACCATGGCCTCTTCATTATACATTGGGATAACTAAAGTTATTTTTTTCATATAATCACCTATTTATATTATATATAAGTGTAAAAGAAAAGACCACAATTAAGTGGTCTTAATTCACATTATTATCACTTATTTCGCAGCGACAACAACTCTCACACAAGTGCGATCTTTACCGAGGCGTTCGTAACGGACGACACCAGAAGCGGTTGCAAAGATTGTATCATCTTTACCTCTCTTGGTATTTTCCCCAGGATAACTTCTTGTTCCTCTTTGACGATAGATAATGGCACCGCAGTGGCAATATTGACCATCAGCGACTTTAGCACCAAGACGACGACCAGCGGAATCACGACCGTTTTTAGTTGAACCAACACCTTTTTTAGAAGCGAAGAGTTGTAAATTTAATTTAAACATCATAATGACGACAACATCCTTTCTATAAATTTTTGATGGTGATGAATTTGTCATTATCTTCAGCGATGGTCTTTAGACCACAGATGATAGTTTCTAAGACAATTTCATCGTGAGAAGAAACGGATTCGTTAGCTTTAACACAAGCATATCCTTCATCGAGTATAATGTCGAAATCGTTAGGATTTTCTAGATTATTAAGCCCACCAGTTAGGACGGCACTGACAGCGGCACAGATGAGATCTTCACCATGTGGCGCACTATTGGCGTGTCCTTTAACTTCTAAGGATACGAATTTGTTTTCTTCTTTTTTGATTAAAACTTTAATCATGATTACTTAATGCTTTCAATAACTAAGCAAGTATATGGTTGACGATGACCAATGGTCTTGTGCTCATTTGCTTTGCTCTTGTACTTGAAAACGCGGATTTTTTTGTTTTTTCCTTGTTTTTCGACTTTGGCGGTCACGGATGCACCTTCAATGTAAGGGGTGCCGACTTTAACGGTCTTATCTCCGATTAAGAGAACCTTGTCGATTGTGATGGTAGAACCAACTTCAGCTTCTAGTTTTTCAACATAGATTTTGCTACCGACTTCAACGCGGACTTGTTTACCACCAGTTTCGATAATTGCGTACATAATGTCCCTCCTTAAATTAGATTCACTAAGGACTCGCTATTAAGGTAACCTTAATAGGTTTTGGAAAACCTTCTCTAGGCGGTTGTAGCTAGTGAGGCGACAACGTTATAAATATAACAAAAGTTATATATAACCGCAATGACTTTTTTCACTTTTTTTAAAATGGTAATTCTTGGGTGTTCTCTTTCTTTAGGAATGAGAAATATCCTTTTGGAGAAATGATGAGGTGATCGAGCATATTGATTTGGAACTTTTTACACTCTTTGATCAAATCTCCAGTGAAGGCTAGGTCGGCATTAGAAGGAAAGGGTTCGCCGCTTGGATGATTATGGAGCAAATAGAAAAACTTGCCGTTATGAATAATCACCTGCTGAATAATCTCTAAAACGGAGCAAGTTACACTATCGCTTGTCCCCTTATATAAATTAACCTCATGTAGCACTGTCTTTTTCTTATCTAATATCACGAGATAAACATATTCTTTTTGGGTATAGGAAAATAAGGTTTTATATCTCTCATAAACCTGTTCTGAACTATTGATTATCTCCTCATTTATTCCTTGATGATTAATCCTTTTTGCGAGTTCAAAACAACCCATAATTCTAATAGCCTTGTCACTACCGATACCTTTATAATTCTTGAGGTCAGATAATGGTTTATTAACTAATTTAGTTAATCCATGACTATCACTCAGCATTTGATAGGCGATGTCAATCGCGGAATTATCAGGTGTTCCACTATTGATTAAAAGGGCTAATAATTCATAATCAGAAAGAGATTCAATGCCATATCTCCAGGCCTTTTCCCTCGGTCTTTCTAGAGGGGGTAATTCATTGATCTTAGCCAAGACTTAATCCGCCCAAGAGAATTTCCAGCCACCAGGAATTGCCGCGCTACCCTTCCCAGACATAAATAGACGATAGACAACTACCGCCATAACCGCAATCGCGGCAATTGCCATCACTGCCGCTAAAGTAATACCTTCTCCCACATAATGGTTACGGCATTCTTCTTCGTTCATAATTTCAAATTTCATAAAAAAGCCTCCTACCAATATCAATAGGAGGTTTTTCATATTTTTTTGTCAGAAAAATTATAATAATTTATTTTTCTTATCTTTTAGCAAAGCTAAGTTTTCTTTGTGTTGTCTGAGTTTTTCCTCTTCTAACGCCACTTTTTCTTTCGGAGCTTTGTTCACGAAGTTAGGATTAGAGAGCATCTTCTCACATCTCATGATCTCACTTTCTTCTTGAGAGATTTCCTTATCGATACGAGCGATGATTGCATCTTTACCGGCTTCGTTGACAATCAAGAGGTCAGCGTTATCGTAAATCTTTAATTCACCCTTCATATGGATGATGGATTCATCCGCTAATTTGATATCGGAGAAAGTGAATCTTTGGAGATACATTTCATAACCTTCAAACATCTTAATTCTTAAGTTGAGAGATAAGTCTAATTTCGCATTGGGAGCGAGCTTATTTTCAATCTTATAATTTCTCACATCGCGGATAATGGAAAACAACACATCCACTTGTTTATCGACATCATTTTTGACCATCTTCTTCTCATATTGAGGATAGCTTTCAAGCATGATGGATTCTAAGTGAACTGGTAAATTCAAATATAATTCTTCACCGATAAATGGAGTGTAAGGATAGATTAATAAGATGATATCTTTTAAGCATTTGAACAATACTTGTTGGGTATTATCTTTCACTTTTTCATCATTTGATGAAAGTGTGACCTTACTCATCTCTAAGTATTGGGAGCAGAAATCATCATAGACAAAGTTGTATAAGTGGCTGCTCGCCGCATTGAAGTCATACTTTTCCATATTGAGAGTAACCGCTTTAATCGTGGCTTCAAGTCTATTGATAATCCATTGATCTAAGATACTGAGTTCATTTGGTTTAATATCTCTTGGTTTAAAGCCTTCTGGAAGAACACTGATAACATATCTCGCACTATTCCAAATCTTGTTCAAATAGTTACTAGAAGCAATAACCTTCTCTTCGATATATCTCATATCTTGTCCAGGAGCCGCATTTGTGGTTAAGAAATATCTAAGTGCATCCGCACCATACTTATCGATAACTTCAATAGGATCAACACCATTCCCTAAGGATTTAGACATCTTTCTTCCTAAGTTATCTCTCACTAAACCGTGGATGACCACTTCTTTAAATGGCCTTTCCTTAGTCATCTCTAAGGATTGGAAGATCATACGAGAGACCCAGAAGAAGATGATGTCATAAGCAGTGACCATCGTATCTGTGGGGAAATATCTTTCAAAATCTTCAGTCTTATTGGGCCAACCTAATGTGGAGAATGGCCATAAAGCACTGGAGAACCAAGTATCTAAGACATCGCTTTCTTGTTCGTAATTTTCCATGTCTTTAGGTGGATCCATACTGACGATAACTTCACCAGTTTGCTTATTGTAATAAGCAGGAATTCTATGACCCCACCACAATTGACGGGAAATACACCAGTCTTCGACGTTCTCCATCCATTGGACAAAGGTCTTTTCAAATCTCTTAGGAACGAAATCAACTTTGTTATCAGTCTTCTGATTAGCGATAGCTTGTTCCGCGAGAGGTCTCATTTTCACAAACCATTGTTTGGAAAGCATGGGTTCCACTACACAGTTACTTCTTTCAGAATGGCCGACTGGGTGAACGATGTTCTCTATCTTCACAAAGTTACCTTCCGCTTTAATGTTTTCCACTAAAGCTTTACGGCATTCAAATCTATCCATGCCTTTATATTGTCCGCAGAGTTCATTCATCGTTGCATCTTTATTAAAGATAATAGGTTTGGGGAAATGATATTTCTCACCGATGATAAAGTCATTAGGATCGTGAGCAGGTGTACATTTCATCGCGCCAGTTCCAAAGGAGATATCGACATATTCATCAGCGATGATTGGAAGTTCTTCATGATTCGCGGGATTTATAACCTTCATTCCGATATATTTCTTATATCTTTTGTCCTTGGGATTCACCACGATACAGACATCGCCAAACATCGTCTCAGGACGGGTTGTAGCGACGATTAAAGCATCGTCTTTACCAACGATAGGATAGCGGAAATAGAACATCTGTCCTTGGTCATTTTGGTGAATAACTTCAATATTACTCAAAGCGGTTTGTTGGACTGGATCCCAGTTGATAATTCTTTCACCTTGGTAGATTAAACCCTTTTCATATAAGGAGACGAAAACGGTTCTAACAGCATAGTTCAAGCCTTCATCAAGAGTGAATCTCTCTCTGGTATAATCGAGCATTAAGCCCATCTTCGCCCATTGGTCATGAATGTTATTTGCGTATTCATCTTTCCATCCCCAAGCGGCTTTTAAGAACTCTTCACGGGTGATTTTAGTGACATCCACTCCGTTTTTACGGAGTTTCTCCATCACTTTCGCTTGTGTGGCAATACCAGCGTGGTCCATACCAGGAAGCCATAAGACATCATATCCTTGCATCTTTTTATATCTAGCAACGATATCTTGAATGGTTGTTTGGCATGTGTGACCAATATGTAATTTACCAGTGACGTTTGGAGGAGGAATAACCATAGAGAAAGCCTGCTTGGATTTATCTCCCGCAGTGAAATACCCCTTGTTTTTCCAATTCTCGTACTTGCCTTCTTCCACCTTATGTGGATCATAACGTTTGTCTAACATAAAACGTCCTCCTAAAATAAAAAGCGTCCCTATCTAAGGACGCTATTATGCGCGGTACCACCTTAGTTCGTCTAACGACGCACTTCATTAACCTATTTTCGCTAGGCAGCTATCCTCCAAAGCGACCTTCACTAATCTCTTATGCCAAGCTTCCACCATCCTCGGCTCTCTATGATAAGAGGCTTTAGTTACTCCTCTTCTTCAACGGATAAAATAATTATACCTACATTTATAGAAATGTCATCTAAATTTTTGTTTCGATTCCACTTCTTAATTTATCTAATGTTCTCTGCTCCAAACTGGAAGTCAAATAAACATTATCTTTAATCTCTAATTCCCGGAGTCTTTTCAGGAGTTGAGATTTCCCTTTTTGATTGATTTTGTCAGTCTTGGTGATGATGACGAAGAATGGAATATTATTTTCTTTTAGAAAATCAAATATCTCCACATCATTCTCTCCAAACTCTCTTCTGCTATCGATGAGGAGGAGAACCAGTTTTAAGAATCGATTATCGGTAAAATATTCATCCATCATCGTGCCGAATAATTTATCTAAATCAATTCCTCCTTTAGCATATCCATAACCAGGAGCGTCAACGAGGTAGAAACGATGATCGATATCGTAATAATTTAATAACCTCGTATGGCCGGGTTTAGATGATGTAAAGGCTAAACCTTTTCTCTGACATAAAGCATTAATCAAAGAGGATTTTCCAACGTTACTCTTACCAACGATTAAAACCTCCGGAAAAGATTCTGGAGGTCTATCTTTGACACTGGGTGTCGATTTGATAAATGTGACGTTTTTAAAGTTAATCATTATTTCACTAATGCCACTTTAATCGCTTCATCAGCGGTCTTCATATAGACGATATTAAGTGTCTCTTTAACTTCCTTTGGAAGTTCTTCGACATCTTTCTTGTTCTCACTAGGAACGATGATGGTCTTAATACCACTTCTTAAGGCAGCGAGAGATTTCTCTCTTAAACCACCGATAGGCAAAGCATTGCCTCTTAAAGTAACTTCACCAGTCATTGCTACATCAGGATTCACTGGAGTCTTGGATAAGCAAGAAACAATCGCGGTTGTAATCGCTACACCTGCGCTTGGGCCATCTTTGGGCACTGCGCCTTCAGGGACGTGGATGTGAATGTCATTGCTTTCAAAGATGTTGGAATCGATTCCAAACTTATCGGCGTTAGCTTTCACATAGTCTAAAGCGATAGAAGCACTTTCTTTCATGACATCGCCTAAATTACCGGTAAGGATGAGTGAACCTTTACCTTTGAAGTAGTTAACTTCAATTGGTAAGATATCACCACCGAATTGGGTATAGGCTAAGCCAGTAACCACACCGATTTGTGGTTCTTGTTCTTTCTTGCTATCTTCAAAGATTGGGACGCCTAAGTATTCAGTGACCTTCTTCTCATCAATCTTGATAGTTTTGATGGATGGGTCTTTGACAATCGCCACAGCGACTTTTCTTAAGCAAGAAGCAATCTTTCTTTCTAAGTCACGAACACCGGATTCTCTTGTGTAAGCGCGGATGATGTATTTAATTGCACCTTCAGTGAAAGAAGCTTGCTTCTTTTCTAAACCGTTTAATTCCATCTGCTTTTTCACTAAGTGACCTTTAGCAATTTGGACTTTTTCGAGTTCAGTGTAAGAAGATAATTGGATTAATTCCAATCTATCTCTTAATGGACCAGGAATATTTTCCAAATAGTTCGCAGTACAGATGAATAAGACATCGCTTAAATCATAGGGTTCTTCGAGATAGTTATCGTTGAACTGATTGTTTTGTTCGGGGTCGAGAACCTCTAAAAGCGCACTGGCGGGATCGCCTTTATAGCTGCTAGCGAGTTTATCGACTTCGTCGAGTAAGAAGACGGGGTTATTGACACCCGCTTTTCTCATACCTTGGATAATTCTTCCGGGTAAAGAACCGACATAGGTTCTACGGTGACCACGGATTTCCGCTTCATCAGAGATACCACCTAAGGAAGCTTTGAAGAATTTTCTTCCAAGGGCTCTAGCGATACTCTTACCTAAAGAGGTCTTACCAGTTCCAGGAGGACCATAGAAACAGAGGATGGGGGATTTGAGATTACCAGTTAATTTTTTAACTGCTAAGTATTCCACGATTCTCTTTTTGGGGTTCTCAAGACCATAATGGTCTTCATCGAGAATCTTTTCGACGTTTTCTAAAGATTCATTATCTTCGGTCTTCTGCCACCATGGGACAGATAATAAGACATCGAGATAACTTTGAATTAAAGCGGCTTCTAATGAGCCTTGAGGCATCATCTCATATTTCTTAATCTCCGCTTTAACTTTGGCTTTGATATTCTCAGGATAAGGATTCTTCTCTAATTTTTCCAAAATAGAGTCTGGATCATTTTGACCAGCATCTTCACCGAGTTCGTGTTTAATGGCTTTTAATTTCTCACGTAAGAAATATTCTCTTTGAGATTTTTCAGCGCTCTCACGAACAGTTTGAGAAATATCTTGTTCAATCTGGTTTCTTTGGCTTTCACCATTTAATAAGATTAGAACTTGTTCTAATAAAGCATTAATATCTTTGGATTCAAGCATTTTTTGCTTGGTTTCAACTGGAGCTTGTAAATATCCCGCTAAAGCATAGCAAATATCATCAGCTTTCACTGATTTCATGACGATATTAGCGATGTTCTTTGGCATTGTGGAAAGAACATTAGGAACACCTTCGATCGCCTTGCTGATGGCTTTAATGATGGCTTCATTCTCTACTGGAGAGAAGGAAGGAAGGGGATTCATGCCCCCGATTGCGGAATAATAACCAGCATTTTCTTCGAAGCGGACATCTGTGAGTTTTACTCTTTCCATCACTTCGATACGAACTTTTAAACGATTGTCTCTTTCAGAGACAGAGATGATACGGCAAAGAACGCCGACATCATAGACATCGTCTGCAGTAGGATTATCCTTATTGAAATCCTTTTGGCTAGTCACCAAAATGAGGGAATCGCATTCGTTTTTGCTTGCGTTCACCGCACTGATGGAGAAATCTCTTCCGGCTTCAATTAATTGTTGATTGCCAGGAAAGACGACTAATGCACGGGTAATGAGGAGTGGAAGGGTTAGGGCTTGTGGTTTATTGGC
Organism: Bacilli bacterium; assembly: GCA_045130875.1. Classification (GTDB taxonomy): domain Bacteria; phylum Bacillota_I; class Bacilli_A; order RFN20; family CAG-826; genus RUG13091. The sequence continues at coordinate 1,089 of JBGUQI010000066.1, read as the reverse complement.
CATATTTAATCCTCCTTTAACTTAAGTTAATTGTTTTCGTTATATAATAAGTCATCGATGCGTTGCATCTTTAAGTTGTGACGGAATTCCTCTAAGTTTTGAGAGAGAGCTTTCTTCACGTCTTCAATCTTCATGTTGTATTGATCCGCGATCTTAGCGAATTCAAATTCTAAATCAGCATCGGTAATTTCGATTTCTTCGGCTTTGCCGATTTCTTCCAAAACAACATATTCAACGGTCTCTTTGAGGGCTTGTTCGCGGATTTGCGCCATGAATTGTTCTTCGGTTTGACCTAAGATTTGTAAATATTGTTCTAATTGGATACCAGATTGTTCAATACGTTTAATAACGTCTTCTCTTCTGGATTCAGTTTGACTCTCGACGATTTCTGGAGCTAATTCGACTTGTGCGTCTTTAGCAATAGCTTCCACTAATTTGGCCATATATTGTCTACGAGCTTGAGTTTCTTTTTCTCTCTTGAGATCGGATTCTTTGCGAGCTCTGAATGCTTCGACGGAATCGACGCCTTCAATCTTTAATTCTTTGACGAATTCATCGTTGAGTTCGGGCAATTTCTTTTCCTTCACTTCGTGAATGGTGCATTCGAATGTTGCATCTTTACCTTTTAAATTCTCGGTGTAGTTCTCTGGGAATTTAACATTGACCAAGACTGCTTCGCCTGCTTTATGACCGACTAATTGGTCTTCGAAGCCAGGGATGAATTGGTTGGAACCTAATTCTAATTCGTAGTTTTCTGCGGAACCGCCTTCAAAAGCTTCGCCGCCGACTTTGCCAACAAAGTCCATAACAACGGTATCACCTAAAACGGATGCGCCTTCTTTAACCACTAAAGTGGCGTTGTCTTTACGAGCACCTTCAAGGGCTTCTTCGATGTCTTTTGCGGTAACTTTAACGGTTTCTTTACCGATTTCTAAGCCTTTGTATTTGCCGAGTTTCACTTCAGGAGCAACGACTAAGATGAATTTGATTTCTAATTCTGTGTCGCTTACTTTAGTAACATCGACTTGTGGACGAGCATATGGTCTAATGCCATCTTGTTCGAGAATTTCTTGATAAGCTTTGGGTAAT
>JBGUQI010000065.1:0-45053 GCA_045130875.1 Bacilli bacterium | reverse complement strand
TCGTTTTGTGATGACCTCTATGGGTGGTACTTCACTATTCGGGTGGATGGAACCAGCGAAATTCGATGAGGAAGCCGCGAAATTTTTACTTGAAAGAGCGAAAAATGATGTAGGTTTAATCCTTCCAGGTATTGCTCCTATCAAAAATCCGATGATGGGTGGATGGTTATATTCCAACAAAGGAATGTATAAAAAACTCAAAAAATACATGGAAGAATTCCATAAAACAGGTGCGAAGTTATTCGTTCAATTAACCGCGGGTTTTGGTCGTTCCATGGCCATTAATGATATCATGGAAAAGGCCTGCACTAACAAAGTTATGGGTGCATTGTTAAAACCTATCTTTAATATGAATTGGATCAATGCTGCGCCAAGTGTTACTCCTAATAGATGGTCAGATAAAGTGATGACCAAAGAGATGAGTGAAAAGCAAATCTTAAAGCTCATTGATGCCTTTGCTAAAGTGGCTAAATTATGCCAAGAAGCCGGTGTTGATGGAGTTGAAATTCACGCAGTTCATGAAGGTTATTTATTAGATCAATTTACCTTACCATATGCCAACTTGAGAAATGATAAATGGGGAGGTAGTTTTGAGAATAGATATAGATTCCCTGTTGAGATAGTTAAAGCTGTCAAGAAAACCTGTGGAGAAAACTATCCTGTTACACTTAGATATTCTGTAGTCAGTAAAACTAAAGGATTTAATAAAGGAGCCTTACCCGGAGAAGAATTTGAAGAAGTCGGCCGTGCGATGGCGGAATCCGAAAAAGCCGCAAAATACTTGCAAGATGCCGGTTATGACATGTTGAACTGTGATAACGGTACATATGATGCTTGGTATTGGGCTCATCCCCCAGGATATATGCCAAATAACTGTAATCTAGAAGATGTCGCACACATTAAGAAATACGTCACTATCCCTGTCGTCTGTGCCGGTCGTATGACTCCAGAAGTAGCCTCGAAAGCCATTGCCAATAATGAAATCGATGCGATGGGTGTGGCTAGACAATTCCTTGTCGATCCGGAATGGGTGAGAAAACTCAAAGAAGGAAGAGAAGAAGATATTCATCCTTGTATTCAGTGCCATAATGGCTGTTTCAATATGGCTCATTATAAAGGTGTCCCAAATGACCAATCTTTAAGTGACGCTCTCCATATGGCGAGATGCGCTTTAAATCCCGAGACAATGCAATCTAAGAAATATCGCATTATCCCCGCGAAGAAGATTAAGAATATCGCTATTATCGGAGGCGGTATCGGTGGTATGGAAACCGCTTTAGTTTTAGCGAAGCGTGGACATAGAGTCACTATCTTTGAAAAGAATAAGGAATTAGGAGGCATCTTTATCGCCGCGAGTAATATGTCTTTCAAAGAAAACGATAAGAGATTAATCGAATGGTATAAGAGAGAAATTGCTAAACATCCAAATATTACTGTGAAGTTTGAAACTTCAATCGATTGTGAAAAGTGTCTCAATAAAGAAGGACAATATGATGATATCGTCGTTGCGACAGGCACAAAGGCTAAACAACTTAAATTATCGGGAAGTGAAAAAGTCATTGAAGCTTGTGACTTCTTAAAGGGAAATAATAATGTTGGTGATAATCCAATAATTATTGGAGGCGGACTAACAGGATGTGAAATCGCCTATGAATTATCTCTTCAAGGTAAAAAACCCACTATTATCGAGATGAAGAATGATTTAATCGCTGTTAAGGGTGTGTGCTTAGCTAATTCATCATATTTAAGAGATTATTTTGAACTCCATAACACACCTGTCTATTTAGAAAGCAAAGTGAAATCAATAGATGATCAAGGAGTGACCATCTTAGATAAGGAAGGAAAGGAAATTCACATTGATGGTTCAAAAGTGATTCTGTCTGTGGGTTATAATCCAAGTCCTATCTTCAAGGAAGGAAAACATGTCCATCTCGTCGGCGATTGTAAGGATGTCGGAAACCTCAGAACCGTCATCTGGAGAGCCTGGGATGTGGCTATGAAACTATAGAACGATAAATGAGAGGAAAAACTCCTCTCTTTTTTATTTATAAAAGAAATCTCTCAAATAGTATGTTTTTATCTCCTTATAGATTTATCTATATACGGTTAGTCATATCTAATATTAGGTTAAAAATATTTTAGTGATTTACAAATCGTTGATTTTGTCAATGTTTTTCTATGTTTTTTTGACACTGTATAAATCATATTGCTTTTTACTTTGTTATATATCTTTTATTAAATATAATTTATTCACCTTCAATATAAGGTAATGTCACAAATTAAATTTAAAATTTAATGTTTTTATATCACTAAAAAGGAGAGAATTATGCTAAAGATTTTAAAGAGAAATGGCAATGTAGAAGCCTTCGAAATCCAAAAAATTGAAACCGCGATTAAAAAAGCATTTGTCGCCGAGCATAAGGCCTTCACTGATGACATCATCCAGATGTTAGCTTTAAGAACGGTCGCTCATTTCAATGAAAAAGTCAAAAACGAAACTATCAGTGTGGAAGACGTCCAAGACGCTGTCGAAATCACACTTATCGAAGCCGGTTGGGCTGATGTCGCTAAGAGCTACATCATCTACCGTAAACAACATCAAAATTTGAGAGATATGAAATCTACTCAATTAGACTATAAGAATGTTGTTAATAACTATTTAAAGATCAATGACTGGAGAGTTAAAGAAAACTCCACAGTGACATATTCTGTCGGTGGTCTCATCCTCTCTAACTCCGGTGCGGTTACCGCGAACTATTGGTTAAGTGAAGTCTATGATAAAGAAATCGCTGATGCCCATAGAAATGCTGATATCCACATCCACGACTTATCCATGTTAACTGGCTACTGTGCTGGTTGGTCCTTAAAACAATTAATCCAAGAAGGTTTAGGTGGCGTTGTCGGTAAGATCACATCCGCTCCTGCAGCTCACTTATCCACATTATGTAACCAAATGGTTAACTTCTTAGGTATTATGCAAAATGAATGGGCGGGCGCTCAAGCTTTCTCATCCTTCGATACCTATTTAGCTCCATTCGTTAAAGTCGATAACTTAACTTATAAACAAGTTAAACAATGTATTCAATCCTTTATTTATGGTGTTAACACTCCATCCAGATGGGGTACCCAAGCACCATTCACCAACATTACCTTAGACTGGGTTGTCCCCAATGATATGGCGGAACTCAACTGTATCGTCGGTGGCAAAGAAATGCCCTTTAAATATAAAGACTGTGTCGAAGAGATGGCCATGGTCAACAAAGCCTTCATCGAAATCATGATTGAAGGCGACGCTAACGGCAGAGGATTCCAATATCCAATTCCTACCTATTCCATCACTCGTACATTTGACTGGTCTGAAACCGAAAATAATAAATTATTATTCGAGATGACCGCGAAATACGGAACTCCTTATTTCTCTAACTATATCAACTCCGATATGGAACCAAGCGATGTCAGATCTATGTGCTGTAGATTAAGACTCGACTTAAGAGAATTAAGAAAGAAATCCGGTGGTTTCTTCGGTTCTGGTGAATCCACTGGTAGTATCGGTGTCGTCACCATCAATATGCCAAGAATTGCTTACTTAGCCACTGATGAAGCTGACTTCTATGATCGTTTAGATAAGATCATGGATATCTCTGCAAGATCCTTAAAAGTGAAGAGAAATACCGTTACCGCTTTATTAGAAGCTGGTTTATATCCTTATACAAAGAGATATTTAGGAACCTTCAATAACCACTTCTCCACCATCGGTTTAGTCGGTATGAATGAAGCTTGCTTAAATGCTCGTTGGTTAAGAAAAGATTTAACCAATGCTGAAAGCATCCAATTCACCAAAGACGTCCTCAATCACATGAGAACCAAATTATCTGACTATCAGGAATTATATGGTGACTTATATAACTTAGAAGCCACACCTGCGGAATCCACTGCTTATCGTTTAGCCAAACACGATAAGGCTAAATATCCAGATATCATTACCGCTGGTGATGATGGTAACACCCCATATTACACCAACTCTTCTCACTTACCAGTTGGTTATACCGAAGATGTCTATAAAGCCCTTGATATTCAAGATGGCTTACAAACCCTTTATACATCCGGTACCGTGTTCCACTGCTTCTTAGGTCAAAAATTACCATCCTGGAAAGCCTGCATGAACTTTGTCCGTAAGATTGCGGAGAATTATCACATTCCTTACTACACCATGTCTCCAACTTATAGTGTCTGTAAAGAACACGGCTATTTAGTGGGTGAACAATTCGTCTGCCCTCACTGTGGACAAAAGACAGAGGTCTATTCTCGTATTACTGGCTATTATCGCCCCATCCAGAACTGGAATGACGGCAAGACCGCAGAATATCACAACCGTAAAGAATACGAGCCAGAAAACAGCCATTTGACACATACACTCAAACAAGAGAACTGCGAACAAGAAGAAAAAGTCAGCAATGAATCTTTAAACGAAATCTTATTATTCGCCACAAAGACATGTCCAAACTGTAAGATGGCTAAGATGTTATTAGATAAAGCCGGTATCCACTACACCGTAGTCGATGCGGAAGATAACAAACAATTAACCATGCAATATAAAGTTAACAAAGCTCCAACCTTAATCGTTCCTAACGACAATGGTTATGATGTCTTTGAAAACGCCTCTAACATCAAAGGTTATATAGAAAGTATCAACTAATTATGTACGATGTCATCATTATTGGTGGCGGTCCTGCCGGTATGGCAGTCGCTTTAAATACACTTCGAAACGGCCGCTCTTGTCTCGTCATCGAGAAAGAGAATTTCGGTGGGCAGATGTCAACCTCTCCTAAACTTGAGAACATCCCCGGCATCAAAGCTATATCCGGTGTGGAATATAGTGAACAGATGTTTGATCAAATCACCGAAATGGGAGCGGATTTTGAGCTTGAAGAAGTGGAACATATCACCAAAGAAGATGAGAAATTTATTGTTAAAACCAACTACAACACCTATGAATCATGGGCAGTTGTCCTTGCAAATGGATGTCATCATCGTAAGATGAATCTTCCTAATGAAGATCGACTTGTGGGTAAAGGTGTTTCCTACTGTGCCGTTTGTGATGGTGCTTTCTATAAAGGTCAACCCACGAATATCATCGGTGACGCTAATACCGCCTTACAATACGCTTTGCTACTCGCTAACTATTGTCCAGAAGTCAATATATGGGCCCTATTCGACCATTTCTTCGGCGATAAGATTCTCGTTGAAAGAATATTAGAAAATCCCAAAATTAACGTCAGATTTAACGTTTCTTTGCAAGAATTTATCGGTGATGAAGAATTAAAAGCCCTTCGCTTCTTCGATAAAGTCAGCGAAAAGGAATTCACTGTCGAAGCGAATAACGTATTCGTCGCGATTGGCCAAGTTCCTTGTAATGAACCATTCAAAGATCTTGTAGAGTTAGATGCAAAAGGCTTCATTAAAACTAACGAGAATATGGAAACCTCTTGCGCTGGCGTATACGCAGTGGGTGATACACGCGTAAAAGACATTAGACAAGTAGTTACCGCCTTAGGCGATGCCAGTATCGCTAGTGTCTATATCAATAGATATCTCACTTCCTTAGGAAGGAACGACTAATAACATTTAAATAAAATAAAAGACTCACATAATGTGAGCCTTTTTTAATTATCTACTGATAATTATTGATGTTTCTTTTTGCGGATGAAGAAGAATAATCCCACCGCGGTTAAGGAAGCGGCAGAAACAATTGCCACTATCACCAATGTATTGGAATTATTGATGATGTTAACATCTCTAGTGTTAGAGATATGAGTGAAGTCATTGACATAGGCATATTCTAAGTCATCATTAGCAAATGCCCAGGCTTCATATCTATTCTTCGCACTATAGTAACGGTTATCTGTTCTAAAGACGGTGATTTGATTTTCTGTGAGTTGCACTAACGCGCGTTTGGCAATGATGTAATAACCATCTCCACCTTGATAACTACGGCAATAACCACGACTGGTATTGTAGTCACTTAAGTGCATATAGTTAGTGACAAATTCATCTAATACAGCGTAATCAGCATCAACCCATTGAGCATATAACACTGTGGATTCAGTGATAACAAAGGTATCACCAGCATCATAGGATTGACCAGTGCCATCTGCTTCAGTATTCCAGTTGACAAAGAGATATCCATCATAACGGAAAGCATTCATCAAAACAGTAATTGTGTCGCCATAAGTGCAATTGATGGCGTTATTGTTTTCTATATAGCCTTCTCTGCCAGCATTAGTAGTTAATGATGTTGTGGGGTTACCATCATAACGATAAGTTAAGCTACGGAGAACTGGATTGATGTTAACAGTGATATCTGCTCTGACTTGCGTGATAGTAATCTCAGAATTATCAGCATCATAAGAAAGATAACAATTGCTTATAGGAGTAAAGGTAATATTCGCACCATTAACCACATATCCTGCATCAAGGGTGAATGTGATAGTAACTGTATCTGTATAGATGATGTTTGAGGTTTTAGTAACTGTGTAGTTACCATGTGTCATATTCACATTAAGTGAATATTTATTATAGGTGACAACATAAGCTTTACTTGAAGAGTTATATGTATAGCCGAGATATGCTGGAAGTGTATTGGTGATGTTAACCTTGCTAGTATCAGAACTATTAAGGGCATAGAAAGGAGCATCATCAGCGACAAGGCCATTAGCAAATGTTAAGTTGATTGTGCTACCGGTATAAGCGTGGTTAACGTAATAAAGATAGAGGTGTTGAGCTTTTGCACCATCACCAACATAAATACCATTAGGCATGGAAATGCCCGCACTTAAATTAGTCACAGCGGCAGCATTAGAGATGAATAATGATCTTCCATTATCACCAGTGGATTTATAAGTACCACTATTGATGATCATTGTGCCGGCATTTTGCATAGCGGATGAACCATTACTTGTGGTTGTCACGTTACTTGATGTGATTGTAGCGGAGGCACCAGCATTATTAATAATACCGGTATTAACGGAATTAATTGTGCCTTTAAAGGTGAGCGTACCAGAATTATTAATTCCCTGTCTAATTGAGGTAATAGTCACTGTATTAGGTATCGTTAACGAGCACCCAGATGCCACGGTAATCGCTGAAGAACAGTTTCCCGTTCCCTCTAAAGATCCATTTTGAATCGTTATTGAAGCATTAGAAGTGATGCTAAATACATATAAATTAGAGCTAGTTAATTTGTGACCATTTAATTCAATGGTTCCACTCTTGGTAATAGTTCTGTAAACATCTGTAGAAACGTTGAGAGTAATATCTTTTAAAAGTGTGAGTGTTCTATTGTTTGCACCATTGAATTCGTTTAAAGCTTCATTGAAATTGAAGTCATCGTATAGTTTCCCATTGCATAGTATTTCTTTTTCATCAAATGAACCGTTATTGGATGACACATTTAAAGTGATTTGAACAGCATTAGCGTAGGAAGAACCATAACAGCCAACAATCAAAAGACCTAAGTCGACACTGATGTTTTGGCTTGATGAAGTGGGGTTTTCCTTGGCGAGGACAGAAGTACAAATAGTAGCAGTTCCACTTTGTTGAGTATTATTTGTGGATCTTAATCTCTTAATGGAATTACTATTTGAGGCTGTGTCATTATTTGCGGTATTAAAAGATGATGGGGTGCTTTGACCTTCTAGATAGAATAGCTCTGCAATCGCAGGAGCCGATCCACCATCAGAAATCTTTTTCATCGTGAAATTGAATTTAACGTCAAAGAACTTTACAAGGTTATAAGCCGGTGTTGTGACATAAGCACGGAGTGGAACATATAAGACATCGAAAGTCTGCGTTGTGGGAGTTGTTAAAGTTAATGTAGGACCTTCAGAATAACCCGATGGTTTATCTAATAAGGTGTTTTCATAATAGTTATTATCGGTACAATGAGACATTGTGGATAAACTGATAAAGTCTGCATCTCTTCCGGATTGCGAGAAGTAATAACAGTTGTTTCCGATGCTATCGATACCAATACTAACTGCGGCTTCTGCAGGTTTGATAGATTGATTATTGCTCACCAAAGCCGCTCCGACACCAGTGCATATAGCCATGGTCAGTGAAGCAATAATTAAGGGTATAGTTAAACGCTTTTTCATATGGTGCCTCCTAACTATTAATTTATTTAATATTTACACACGTACAAACAAAAAGCAACTTTCAAAGAGTTGCTATTTTGTCAATTTTCAATATCCTCTGAGGCTTATTTGTGGGATTTTTCCTTGCAAAACCTCAATAAAGCGCTTGGCTTTGGCTTCTTCTACTTCATGAAGCCCCATTTGAATACAACTATCTCTCTCGACAAATTTTTGAAAATATAGTTTCTTAGCTCCTTTGAGCATCTCCCCTATTTCCACGATGTCTTCTTCGGTATGGAATTCATCAATTAGAGTGGTTCTAAACTCATAATCAACACCACTAGAGATTAGATAATTAATTGATTGTTTGATCTTCTCTATATCCACACATTTGGTACCTGTGGTTAATGGGTATTTTTCAAAAGAGTTTTTGATATCCATCGCTACATAGTCAATGAGGTGTTCTTCATATAGTTCTTTAATTATTTGAGGATTGGTTCCATTAGTGTCTAACTTGATGAGGAAGCCAAGATCTTTTAACGCTTTGACCTTTTCCATTAAGTCGGGCATCAATGTCGGCTCACCACCAGAAACCACTACTGCATCAATCAAGCCTTTTCGAGTTTTTAAGAAATCTAAAATATCTTGGAATGGGATTGTGGTATCGGCTTCTAAAACTGTTGTGCCATTATGGCAAAATGGGCATCTAAAATTACAGGGTTTACAGAAAAGAACACAAGATATCTTGTCTTCGTAATCTAAAATAGAAAATTTATCAATACCTACGAAATCCATGTGTTATTTATTTTATAAAAATAATGATATAAAGGCAAAGGATAGATACAAGTTTTAAAAGATATTGCTCAGGCTAATCATTTAGCATATCATTTATTTAGAGAGATAACCCTCTCACTATGGGACCCAATCTAACTAGTCAGGACCAATAGTAGCGCGACGATTATGAGGAAGATAATCGTCTTTTTTATTTATAAAACACGATATGAGATATTATCTAGAAAAGATGTTGCTTAAGTTAAGTATTTAGAATATTATTTAGTTAGAAGAGGTACACCCTCTCACTATCGGACCCAATCTAACTAGTCAGGACCAATAGTAGCGCGACGATTATGAGGAAGATAATCGTCTTTTTTATTAAGCGCATTGTCTCATCACCTCCACACGAGTGTGAATAGCGACGAGAGGGATGTACCCCACCGATTTCTCGGCAGTAATAATCTCTCATAATCATAGGCAATAATCAAAGATTATTTTTTAAAGCAATTTTTATCCTTATATCTTTATTTAGTTAATACTAAGTAGTAAGTAAATAAGATATATAAAATAAAGATATTAGGATACTTTTTTGTTTTTTTATTTAATAAAACAAAGTTGTTTGATATTATAATGACATTATGATTAAAAGTAACATTTCATGGGACGAATATTTTATGGGTATCGCCGTGCTCTCAGCGATGCGTAGTAAGGATCCCAACACCAAAGTGGGAGCGTGTATTGTTGATGAAAACAAGAAGGTTGTATCCATCGGATATAACGGTATGCCAATGGGCTGTGATGAAAGCAAATTATCATGGAATAGAGGCGAAGGTTTAGATAGCAAATATCTCTATGTTTGCCATGCTGAATTCAATGCTATTTTAAATACCAGAAATGGTACGTCCGCATTAAAAGGCTGCACAGTTTATGTGACTTTATTCCCTTGTAATGAATGCACAAAAGCCATCATCCAAACCGGCATCAAAGAAGTGGTCTATGTCTCTAACAAATATGAAACCACTACTGAAACCCAAGCATCTCTTAGAATGCTTACCCTTGCGGGCATCAAAATCCGTCATTATGAAGGCAGATTGCCAGAAATTAAGTACTAATTATGATTGTTAAAGAATACGTCAAAGAAAGAAAAGAAGAGATTAAGAATCTCGTTTTAGCGATGCCTAAAAAGCCTTGCATCGCTATCGTGCAAGTCAATGAAGATGCCGGTAGTAATGCTTATGTAAAAGGCAAATTAAAAGATGCTGATGAATTAGGCATTAAAGCGGATCTCATCAAATTACCATTAGATATCTCCCAAGAAGAATTACTGAAAGTAATCGATGAATTAAATCACGATGACATCCACGATGGCTTCATCGTGCAGATGCCACTTCCCAAACAAATTGATGAAGAGACCATCAAACTTGCCGTCTCTCCCAAAAAAGACGTCGATGGCTTCCATCCCTTAAGCTCTCTAGCCCCTTGTACTCCTAAAGGCATTATGAATTACCTCCACCACGAAGGTATTCAAATCTTAGGTAAGAACGCTGTGGTTATCGGAAGAAGCAATATCGTCGGTAAGCCAATGGCGAAGCTCCTTCTCAAGGAAAGCGCAAACGTCACCGTCCTTCATAGCAAAACTAGCTTTGAAGATATGTCGAGATATATCGCTAATGCGGATATCATCGTCATCGCTATTGGAAGACAACATTTCTTAGATAATAAATTCCAATATAAAGAAAGTGCAGCGATTATCGACGTCGGCATCTCCAGAGATGAAACCGGTTTACATGGTGACGCTCTTCCAAACTTACCAGTTAAACTCCAAACCCCAGTTCCTGGTGGTGTCGGTCTATTAACTAGACTTGCGTTATACGAAAACCTACTAGAAATAGTTAGCAAGAAATAAAAAGAAATACCCATAATTGGGTATTTTTATTTTCTGTTATTCGAGATAATATCTTTTTCTTTTACCCCTTCGATGATGATGGGGCATTCACCACCTAGCTGAACATCATAGATGACCTCACCATCATTATCGAGATTGATATCATAGATAACTCCAGGGTCAAGTTCTCCTCGATGTCTGAACTTAATCCATTGACCAACAAAGTATTTATTGTTGTTGATTACTGGTTTCTTTTTCTTCTTTTTGAACAGGCACATTGGAATCTGGATCGTCGATACGTTTATATTTTCTCTTTCCAATTAAAGCGATAATAGCTTTGACCACCATTTCTAAGATGACAGCGAACTGGGTAAAGAAAACGATGGCTTGGAAGACGATATGAATAGTTTGAGTAACATCACTATTATCGAAGAAGTGATGTAATAAGACGGTTACACCTAAGATAGAATATAACGCAGTAATAATACTTAATACCGCGGTAATCATTAAATAAGGATTATCGTGGTGCTTCACGGATTTAATCTTCACTCTAATGGCACTGATTAATTTGAATAAGGCGAATGGGACAACATAAATGACAAACCACCATATCGGGGTATCTTTAGCATCTTGATTAGCGAGCATCAAACCAAGAGCACCCGCAAAGGTGTCAGATAAGATGATTAAAGATGCCGCCACAACAATAACCATAATATGTTCTAAACGATAATAGGCGACAGGATGTTTCTCAGATAACTTAGCTTTATTGAAGCTATGAACCCAGAACGACACTAACTTAATTGTGCCCATTGCAAAATAGAAGGAAGCAAGGGCGATATATGAGCCCATCACACTAGCGGCATTCTCTTCTCCATCAGCAGCAGCGGCAGCGGTTGCAGCACCGTTTAAAGCCATGATTCCCATAATATAAGTGAAGATTACACCACAGTAGAAGAAGACATTCTTTTGGCTCAAAGCCTTTACAAAATCTTTAATATTCTGCACAAAACCCTTCTCTTTTGAAAAAGGAAGAGGGGTAAAGGCGAATATTGCGCATAGTAAAGCAACGAGGACTGTGCCACCCATCAAGACGATTTCTCCGACGTAGACAAACATCGAAATGGAATCAGCGATATCGGGATAATCCACCATCGCATTCGCGGAAACATATAAGGCGATGAGGATGACAATCAAATAGGATATGAAGGCCATACCCATAAGTTCAAAATTGCATCTTCCTAAATAATTCGTGTCATCCAATGATTTCCATTTGGTTCTCCAAATAATCATGAAGATCATCTTCACCGCTAAACCACCACCATAGGTAGCGATAAGGGTAATGAATAACCATCTCGGGAAATCCGTAGGCATCACAAATGAGGAAGCGGATGGATCGATAAAGGAAGCTAGTGATGTCATGAATAAGAAGACAACACCCGCTATACCTCCATAAGCAAGGATAAATATACTATTTATTAATTTTAAATCTTTCTTAAAGAAAGAAGTGATAATGAAGCTTATTGCAACTGCGATTTCCACTAAATAGATTAAAGAGAAACCGATAAAACTATAGTAACCCATAAAGACCGCGACATAATTAATTCCAAATAGAGCAAAGGAATTGATTATAGTTAAAATCAATGGGGCTAAATATCTTTTGTTTTTCATATATTTCAATATAACACAATTTAATGATTTTTTATGTGTTAACTTATCATTTGTTTTTAATTTGGAATTAAATCTTAATTTAATTGGATGATAATTAAACACATTTTTAAAAATGTGTATCACAAAAAACTTATTGTTATCAAAACAATAAAAGTGTTTTATAATTATTTACCTGAAAGGAGATATAATATGCAATTTGTTAAAGAACGTTTAGCGAAATGGATTCAAGCCGCGATTATCTTAGTGGTTGGTATCTTATGTATCGTTGCTGGTGCCGCAATGGGAAGCAATGATCCAGATGCCGCTAGAAGCGCTTTAGATGGCATTTCTCTCACCTTAGGTATTATCGCCACCATCGTTGGTGCCTTAGCCTTAGTGTTAGCCATCGTTGTCGCAGTTATCGCCAAGAAAGGCTTTGCAGTCGTCGCCATTCCTGGTGCCGCTTTATTAGCCTTCGGTATTTCTTTATTACCAGAATACAACCGTTATGCCGCTGACCTCATTATCATCTTATTAAAGGTTATTCCTTACTTCTTACTCTGCATTGGTGGTGTCATCTTTGCTGATGCCGTCTTCAACTTAGTAATGGGTATCCTTAAGAAAGCTGTTAAAGGTGTCTTAGTCGGTGTTATCGTCGGCATGGTCATCGGTGCTGTCGCGATTGTCTTAGGTGCCTTATGTGTTGGTAGCAACCCAGTTATCGAATTTGGCGCTCAATTAATCGTCTTCGGTATTATCGTCTGCTTAGTGGCCGTTCTCCTCGTTGTCCTCACATTTGTCAGATTACCAGACACAGTTGTCGCCGTGGTTACCGTCAAAGAAGAGAAAAAAGAAGAACCCAAAGAAGAAAGCAAATAATTGCGTTTTATCAATAAAAGATCCCGTTCCTAGGAGCGGGATTTTTTTAAAACAATAATATTGAAGGAATGTTATATTTCAGTAGAGATTTATCGTGGGTAATTAAGGTCATATTTGAACTTAATGCCTGAGACGCTAACATCTGGTCAAATGGATCCATATGAGAAGATAAGTCTTGGATAATCTTTGAGAATTTGGCTTTCGCATCATATAAGTTGATCTCCATATTTTTCTCCTAATCTGACTATACTGGTCAGCTTTATATAATGGTTTTTAACTCTTAAGTACATCATTTTAGGACAATGTAAAAAAATATTAATTTCCATCTTAACCAATAAAATAAAATCTACTATCATATATACATATATGAAAAAAGAACCATTTGATAACAACAAGTATTTAACTATTCAAAGAGAAAATATTCTTAAAAGAATATCCAAGTTTGGTGACAAACTTTACCTCGAATTTGGAGGCAAATTATTTGATGACCTCCACGCCTCACGTGTTTTACCTGGCTTTAAACCCGATAGCAAACTTCAGATGTTATTAGGTATTAAAGATAAGGTTGAAATGCTCATCGTCGTCAACGCGAACGATTTAAACTCTAATAAAATTAGAGGTGATATCGGCATCACCTATCAACAAGATGTCTTAAGACTCATCGACACCTATCGTGAAGTTGGTTTATATGTCTCCTCAGTCGTTATTTCCTTCTTCCAAGACTTACCCACAGTCTTAGAATTTGAAAAACAGTTAAAGAACAATGGTATCAATGTTTATAAATCATATAAGATTAATGGCTATCCTCAAGATATCCCTCTCATCGTCAGCGATGAAGGCTTAGGAAAGAATGAATATGTGAAAACCACCCGTCCATTAGTGGTTGTTACCGCACCCGGACCAGGAAGTGGTAAGATGGCAACCTGCTTATCTCAGATTTATTTAGATAATAAGAATGGAATACGCGCAGGTTACGCGAAATATGAGACCTTCCCAGTGTGGAATCTCTCCATCAACCATCCAGTCAACATCGCTTATGAAGCGGCAACAGTCGACTTACAAGATGTCAACATGATCGACCCCTATCACTTAGAGAAATATGGTGTCGCTACAGTTAACTATAACCGTGACGTAGAGGTCTTCCCCTTATTAAAAGCCATCTTTGAAAAAATCTATGGTGAAACTCCTTATCATTCACCCACAGATATGGGTGTTAATATGGTGGGCCTAGCCATCACTGATGATGAAAAAGTTATCGATGCCTCTAAGAGAGAAATCGTCAGAAGATATTACGACACAAGATTGAAAATCTTCTTAGGTAAATTACCAAACGAAGCCTTAGAGAAGATGGAAATCTTGATGAATAAAGCAAACTGTTCACCTCTTCAACGTAAATGTGTGAAGAAAGCCTTAGAAGTCGCTGAAAAAGAAGGCGAACCCAGTGAAGCCATCGAATTACCAAATGGCAAAATCATCACTGGTCATAGAAGCCCATTATTAGGCGCAAGCGCTGCACTACTACTTAATACTCTAAAATACTTAGCAAAGATTAATAAGAACGTTTACTTATTATCTCCTAATGTCATTGAACCTATGAGGGATTTAAAAGTTAATTATCTCCATAGAAGTTATGCAAGATTACGTGCTGAGGAAGTCTTGTTATCCTTGTCTATTCAAGCTTTAACCAATCCTCTTGCGGAATTAGCGATTAAACAATTGCCTAAATTAAAAGGTAGCGAACTCCATAGCACTACGATGTTATCTGAAGTTGACTCCAAAACCTTAAAGCTATTAGGCATCAATGTCACAGAAGAACCAGTGAACTATCAAAGGAAGTTATATTTCAGAGGATAATTTATGGCCAAATATTTCATCTATTTCTCGGCGACCGGAAACGGTGACTTCCTTGCTTCATTATATGAAGTTAAGGGTTACACTCCTATCAAAGTCGAAACTGTAAAACCATTAGGTAAAATCAACTTCTTCAAAATCATCAAACTCGGTGGTGAAGCCGGGATGAAGAAAAAAGCGAAGATTAAAGAATTATCTTTAGAGCTTAAAGAAGATGATGAAGTGATTATCGGTTCACCAATTTGGAATGATAGATTATCCACTCCTATAAACACTGTCCTTGCTCAATATCAATTCAATAAAGAAACCACTAAATTTGTTCTCTATCCCGCAGGCGAGAAAACTAAAGCCTCACTTAAATCCATTAAGAAAATGGGATTCACCCAAGAACCATTAGTGATTGCTTATCCCTTAAAGAATCAGGATAAAGTTAAAGAATTATTAAAATAAAAAAATAGCCGGTTGGCTATTTTTTGTTATTTTCAGGAATAGAAATAATTATTTCTCTTCAATGATGTCGATGACTTTTTCAATGCCTTCGGCTTCTGGAGATGGATTGGCTTTTTTGAGTTTGTTGACGTTTTGTCTTAATTCTTTGACGTATTTTCTTTCAACGACATAGACTGGGGTTAATTTAATAACACCATCAACAACTTCTAATTCAAATTTGTCACCAGTTGATAATTTTAAAGCTTTTGCGACATCTTTTGGTAATGCGATTGTGGCTTTTGGACGTAAATCAATAATCATTTTATACTTCTCCCTTATTCTTTTTTTCCGATATACAAAATAAGTATATATGAAAGACTTATAAATTATGTAGTAATTTTATAATTTTCTTTCAAATCAAAGAAAAAGGGATGCTTGAAGCACCCCTATAAGTTTTATTCTTTTTTCGCTTTCTTTCTTCCGATTAAAGCTTTGATCAATGCGGTAACGCACACAATCGTGGGTGTTGCCACAACCACAAGTGTGGCCATGTTAACGCTCGCAGTAAAGGCGATCGGAATAACACCAAAGCCAACATTGCTTGGGCCATCTAAGTTGAGGCCTAAAGCCACGAAGTAGATAACCATCACTACGACCGCTAAGATCAATCCGGCAATAGAAAGTGGTAAGAGGAATTCCTTCTTTTTCTCTTCGGTTAATTCATTGAAATAGAATTCCCACACTAAGAGATATAAAGGAGAAATAATATAGGCTAATAATAAAGCAATAGAGAAGAATTGATATCCATGTAAGAAGTCGATGACGAATAAACCAATGCAGAATGCCGCAAAAGCGAAGAACGCCACTAACATCCAGATGGTGACAAAGAAGTGATGTAAGAATCTCGCCTTTTGCACCGCTGGTCCTCTACTTGGAACGACATATGGTAATTTCTCTTGTAACTTTTTGACATAAATGATGAAGAAAACACCAATCGCGACAAATAATAAGGAGAATAAGAAGGCATCTAATGGATAAATCCAAGATGGGGAGCCTTCCACTAAGGAAGTGAATCTTCCAGCGATTAACATCGCTAAAATATAAACGACATTGAATCCACCAAAGACTAAGATGACAATACCTTTTCTAAAGGTACCTTTAATGAATTTGTCATTATTCTCATTTCTAAATGTGGTATGTAATGACCAAATGGTCCAGATAGACATAAAGAATGATAAGAAGATGGGTAAGGATCTACTCGCATCTCTTAAAGCGATATCAAAACTACCGCAGACACATGAACCGACGATATCGGCAAAGCAATATAAGAAGTTCATGAAGGAGAAAGCGCAAACAACGCCAAATAATAAGATTAATAAGGAAACAAATAGAGATTGTCTCTTTTGTTTGGGATCAAATGTGGATAATAAGAAATTATCTCTACTAAAAAACTTTTTCATATTACCATTTCACCCAAGCCACGTAATCGCCGCTAGCCCTTTCGTTGAGATATAAATGTTCTAAATCAAAATCTAAACCATTTTTAATGGTTACTAAGGAAGCACCAATTAAATCGAAGTTTTCATTCTTTCCCTGAAGTTCTAATTCAGCCTTCACGGAATCAAATCCTTCTTTCATAAATGGATCTTCACTATCTTTTTCGATGTGAGCGAAATATAATTCTGTGCCTGTCTTCACACCTAAGCCAATCACCACTGGATGAGTTGGTAAGTGTGTGGTTTCATCTTCAAATAGATATTCCACTGTCCAGTCAACATTATGAGCGTGACCCATAAAGGCCGCTTTCAAATTGTGATTGGCGGCAACATCTAAGAAATCAGAAGCATATTCTTCATTACCATTATCGGCAAATTCTTCTAATTTAAAGAATTTATTCTTTAATGGAAGATTATCTTCGTGGATTGCATTCCAAGCTTTTAAATTCTCATCTTGAGGGATGTGATAATAAGCGATAGAAGGAACTGTTTCACCCACTAAAGCGTGTTCTTTGACGAACCAATCAGTTTGATCTTTACGGATATAATCGTAATCTCTAAATGGAGAGACAGATGTTTCAGAGAATGAAGCACCGGAATCTAAGTTAAAGAGTTGCCATACTGTCGCAGTATCTTTTGTGCCATCCAATGTTAAATTAATGACAAAGTTACTTCTACCATAGAGATTGTCATTGGGTTCGACATATAAACAATGCTTTGCGTTCTTGAATTGATCCGCTAACCAATTTGGATTATATAATCCATGTCTATCGTGGTTACCCCAAATCGCGGTGTAGATAAATCCATACTGTTCTGCCTTTTCTTCCATATATTTAAGGAAGGTAGAAACATGGTAAGTATTGGATAACATAAATTGGTCACCTGTTAATTCAACTAGGTCAATCTTACCAGCATGTTTTTGGGTTTCCGCGAATACTTTGTCTAGATACTGTTTGGATCTAGCGGTTGATGAATTGTAATTCCAGTGAATATCGGTCAATTGAAGGATATTGAAGCCATCATTATATTCCATAGTGAAGACGTACTTATCAAGATTTTCTTGATAATTCAACACCTGACCACAACTAGTGAGGGCCATTGACATCACTGGCATCAACATAAATAAAATTTTAGTTTTCATGTGAATACCTCTAAACACATTATAGGGGTTTTATTAGATATTAAACTAATAATTTATTTATAAGACGTTATAAAAATAAACAACTGTAACATTTTGAAACAGTTGTCTATTAATAAATGTTAATTATATTTAGTCAAGTGACAAAGGAGTCACAAAGGCTCCACGACCAGACATTAATGATAAGGTAATCTTATGGTCATTAACACGATAAGCATGCTTCTCACCATTTTGGTACACCACTACAACATTGATATCACTATTGAATGTTAGTGTCACATTATCAGTGTTGCTAGCATTTAGTGGATCGTTATAGTTCATGACTAGATAAGCATAGTTATCCATCTTATCTCCAAAGCAGCCAATTAAGGTGTGTTGACTATAAGAATATGATGCTAAGCCAGCATGACTTGAAATAGAATGTTGCAAATTACTGATTGGTTTGCAAGTGACAAAGAGTCCACTCTTCTTTTTGGCGATGAGGCCTTGCCATCTATAGTGACGGTATGTCTTACCAAAGGTAAGAATTTCATTGTTCACTTCAGAAGCGAAGTAATATGTATTCGCCTTTTCACCAGTGTAATAGTTAACCATACAGTGTGTATCGGTTTCTGTATCAGTATTTGATTGATAAGCATAATATGTTAATTCTCTCGCACCAAAGGCTAAGGATGAATAGGCTTGGAATCTGATTTCATCAGCGAGAGTGATGGCTCTATGAGATCCTTCAGTCATGTGATGGGCAAAGATGAAAGCTCTTAATTCAATGTCATCACCGGAAATAAGGATACGATAGGCCATGGCTTCTAAGTTCGCTAGATGCTGTGGATCAATACCATCAGTGTTCAAGACATATCTATCGAAGCTCACATATTTCAAGATAGGAGCAATGTTAGCAAAATAATAATCAAGGTAGGTCTTATATGTCGAATCAGAGGCTATACCTGGTAATAAATTCACTAAAGGTTCACCCTCTAAACCTAACTCATTCATATAGTGATAATATAGCTGAATTGCCGCTAAAACATGGGCCAATGCTGTGGTGCTTGTATCGGGTTCATCTTGTAAGAAATTCCCTGCATAAGCCACTCCTTTTAGATATTCTGCATCGTTATTGAAGGCTCTTTCGAAGATCATTTCATAGTCTTCTTCTTGAATATAGTTACCACCATTGACAGTCTTTCTTCCGATAAGTTCGAAGATTAGATTATTGATGACAATATACTTAACACCATACTTCTCATAATAGGACATAGCGGTCATCGCATCGGTATTGGCTTTTTCACAAATTTCATCGATGAGAGTTAATAGTTGATTACGATAGATTTCTTTTTGACTACCAGTTGCGGCTAGATATAAATCATAGGTATCATCAAAGGTTGTTCGATAAGAACTTCTACCATCAAATAGGCCTAACGCTTTAGTGAATCCGGCATCAGCATAATCTTGGGCACTACTATCGTTTAATAAACCTAATCTTAATGATCCGTAAGCGGAGAAGACAATGTTCTCTTCTTCTTCAAAATTAGGTATCTCAATACCATCAATAATTAGAGTTTTGTTGTTTACAACAATCGAAGTCTTTAGATTGATATTGGAGAACGACACGGTGCCACTAAAGAGAGGCACAAAACGCAGTTGATCGATAATAGATGATACTTTACCTAAATAAGTGCTATTAACCGCTAATGAACCATTATTGTTCATGGCAATTGTATAGGTGTTACTGCTTGTGGGCAATGTTGCTACAACATCATTATTTACATATAAAGCAATGAAACTATTAGTGACATATAAATATGTAACTTCTTCATCGCTTAAACCTAACATTACTGCGTATTGTCCATTACCAGTAATGGTATGGCTAATAGAGCCATTTAATAATGAATCATTACCTTGTAATCCTTCTCTTGCAAATAATGGGCCCGCGATATAAGTTGGCGCTTCGCTTAATAAGGCAAACATATCAGTGGTTTGCATATTGCCTTCTTCAATAACTGCGACAGAGACGTATTGTCCTAAATCAAATAATATAGATTTACCACGAGGAATATCATCGGTATAAGCCACGCCATCAGCCATAATGACTATGTTATCAATATATTGATGGATATTTCCGTGTGCAGGATTAGAAACGAAATAGAGATATTCTTCACCGGTGACATTTAAGTTGAAGTCAAAGTGCATGAATGTTCCATTCGTTGTCAAAATATGTTGAGTCGTAATGTTGTCATAGATTCTTGCAGGAATTGTGTCTTTATGACCCACACCAAACCAATAATCACTTGGTGGATTATAAGTTACTTCACCCACCATCTTTAAATCAAAGGAAATTGATGTGATATTACGATAAGGTTGTTTGGTCACTAATGAAGCATAATTATGAGAAATGTTTCCATAATTAGTGGCGTCCATATCAATAGCGTAGTTACTATCGTAAGAATAACCGCTATTAAAGGTGATTTGGGCACCACCATTAATCTTTGATAAGACATCGGCGCCAGTATCAAATACTGTACCCACGCCACCACTAAATGATTCGCTATGAACAATACCATCACTAATAAAGGTGATGTTATCTAAATCGATATTGCATTCTGTCTTGTTGGGGTTGAGAACAAACTTCACATATCCAGATACTGGAGCGGATAATGTATATTCATAATGTTTCCATTCATTATTAGTGGATAATCTTTGATTAACAGAAACATTGTGTCCAGAATAAACACTTGCATCATCCGAGATAGCAAAGCCCCACCAGATATTCTCTCCATTGGATAAAGCCATCATTGTGCCATTGACTTTGGCATCGAAGGCTATATATGAAACATTGCTATATTGCACATCAGTTATAAGTGTTGCGGTATTGCCTTCATGGAAAGCATAAGAACGAGAGACAACACTGACACAATAATCGGAATTAACCATGCTGATGTAATCTTCTTCATCAATCATCTCAAAGGAAACTGCCCCATCGAGAATTGTGGGATTATCTTCAAATAAGGATGGGACTCCACCCGCAAATGTTTCGGTATAAATAACCCCGTTAGCAGTAATGGCTATATTATCAATATAGATTTCTGGATGCCAGGTATTAACTTCAACAATGAAGTAATAGTATTCAGCTTTATTGGAATTAACATTTAAAGTTACATGTCTAAAGTCATTGCTTGTTGTGACAATACCAGTAGTTAACATGCCGGTATAGATATCCGCAGTTGAAATATCTTCAGAGTGGCCAAAGCCCCACCATCCAGAACCGGTGCCATTAATCATGACATCGAATTCAATCATAGATACACCAGTGTAGGTACTCTTGGTGCGGAAGTTTAAGTCACCATCAGTGCTACCGTAATTATCGGGTGTAATGACAGCGACATAGTTGGGTTCTCTTTGAACCTTATTGATATTCTTAAAGGCATCGGTCTCAGAGTCAAAGTACATGTAGTTGCCTTCTTCAACCGCATAACGAGAACCATATAAAGAGGTGAACTTAAATCCCTCGGGTACTAATTGGTCAGTCATTCCAGAGAAATACTTGGCGATACATAAATCAGATAAGTTGCCTGTGGTAAAGACTTCACTAGGAATATCCACTCTTGTCCAAGTACGAGGAGTTAAATTGATATAACCACCATGTTGAGTCCAACTGGTTTTATCTCTTAATTCAATAGATCTTGTGCTATTAGAATCGTTATAAGCATAGAAGAAAATACTCTCATATGGGAATGTGGAAATAGAGACATTTCTACCGATAGATAACCAGCAGTCTCCACGACATGTAATATTCGAAATATCTACAAAATAGCCGTAATTTACATCTAAATCGTAGGAAAAATCATAATCTGCAAAGTAAACTTGGTTCTCATATTGATTGAGCGTGGCATCGATTAAGATGTCGTAATAGTTGTGATATTCGGCATGGATGGCTTCTAATTTATCAACATCTTTAACATATGGCTTTAGATAATCGGACAAGGCATTGTAATCACGATAAGCTTTATCAATTGTACTTCCATCTGTCGCATCATAATATCTATCTACACCATCGATTAAATCCTGTAATGGTTTTAATTGTTTTTTGATAGATGGTAATAATCTAAAGTCATCATCTTGTAAGGTAGCGATGAACTCATGGCTCTGGCCACCTAAATCACGGATTGTTCCACTTGTGGGTCGATCTAAAACACTCTCATGGTGAGTGCAGCAGACATAATATTCTAAACAGCCATCGTCTTCATAAGTGGGTTCCACTCTTGAATAGTGATTCCATTCACAACTATTGGTGTGAACTTCTCCACCTTTGGTGTTTAATAATCCACCGCTATTTAAAACCACCGCTAAGCCAGTAGAGAGCATTAACGAGAAACCGGTTATTAAAGCTACAAAGCGCGGAAATCTTCTATTCATATTCACTTAAGTCAAAGAGTCTCATCTCGCCCGGAGCGAGCCAAAAGACTTCTTTTACTCCATTTTTAAATGTCACATCGATTCTATTAGATAGTCTTTGGGAACCATTAACAAATGAGACCCATCTCTTATCATTATTAAATTCTTTATAATAAGAAACTAATACAGGATATGGCCTATCCGTATAGATGTCTTTTAATCGATCATCTACTTTATCTTTACCATAGGTAAAATGATAGACAGATTCTAATTCCATCTTATTGAATTGTTCTTCATAACCAACTTTAAATAAGTATTGCTGACGTTTGATGATATCAAACATTGGAGTCTTTTTCAAATCGAAATTTGTATATGGTCCACCACGATAAGAATAATCGTGATTAGTCTGATAGAAATAGAACCAGATAATACCCCTCACACCATAGGCTAAAGAGGTATAAATCTGCCATCTGATATCATCTTCATTAGGCACACGATAATTCCAGTGCCCAATAGACAATAATGACATATATAATGAGACATTATATTTTTTAGTTATTTCTAAATAACATTCAAGTCCATGATAATAACGTGATATTCCTAATTCTTGATCACAATATTCATCATGTAGTTGGCTATATTGGTCATAGCCAATAATAGGAACCTTGGTTACTTTTAATATCTTCTCTAATATCTTTTTATATTTAGTGTCTCTATCTGGAGTGACCTCCACATCGATACAGCCAAAATACGGGAGTAAGTTACCAAAAGGAACCAAACCATGAGACTCTTCGATAACGATATTCATCGCTTCGATAAATAAATCAGTCTCTTCTGGTGAGGGTTCATCGCCAACATAGAAGCCAAAGGCGGCCGGGTGATGACCGAAATCATCGTAAGCCGCCTTGACTAAACTTCTATATTGTTTTTTGCTCATTGAACGAAGATTACTAAATAAAGTTCTAGTATCGGAAATGATTAGTTTTAAGTTATGCTTCTCACATTCATCAAGAAGTTCTAACATCTGACTCTTATCAGTGGTTCTATAATCGTATACAAAACTCATTGGAAGATTAGAACCTACTTCAAGCCAATCCTTTACCACCTCTTTGTTGCTTATGACTCCAAATGGAGCGTAATTCCAGAAACCAAATTTAATATCTTTATTCATCTAAATTCCCCTAATTTAGAATTAATAAGCCAATAATTGCACGAAATTTGTATTATAGGTGAATATAATTGGATGATTGAAATCCTCGGTGATTGTTTGTCCACCATTATAGGTAACGACAACATCATCAATATCAATCAAGGTACCATAAGCGAATTCACCAGATGCTTGGATGAAGTTCACATATCCATCAGCACTAATATCACTAATGGTGTAATTATGCCATTGATTATCAAATGAGAAATTCACATTGTGCCTTTCATGATAGATGCTATGTGTTTCATAAATACCAAATCCAATCCAAGGATTCTTATCGGGTTTCGCGCTACCAGTAACTCTCATCTTGAAGGAAATGCTGGATACACCAGTATATTGAGTGGTTGTATAAATAACAGCATTGCTCTCATTATTAGAACCGGCATCCATTCTGGCGAATTTATTCATTGATGGCTCGGCATAGATGGAAGTAATCTTCCAACCACTACCGACAGAAGCGCCACTCGAACTAAAGGTATGATCGATACCGATTTGATGGGCATCAGTTAATTGTACTGGAGTGTCTTTTCCTTCAGGAAGATAACTGCCCACAGATAATTCCACTTTATTCCATGCATGAGGCGCTAATGTGCGACGCGCAATTGCATGGTAATTATGTCCATAGAGAATTTGAATTTCGAATTCAGAATTAAGTGGATTGTAAATATAGAACCAGAAGGAATCAACGTTTGTACCTAATTCTTTTTCCGCTACCGCTAATGGAGTAGTTTGAGTTAAGCCAATCCAACAACGGTTTTGATTAGAGGCGCAGTTCCAATTATCAAGTTGGACATATGGTCCATATTGAGCATCAGAACCTTTTGAGGTGGTGAATGTGGGAGTATATTCTCTATACTCCACGACAGTTTTATGCGCATCAAGTGCGGTTACACCTAAAGCATTTGGATAATCTTCATTAACAACGGTAACACGCTGATAATTAGCTTGTGTGCCTAACACATCACCATTATCAAAAGTAAAGACTTTGGTCTGACCATTGTTATAAGTGATAGCAATGTCATCAAAATCAAATGAATCAGCAACGATATGTCCACATTCATTAATGAAATTAACATAGCCAGTTTTATTGCTCACATTATGTGAACGAACTTGCCAAGTGCCATCGTCGAGATAATTATTGTTTTCGAATCTATCGGTATATTGGTCAGCACCAAAAGCGGTGCTATTAACTGCAACACCTTGCCATTGCTTTGTAGTGGAATTATTGACACGGAAACTATAGCTGACATTTGTGACATTTGTGTATTGTTCTAATGTATAGAGTAACGCACTATCATCATATGTCGCTTTTGGATCCACTCTTAAATAACTATTCTTCTGTGTTTCAGTGTTACGATGCGCGTGATCAGCATCTAAAGTGAATAAGCAGTTATTTGCATCTTCAAATGTTTCAGTCACGCTCGTGCCATTATAATCGATTCTGATATCATCGATATCAAATGTCGCATCGATTGGATGGTCCATATTGTGGCAGAAATTGATATAGCCAGAAGCTAAACTTAAATCTTTAATAGTATAAAGATGCCATTCACCATCATTAACATAGTTAAACATCTTAAGGTTGTGCCAATCACTATGAGGATCAATTGGATTATCACCATCATAAGCGCCATCAACACCGACACCAATCGCGGTCCAAATACCGGTTAAATCACCACTACCACTGACACGCATCTTTAAGGTAACACTAGAGATGTTTGTATATTGCACTGGTGTATATAACAAGGAATTACTTTGCCAATCAATATTATCTAATGATACATAGGAATTAGTTCTTACAATTTTTGGTAGATAGCGGTCATCGGAACTATCAAGAGTTCCGGTATAACGACCAATATCCGTAATATGACCCTCACTTGGAGCAGTCAAAACGTGATTACCTGGATGGGTACAACAAGCCCAGAATTCCGCACAGCCAGCATGATATATTGTCGCGGAATATTCACTATAGTGATTCCACTCACAGTTAGCATTATGGCCATCAAAACCTTTACCTAAGAATAGGTTTGTACCACGCGCGAAAGAAGAAATTGCCGCAAAAGCCAAAGAACCAGATGTAATGCTAATAAGCATAATACCGAATACTTTTTTCTTAATCATGTTTTCTTCTCCTTTCTTTAAAATTGTCTTTATTAAAACAATTTTTGTGTGCATTAATCAACACTTTTTTAAAATAATCTTAAAAAAGATAATTTGTTCGTAACAAAAATGAAAGATTTTATAGAAGTGAAGGCGGCGGTTGATATTTCTACCAAGGCCGCCTTGATAAAACCTCTATAAAAATTGTTTGAGATTTGGAGTCAGAGATAAAATCCAAACCTAATTAATAATTATTGAGCAATTAAAGAAACTGCTTCTGGATGATTAGAATATACTTGGAAATAATTGTAACCATTCATAAAGTCTTCTGTAACTGTTTGACCATTGTCATAAGTAATAACAATATTATCAATATCGATTGTGCTTCCGTCGACTAATTCACCAATAGCATGGACAATGTTGACATAGCCACTTTCTGGGTTTGCTAAGGAAATTGTTTTAGAACGCCATTGTCCATCCCATTCATTTGGTGTGTAGTCAGTGTGCATGCCATCATAGAGCCCGTGTCCAGAATGAATGCCAATACCCCACCAACCACCAGAGGCTTTTGGTCCGCCAGTTAAACAGTAGTCAAAAGAAACTGAAGTGATATTTGCATATGTGGATGTGGTGAACAAAGGTGATGTGCCAGAAGAATATGTATCAGCATGTAATCTAGCGAAGAAATTCGCGTTAATTTTTGGCTGAGCATATATGGATGTAAATTTCCAACCACTACCAAGAACTGATCCTTCATGGCCAGCGCCAAATGGATGATCAAAGCCAATTTGATGAGCTTGAGTCAATGTATAAGAACCATAAGCACCAACTGGCATAGTAACTTTTGTCCAGGCTTTAGAAGCTAATGATGCAGTGGAAACATTTGTATAGTGATGGTCGAGCATAATTTGCAAGCTGAAACTTGTATCTAATGGATTGTAGATAAAGAGATAATAACTCTCGAGTTCAGCACCGCCTAATCTGGCATTAATTAACGCTAAAGATTCTGTTTGTGTAAAACCAATCCAACAACGATCTTGATTACTTGCGCATTGCCAATCATCTAATTGGACATAAGAACCATATTCTGCATCAATGCCTTTAGAAGCGGTGAATAATGGTGAATATTCTCTGTTTTCAACAGTAGTTGTAACAGCGTTAAGCGCGGTAACACCAATTTCTTTTCCAGGTTCGCCCAAAACGATTGTTGCTAACTCTGCTTTACGAACTCTAAAGATTGATTCTCCATCAAATCCTTCGTAAGCGACTTTTCCGCCATCATAGGTAATCACGACATCATCGATATCGAGAGGACCAACAAAGTTTCCTTGTTCGTGACAGAATTCGACATAACCATCGAGACCACCAAAGTCTTGCGAAACGCTGTGCCATGTTCCGTCAGCAGGATATTTAGGGTCTGTATTGTTGTAGATGCTTAAATTACTTGCAACAGCAACACCACCCCATTGGCCCTTGCCTTCAGGAATGCGAACTTTATAAGAGACATTTGTAACACCAGTATATTGTTTTGCGGTGTAAACAAGGACTTCTTCATTATCAATATGAGCAGCGTCTTCTCTTAAGAATCTGTTGCCAGGAGCAACTTGAGCAATTCTAGCGTGATTAGCATCAAGCGCCATTAAAGTATTGTTTTCGAAATCTTCGAAATAAACACCATCAGATGTGATAATTGTGATGTCATCAACATCAATATGGCCTTCTTGAACGTGGTCTAAGTTATAACAGAAATTAACATAGCCATCGAGACCACCAATATTAGCGGTCACTATATGCCATTCGCCATCTAAACCTGTAGTGAAGTTTTTGTGTCCGTCCCAATCGCTATGATCAGAGCCAACACCAATAGCAAACCAGCTATTATATTCGCCAACAACGCGAACTTTCATAATCACGGTTTGAATGCCTGTGTATTGATTTACAGAATAAAGAAGGGCATCGTCTTGCCAACCAATAACATCAAGTTGAGCATATTTGTTGCCACCTTCTAACATAGGAAGATATCTATCATCTTGAACTTCAAGTTCACCAATATAAGGACCCATATCAGTAATGTGGGTACTTTCAGGAGCAGTCAAAACATGGTTGCCTGGATGAGTACAACAAGCCCAGAATTCCGCACAGCCAGCATGTTCATATGTTGGAGCGTATTCAGTATAATGATTCCATTCACATGCTGCAGTGTGGCCATCAAAACCTTTACCGACAAATAAGCCTGTGTTATGACCAATAACCGCAGTCATCGCAAACGCAATACCGATTGCACCAGCACCGATTAGACTAAGTCTAAGTACTTTTTTGTTTTTCATAAATTTTCCTTTCTTAAGTTTTTTATGTTTTAACTAATATTTTAAGATGTCTCCGACCTCATCTTTATTAATTAGTTGAGAAACCTTGTTTAACGTCGAAGATATTAATTATCAATCAATATCCACTACCTCCTATTTAATGATGTTTTTGACGAAATTAAATTCTCTTAAAATTTCATCATAGGGTTCTTTGCCCTCATCTAACATAGCCTTGAGGTGGTATTTGTCAGCCTCACATGGCCATAAATCTAAACCTTTAGAAACCACTAATTGGCTCTTACTTGCAGGAACGAAAGATGTGTAATTATTCGCTATATCTAAGACGGATTTACCGAAATTGGACATATCTTTGTATGTTTCAGAGGTGGAATCTTTGTTGTATTTGAATGGTCTAACTGAGTTACAGTTTTTGGTGTAGACCTCATTCATTTTGGAGGTACAAATGAACTTCAAGAAGTCTTTTGCGCCTTCTAAGTTTTTGGCTTTTGCGGGAATAAACCAGTTCGCGGTATATTCAGTATTCATGATTGGTTTATCATCAATGGTTGTATAACCCGCAGCGTGTTCTGGTTCTAAGCCTTCAGTGTATTGAGGAACCGCAAACATGGCGATATCGTGTTCGGGTTTCATATAAGCGGACATCTCGGTTTCAAACCAAGAACCGTTTAACATCATTGCCGCTTCACCATTGAGGAGTTTTTGTTGGGCTTCAATATGAGTTAAGCCTCTCGCGTTTTGAACAACAAAACCATTGTTATCGCTATACCAATATTTAAGCTTTTCTAAAGCATGGATTTTACCTGCTCTATTATCGGGATGGAATTCATTAACATCATCGAATTTTAAGAGCTTTTGCATATTTGCAATGCCTTCATAAGCGGTGTTAATACCATTTAATAAATAATAGACATATCCATCTGCAGGACCACAGGTGATAAGTGGTGTTGTGGCACCACTAGTGTCTCTTTTAATTTGAGCGAATAAAGCTTCCATCTCCGTTGTGGTCCTAGGGATTTGCCAGCCATATTGATCAAAGAGTTTCTTGTTATAGACATAACCATTGACGTTCATATATTCCGGAATGGCGATGTAATGATCTTGGTAATTACAATAGTCTTTCGCGGAATCATCCATCATGCTCTCTAATGTCTTATCATCTTCGATGACAGAGGCATAGACATCATCTAAATTTGCAACTTGTTTATTAATCGCAAATCTCTTGATTTGAGCGATATCACGGATGGTGTATAAGTCAGAAACCTTTCCGGTTTTAATGGCTTTATCAACTTCACTATTTAGTTCATAACTAAATAAGATGCTGACTTTGACACCGGGGTGTTCCGCTTCATAGGCCTTGGCTAATTCACGATAGACGGTTTCACCTAAACCCGCTTTTAAGACGGATACTTTGATGACATTACTGGAATCACCACCGCCGCCTTTTGTACAGCCTGATAGGGCTAGGACTCCAATAAGTCCCAATAGAGCAAAATATTTCTTTTTCATAAAATCTCCTCCTTATTTAATAGGGATTATAAATCTACCTTCACCAGGATATAGTTTCATCGTGTAGTTACCACTTCTTGGTAAGTTGACGACAATCTGTTGTCCTTGTCTATACATCAACAAAGCTTTTGTGTTGTTGAAATGAAGGGTGATTTCATTATTGAGTTCTTTATAAGGATCGGTGTAGTTGACCACCATAAAGGCGTCATCACCAGTTTCCTTATGTTTGAAGGTTCCGATGAGCATATCTTCATCACAGGATTTAACTTTAATCCTTGGATGATTTTGAATCGCGTAATCTTCGATAAATTCGAACGCGGTGTTATAGATGATATCATCACCGTTTTCAAACATGACGCCATCCCAGTTATATGCTAGATAAGCATCTTCAAAGGCATGGACTTCATTGTTGACTTTCGCCGCACAATCGAATGTCCAATTAAATTTGTTATTAGTTAAATCGAATAAGGCAAATTGGCCTTCTTCTTGGCTATAGAAATTGCCAAATTCATAATAGATAAATTCACGAGACCCAAAGGCTAATTCGGTATAGATTTGGATACGGAAATCACCGATACCCACCATATCTCTCATACCAGTCCAGTTACCGACTGATTGTAAGAATGTTCTGAGTTCATAGTCTTTGCCTTGTTCTCTTAAGGCTTTGAGTTTTGATGCCATTAACCAAAGGTTATAGACATAAGTACTCTTCATATAACTGCCTTCATATGAGCTCTTCATCAATGGATAGTAGTCATAGCAGAGATATCCAGTTTGAGAGACGATAACATCGATAAAGTGATCGACATAATCATCGTATGTAACAAGACCTTCTGTGGATAATTGAGTGTCACTGACAGTACATGGTAAAAGGTTCACAAAAGGCTCGCCTTTAACACCACGTTCTTCCATCTTCGCGTAGTATTGAGCAACTTGGACCGCCACTCTATCGATTTCTTCATACATCGGTTCGTCACAGCAGAAGTTTCCACCATAGGCGGGATGATAAATATACTGATTATCTTCATCAAAGATGATATCAATGGCTTGTTGATATTGTTCATCAGTCACAATCTGTGGGCTATAGCCAGACATATAGTTTCTGGGTAAGCCATAGAAAGACCAGTCTCTCACGAAATATTTAAGACCATATTTTTCCGCTAAAGGAAGGGCCACCATCGCATCTTTTTGAGCCTTTTCCGCTCTCTTTTTGACGATGGTAAAGGAATCACCAGAGATACCTCCAGGTGCACCTTCATATAAGGCGATCATCTTATTAAAGCCGCCATCGGCCATTCTTTTAACATTTTCATCAGTTAAACTGAGGGGGTTATTACCAACGCCATCCCATTTTGCCACGGTCGGACAGGCATAGGCAGAAAAAGTCAATCCTTTGGATTTTTCAAAGGCTGGTAGTACTACCTTACCATTGTTACACGAGGTCAATAGTATGGCTAATAAAGGTAAACCCATTAAAGTTTTACTCTTCATAATAACCTCCTAACTATTTTTGAGCTTTTTTCTTCTTCACTAGAACAACCACTAAAGTGGCGCCAAGTCCTAAGCAGACAACACCTAAGACAATTGTGCTAATCACAAAACCAAAGGAAGTATCCGCCAAGTTGAGATACATCTCATCATCTAAATTGACATCGACATTCGCTGGATCATAGATGATTGTGGTTTCTGTTTCTGTCACTGTCTCTGGGGCTTCATTATCCGCACAGACATAGATTGGAGAAGTATTGG
Organism: Bacilli bacterium; assembly: GCA_045130875.1. GTDB lineage: Bacteria > Bacillota_I > Bacilli_A > RFN20 > CAG-826 > RUG13091. The sequence goes on along the minus strand of JBGUQI010000065.1, from coordinate 13,544 downwards.
TCATAGAGAAGTCATCGAGTTCTAAGTATGTATAACCAGTACATGCAAGAGCGAAGTAACCATTAATTTCAATGTTCTTCGCAGTAGCGTACTTAGTGAATTCAACCTCAGAGTTTCTCTTCAAATAAAGAGAAATATTGGAACCGTCACTAATCCATCTGACACAGACGAAATCTTCTTCTCTGATTTCATCTTTCATCTTAGTCATGCCATCATACATGATGTTTTTGAATAATGAGGTTGGAATACCTTTATGTTGGACAACTTGGACATCATCATAAGGGATTTCCCCGTCTCGTTGATGGAAGTGTTGTAAATATACAACATTCACATCATCTTCTGGAGCAATGCAGAAGTTGAGCATTGTGTAGTTACCATAAGTGGTATATGTTTTGAGTTTTCTAGAAATATCTAAACCGAACCATTTGCCTCTAGCAGTATATTCCATAGAGCTAGTTTCAGGTCCAGTGAGAACGTTACAAATCTTGTAATCCATGATGAAGGCATCATATTGGTGGGCGGAACCAAAGAAGGCATTATCCGCGGCGCCTTGATACACTAAACGACCATCTTTGACAAAGACACGATCTTTTACTTCATTTGGACGGTAGAAGTCTTCCTTACCTGGATTACCGAAGAAATCATTGGAGAAATTGTGAGTCACAGATTTGGTGATTGGCACATAATATGAGGCATTATAGATATACAAATCATCAATAGCAACTGGGTGAGAAATCTCAGATAATGCTGCAAAACCGCAATATCCTGCGTATTTTTTCACTTTTGCGCCACTAAATGTGATGATTAAGGCATCACCGGTATCTGTGGTTTTATATAAGCCCACAACACCAGCCTTGGTAATTCTAATTTTGAAGGAGAGGCCACTCTCACTTGTAATGGCGTTTGGTAAATAACCAGTGTTATCAGCATCAACACTTGTTTGTTCACCATTTTCAAATATTCTTAAGGTGGCTTCGCTCTTGGAGATAGCGATATAACCACCACCTTGATCTGGACTACCAGCAGTGGCATCTAAACCAAAGACGAATGCAAATTGTTCATTATTATTGGAAGCACTATCAAATTTAAGATTGAATTCAGCATTAATCACTAAAACGTTTTCCGAAATACTGGTGTCTTCTTTAACGGCTTTCTTAGCGAGTAATTTATCACCAGCGGCTAAGTTGCCACCAACTTCTAAGTAACTGTTACCAGTTAAAGCCATATCTTTACCATGACCGAAGTTACCGAATAAGTTTTCACCATCGACATCATCAGGATCATAGTTAGCAAAGTCTTCATTGATTTCGACATCTTTACCTTTGAGCATGATGTTATCAATATCAAATTTACAACCATTACAGGTTTGCCAAGCAATTTGACAATTAGCAAAGTTATAAATGTCATTATTGGCTACTTTCAATACGAAATAACCGTTTGGATTTAGAGAACCGCCTTGGGCAAACGCATAACACTTGATGTGTGTAGCATCCATGGCTTCAAATCTATAGGTGACCCATTCTTCTTTAGAACTAGTATGACCGAGAGCCCAGCTCATACCAGATGAGGAATAGGCACTACCTTTACTTTCAGTAGTTCCGGTTGAGAAGTCCTTGAATGATTGATGATCAATCCAGTTTGGACCATTATAAACATCGTCATAAACGACATCATCGTGGAGTTCGTTATAGAATTTAATGGATAACCATTCAGTGGAATGAAGTCTTAAGTCAAACTGTAAATACTCGAAATCCTCAATGATATTCTTTGTACCAAAGAACATAGCTTCACCACACATGGAAAGAGTACCATCATTGACCATGTAAGTTTCTGATGTCGCAGATTGTTTAATGCCCGAACCTGTTTGAATCCATTTGTTAGGATCATAAGCACCAGCATAATTTGAGGCATTGAAATTATCTTTTACGATAATGGATCTTTGCTCACTAGCATGAGCGACTTGTCCTCTTTGACTAACAGTGGAAACAACTAGGCCTGCGGCAAACAGCAAGGTTCCTACACCAGTGATGATTAGTGATGTTTTTTTCATAAAGAAAAACCTCCAATAATTAATATCCAAATTTCTTGCCTATAACATCAATGAGTTTTCTAACACCTAAGATGATGGGGAGAGCAGCGATGGTAAAACAAATACCAATAGTTGCCGCCCATTCGGCGTTAGTGTCGACATTGCTATTAATTAACAATGCAATGGTATTGACGGCGTAAGTACTACTGCCCATTGTCAATAATTGCACTTGGATAAACAAAGTAAAGATTGTGGTAACACTTCCTAGGAAGGCCACAGATAATGTGGGCCAAATCATCGGTAAGATAATCTGGAATAATTCTCTAAACATACCCACACCATCGAGTTTTGCGTATTCGATAACTTCAGTGTTGATGTTGGCCATCGCACCACCGAAGATGAGGATGTTATAACCAGTACCAACCCATAGACAATAAATCATTGTTAAGATTAAAGATAAGTTCTCGTTAGTGAACCACATAGGCGGATTACCACCAAAAAGCTTGATAATTTGATTTATCGGACCGGTATCTTGCTGGAACATGAATTTATACGCCATAGTGTAAATAACGATGGAAATGATAGAAGGTAAGAAGAATACAATTCTAAAGAATTGTCTGCCTCTAATCTTCTTATAGAAGAAATAGGAGAGCACCAAGGAGATGAGAACTAAGATAATATCGTTTAAACCAAACAACGCGGAATTGATAATTGCCTTCTTTAATGTTTGATAGTTTGGATCAAATAGTTCTCTAAAGAATCTCTCATAGTTTTGGAATGTCCAAATATAAGCACCCTGTTCATAATCCACCATCCTGAAGGTCATCAAAACAGAGTCGATATTCACATAGACAAAGAAGATTAAGAAATGCAAAATTGGGATAGCAAGCATACCCCAAATGAAGATCAATTTTCGCCAATTAATCTTCTTTTTGCGCTTATTTTGCTTCATATTCACAGTTTGTGCAGCGGCTGACATACTATTTCAAGCCTCCATCAACAGTGTTCGCTAACAACTTCTTCTGGAAGATAGCGTAGAAGATTAATACTGGGACAATTGATACGATCATCGCGGCAAACAAAGTTGGATATTGACCAAAGACAGCTTCATGAGAGAGCTTGGCTAAACCAACCGCCAATGTGGGATGGTCTTGATAGAACAAATAGGGAATCCAGTATTCATTCCAGAATCCTAAGAATCTTAAGATGGTAAAGGTGAGAATACCATTCTTCGCCATTGGAATCATAATCTTGTAGAAAATCTTGAAGTCGCTTGCGCCATCAATCATCGCAGATTCCGCAAATGACCACGGAATGCTCTTAAAGTAGCTATGGATATATAAGAATCCACCACCAAAAGCACCCATACTAATTAGTATCATACCTATAAAGGTGCCCATTAATTGAAGATCCACCATCATCTTGTATAATGCCGTAATCGCAGCAATCGATGGAACGACCGAGCTGACGATAATAAATGTATAAATAAATTTATTACCAACGAATTTGTACTTAGCTAATACATAAGCTGCACAGCAAGTAAAGAACATAGAAACTATAGTTTCCACTACTGATAGAGATATGGAGTTCCAGAACATTTCTAAAACACCTACCTCACCATCGAGGGTTTGAACATTAAAGTTCGTAAATACATTTATGTAATTGGTTATTACTGCATGAGGAGTAAACCAAATAGGATTCTTGGTGAAATCATCAAAGGTTTTAAATGAGTTGATTAACAAATAGATGAAGGGATAGATGAGTGTTAATGCATAGAGAAGTAATAACACAAAGATGATTGTGAGAATGACCTTTTCTTTCTTGGTCATTAAGTAAGATCCACTAACACCTTTTTTCTTAGTTCTTCTATAACGATTTGGTGCTTGTTTATAACAGGGTTCAAATCTACGTACTCTAATCTTCTTTTGAACAGGCTTTTTCTCTTCCTTTACTGGTTGTTGAGGAATAACTAGAGCACCATTGTTAAAAGTCTGTTCTAAAACAGGACCTTGAACAGAAAGATTAAAGGAATTGCGATTATATAAATCGGAATTCATCTCTTCTTCACGTCGAAAAGAATTGTTTGAATTAAAGTCTACTGCTTCAAAATAACTAGACTCATAATCAGACATAATTAAAACCTATCAAAAATATTGTATATTAACGCGCCCATACATAAAAGAGAAAAACGGAACGAAAAATAGAAATTTTTTGCAAAAACTTTTTTCTATTATTGAAGATTTTTGTCTTCTATGTTTATGATTAGTTATGATTTATTTCAACCAAGAAAAGCTTGCAGAATTACTAACAGAACTCGCTATTCTTACTGGTGCCAATGTCTCTGTGTATGATGAAAACCATCAGGCCACAAATGTATTTGGTAATACCAAAAATGAGTTCTGTTTATTTATAAACAGCAATAATCCAAATAGATGCTCTTTGAGTGACAAGAATGCTCTTGAAGAATGCAATAAAACTGGTCAGTCCATTTCTTACCACTGCCATTTTGGTTTTGTTGAAATCATGATTAGAGAGCAAGTTGATAATGTCCCAATCTTCATCTGTGTTGGCCCTTTTTTGGATGAAAATAAGAAGAAACAAACTTTAAATAAAATGAAAGATTTGTCTCTACTTTTTGGTAAAGATAAACAATTTGCCTTCCAATGGTATAACAGGTTACCACTATTCAACGAATTAAAGAGGGACTCAGTTATATCTCTTGTTCATGTCATTGTCGAACACGCAAAAGAAACCAAAATCATTGCTATTAAAGAAGATATTTTTGAATCACAAATTAATCCTTATCTTTTAGATAACTTAGATAAGAAATTATACCTTGATGAACTCAGTGAAAAGTTCGGAATCACCCAAAGAAAATTGAATGCCATTATCAAAAAGGCCACGGGGTTAACTCCAAAACAATACATCACCAAAATCAAAATTGAAAAGGCTTATAATGAAATAGTATTAAGCAACAAAGATCTACAAGATATCTCCTCTGATATCGGTATTGAGGATTACAACTATTTCATCAAACTATTTAAATCAATAAAAGGTCATACCCCCAAGTACTTCAGAAAAGATAGTTAATATGAAAATGGAATATCTCTACAGGAAAAAAGGCCCAATCAAAAATTGGCATGAAGGATTAATGCTCGGAAACGGCACTATCGGGGCTTTGATTTATGGTGAAAAAGACCTGGTGTTTTCTCTTGATCGTGTAGACCTCTGGGATAATAGAAAAACAAGCGAAATGAAGGAGAAGGGATTCACCTTCCAGAACATGATTAAAACAATGAATAATGACTGGGATGAATACCTCAGATTATTCAATGCTTGTTACGAACATCCATACCCCACAAAAATCAATGCAGGTTCCATAGTTTTTGAAAACATTATTAACCCACGCACGTTATTTAATATAGATATAAGAAAAGCTGAATACAAAGTTGAAAACCAAGAAGGAACATTCTCTGGATATCTAGACGCAAATTCAAATGTCTTAGTAGTAAAATGCCCAAAAACTGCGCATTTTAAGTTTGTTTTGCCTGAATATTTGCATAAAAATGAAGAAAATCGCGGTTTAGGATATCAAGATTATGAAGAATATAAAGATGGAAATTATCGTTATTTGATTCAAAAAACAAAAGCCAATTTCTCATTTTCTATCTTAACTTACGATGCCATAATCAGTAATGAACGTTTCATACTTGCTACAATTCTCAAATCTGAACATATAGAAGAAGAAATAAAAGGTTGGAAATCATACTTAGAAAGTTATCTTAACTGCCAAGAAGTATTCAAAAAATTCCATGATAAATATTGGCATGATTATTACTCCTCTTCAGTTATCAAAACTAACGATTTAATGATTGATCGTTTATATAATTTAGGACGTTATTTCTTTGCCTGTAATAGCAAAGGCAAATATCCAATGGCGTTAGAGGGTGTTTGGACTAGAAATGATGGTAATCTTCCACCATGGAAAGGTGACTATCATATGGATATCAACCTTGAAATGTCATACGAGTCCTATATGAAAACTGGAAACTATGCTGAAGGAGAGGTTTTGGTTAACTATCTTTGGGATAATAGAAAGACTTTTAAGAAGCTTGCTAGAGATTTTTGCAAAGCAAAAGGTATCTTTATTCCTGGTGTAATGACTCAAGATTGCACTCCTCTAGGCGGCTGGCCAATGTATTCACTTAATCCTTGTTGCCAAATTTGGATTGCAAAAGCCTTTGATGACTATTACAAATACACAGGTAGCAAAAAGTTCCTTAAACAACGCGCGTATCCTTTCTTTAAGGAAATAGAAGAATGTATGTCTTCGTTATTAATTGAGAAGGATGGATACCTCCAATTACCGTTCTCAGTTTCACCCGAATTAAACGAGTGTGACCCCTCTTCTATACTTCCATCGCAAAGTAATTTTGAGATTGCGATGCTCCGCTACTTATATAAAACATTAATTGAATTTTCGCATGTTTTAAACCGTGATTGTTCATATTATGAACAATGTGCTAAAAAAATGCGCAATTTTGCAATCAATTTTAAGGGCGAATTCAATATTTGTGAAGGATTATTATATAATACTTCACACAGACACTTTTCTCACATTTTATCGCATAAAAATCTCGAACTTTTGAGTCCATATAAAGATGCCGAACAGATTCAAAGAGACTTAGCTTTATTAGAAAATGTCTGCACTGAAGAATGGGTTGGCTTCTCATTCACTGAAGCTTCCTCGTTAGCGAGTTATGTTGGGTTAGGTGAGAAGGCTTATGAGTTTGCTTATAAGTTTGCTGATGGCTTCGTGAACGATAATGGATTCCATATGAATATGGACTTTAAGAATAAGGGATATAGCACTATACACTCGTACGCATTCACGTTAGAAGCTAATATGGGCTATATAAGAGCAATTACTGACATGATGTTAAGAACAACAGATGATGTAATTACCATATTCCCAGCGATTCCAAACAAGTTCAAAGAGAACGGTGTATCCTTTAAGAACCTTAGGGCATACCAAAATAAATATGTATCAGCATCGATATCTAATGGAAAATTATCTTTTAAGATAAAATCACGAAAGAATTCTAAAGTTTCCTTATTTAACAACATCTCCACTAAGTTTGATCTTTTAGTGGATGGTGAATTAAGACATTATGAAGCTCCTCTCGGTTCAATAATTACCATTGAGGCCAACAAAAATATAATTTATAAAGAATAATATGAAATACATCTGGGTAAAGGAACCATATAAATATAACAATAAGATTATCTTCAAGTACGAATGCCAAGGTAACGAAGACAAACTTCTTTTAGCGTGTTCCGATACCTTCACTATCTATTTTGATGATGAATTCGCCTCTTACGGCCCAGAAAGAACCGCTTCAGGTTATGCAAGGGTAAAAGAATTACCACTACCAAAAGGAATTAAAGAAATCTCTATTATCGTTTTTAGATATGGCATTAGCAATTTTGAAGTCGATGATCAAGATGGTTTCCTAGCCATTGAAGCAAAATCAGGTGAAAAAATAATTGGTGATTCAAATGACCTCAAAGCTTATTCCTCATCAAAATTCAAAAATCGTTCATGCAAATATTCTTATCAAAGAGGATTTGTGGAAAGGTTCGATTTAGAAAATGAGAAGTTAACACCACTCAAAATACAAAATGTAGGTTATAGAAAAGAATTACCTGGTATTAGCGATACCTGTTCATATAGCAGCTTGAAATTTGAATTTAAGGGTCACCGTGATTTTGAAGGTTTTGATTTTGTTAAGTTACCTTCGTACATGAGCAATCCAACATTTAAAGAAATCAATCAATTTGATGTCCAAAAAGAATTCATTGAAGAAACAAAAGCTGGATATCAAGTTTATGAATACGATCTTCAAGAAATCAAAAGCGGCCTTATTGATATTGACATTGAAAGCCAGGAAGACGGCAAAGCATTCATTGTCTTTGAGGAGTATTTACAAAATGGTAAATGGACTTTTGGCCGTTCTAGCTGTAATGACTTATTAACCATTGATGTCAAAAAAGGACATCATCATATCATTACCTCAGCGGTTTATTGCTTAAGGTTCTTAAGAGTTATTACTAATGTTAAAAATATTAAATTCAAATTAGGATATATCCTAATTCAAAATGATAAGGTTTCTTATCCCGAAAAGACAGGCGATAAAAAAATTGATACTATCTTAGAAGCCGCATGTAATACATATAAACAGAATGCTGTGGATTTATTTACCGATTGCCCTGGTAGAGAAAGAGGCGGCTGGCTATGTGATAGCTATTTCACCTCATTAACGGAATATGCATTAACAGGAAGAAATGACATTGAGCGTAACTTCTTGGAAAATATTATTCTTGGAAAATATGCGGAAATCGAAAAAGGTATGCTTCCAATGGTGTTCCCTGCCACAGATACAACATTTATTCCTAACTGGGCGATGTTCTTTGTTCTAGAATTAGAACAATATTATCTAAGAACTAAAGATTCGTCTTTAGTGGAACAAGCAAAAGATAAAGTTATTGGCCTCGCTAAATACTTTGAGAAATTCGAAAACGAATACGGCTTATTAGAAAATCTTCATTCCTGGGTATTTGTGGAATGGAGTGCTGCGGGTACTGAAGAATATGTCGAAGGATTATCATTCGCCACAAATATGCTCTATAAAGCAATGTTAGAATCCATCAGTCATTTATATAGTGATGATTCATATCAAAAGAAAGCCAATGTTGTCAAAGACAACATCAATAAATTATCATTCAATTGTAAGTTATATATTGATAACGCGATTAGAAAAGATGGTAAGCTAGTGCCCATCAAAGAGCATACCAGTGAAACTTGTCAGTACTATGCCTTATTCTTTGGTATCAATGAAGACAAGAACTTTATCAACTTCATCAAAGATAACTTTGGGCCTTTAAGAAAGAAAGGCACTTATCCAGAAGTAGCACCCAGCAATTCCTTTATTGGAAACTATCTCAGATTCTTATGGCTAAAGAAACTTGGTGAAAACGAAAGAATCAAAAAAGAATGTCTAGATTATTTCTATGAGATGGCCATATACGGAAACACTCTTTGGGAAAAGAATGTGCCTAACGCCTCATGCAATCATGGATTCGCTTCCTCGATTATCTACATTCTTCTTGGAAAATAATAAATGGTAAAACAAAAAGAAAGGCCGTGAAACCTTTCTTTTTTTGTGCAAATCCTTACTATTCTCCAGTTTTTTCGGGGTTTTCAACTTGTTTTTCTTCTGTTTCAGCAGGAGTTTCTACATTCTCAATAGGTTCCTCGTTTTCTCTAACATCAGGAATCACAGGATCAGATTCTCCTCTTGCAATAATCTTCGGTTCTTTCTTTTTAGGTTCATCTTCAGTGACCGCAGTAATAGAAATAAGGTCGTGAAGAACTCTCTTATCCTTAAGGACAATTAATAGGACAATATCCGTGATTAATAGACCCATAACAAAGATGATTTGGGCTATTAGATTAGGTACGAGATATAAGAATACGGGGACACATAACGCTAACGCGCAACGTGGTAAGACTTGCCATCTCTTAATAGGTTCATTGTTTGGTTTAACTAATGATAATCTTAAGAACAGCTTACCTAATGTCTTGCCTCTTGGTAAGCTAAGAGGTAGCACTAAATAGAAGATAATAACGGATACCATTCTTAATAAGAATGAAATTAAAGCATTTACATCATTTAATGTCTGAGTGGCCTCTTGATAGAATTGTTGTTTCTGTAATAAAGTAACAGCGTCTTTATATTTGTCATATACATAATTAACCATCTCTGTCGGGGCTTCAACTTTAGTGCTTTCACCATCGACGACGATGTATTTTTCATTCACTGTTCCAATCTTTGTGTAGTCGAAGTTTTCTCCATCTTTTTGATAAGTGAAATAATCAACACTAGAAGTCTTTCCTTCTTCTGGTAAAGACAAGACGGTCTCATTGAACCATTTCACGGTGTAATAATCTTTAGGAAGAATCTTCTCTCCATCAACATCGATAGGAATATTGTAATCAGGACAAACCTCTTCATTAGTGACCACCTTAGTTTCATCACCCGCTAAAAAGACGGTGTAGAAATAAGATAATTTATCAATAATGAGGTAGTTTTGCTCTGTTTTTTCAAAATATTCGTCAGAAGTATAAGATAAATATCTACCATTAGATTCTTTTCCTAAGTGAGAATATAAGACAGCATTCTCTTGTGTTTTGGTGGCTTCTTTAACTTCAGCGTTATTATCTGCGACACCACGATAGATGAGTGTGGAACCAAAAACACTAATGACCGCGATAAAAGTAAAATCTACACCTGCGGCTAACGCACGTGAAAGAAATGGCGCAGGTTCAATAAGTAATTCTTTTGGTTCTTTCTTTTCTTTGGTTCTCTGCATTATTTAATAACACCCTTTTTAATGATGATGTTGGCGTAGATGGCTTCTTCGCCACTCGCGATAACAGCATAAGCTTTCTTCGCTCTTTCATAGAAAGCAAATCTCTCTAGGAATTCAATTTGGGAATTTGGATCTTTGCTATAAGCAATCTTTTTATAGGATTCCCAGATTTTGGGCTCAGGATCGCCTTTTGTGGTGGCCATCAAGAATAAATTACCATCGGAATATGTATCGACGGGAATTAGGTCTAAAATCGCGGATAACAAAGCTTCTCCACCTAAACCATCCGCACGGACAACGCGTTGACCGTATGTTTCAGACGGGAAATTCGCATCACCAATCACAATTTCATCTCCATGTCCCATTTCACATAAGACTTTTAATAATTCAGGAGATACAATTTTAGGAACATTTTTTAACATAACAAATACCTATCTTATCTAAGATTTATATAAATAATAATATATAAACCCCGCTAAATGTGGTAGTATCTAATAGAAATAAACTGAATTAGAGGTAATCTTATGTCTACTTTAAGTTTTAAGAACATAAACAAAGTTTACGATAATAATGTTCAAGCTGTTTTTGATTTTAATTTAGATATTAAAGATAAAGAATTCATCGTCTTTGTCGGTCCTTCTGGATGTGGTAAATCCACAACTTTAAGAATGGTCGCTGGTTTAGAAGAAATCACCGATGGTGAATTATATATCGATGGCAAATTAGTCAATGATGTCCATCCAAAAGATAGAGACATCGCCATGGTCTTCCAAAGCTATGCTTTATATCCACATATGTCCGTATATGAGAATATGGCCTTTGGTTTAAAGATTAGACATATTCCTAAGCAAGAAATTAAAAATAGAATTAACCACGCCGCCGAAATCTTAGGTTTAACAGATTATCTAGATAGAAAACCCAAAGCCTTATCCGGTGGTCAAAGACAACGTGTCGCCTTAGGTAGAGCCATTGTTCGTAATCCTAAAGTCTTCTTAATGGATGAACCGTTATCTAACTTAGATGCTAAGTTAAGAGTACAAATGAGAAGTGAGATTACCAAGATCCACCAAAAGGTTGGTGCCACAACCATCTATGTTACCCATGATCAAACTGAAGCCATGACCATGGCGGATCGTATCGTCGTCATGAAAGATGGTTACATTCAACAAATCGGAACTCCTGAAGAAGTCTATAACCATCCAAAGAATATCTTTGTCGCGGGATTCATCGGTTCACCCGCAATGAACTTTATAAAAGTTCAATATGACCACGGTAAAATCATTGTAAGAGATGGATTTGTCATTCAATTAAGCAAAGAACAAATCGCTAAACACGATAAATACTATGTTAACCGTGTCGAAGAACTCATCATCCAGCAAGCGGAAAGAGAAACCTTCATTAGAGAGAATAATGAAGAAGCTAAAGAAGATCGTAAGATTAAGAAAATCGATCCTAAGACCGATGAAGAGTTATTAAGATTACGAGCGGATACTGATCAACTAAAGAAATTTAGAGACAGTCATAACCATCCAATGATATTAGGTATTCGTCCTGATGATATCTTCTTAAAAGAAGAACCTGGAACAGAATGCCCCAGTATGCCATTCTCCTTAAAGTGTGACTTATCCGAACTTCTCGGTAACGAAAGAGTGATCTATGCCTTCCTAAAAGAAGGAGAAAAAATCACCATCAAGACCAACGCCAAATATAACATCAAACAAAATGAAACAAACCAATATGTCTTAGAGTTAAAGAAAATCCATCTGTTCGATGGAGTAACTCAAGAAAGCATATTAATAAAATAACCGCTATTCAGCGGTTGTTTTTTTATGCTGCCATAATTCATCAATAAGAGGAACTAATGGACTGAATACTAATTCAACTAACAATAGATAGACATGGATCATCACATGGTGTTCACCCGGTTCTAAGATAAGCATGATGGAGAACACGATTACCGCAACTGATTCAACGCCACTTAAGATACGTGGCAAGAGGAACTCCAACTCATTGATAATCTCGAAGATTTCAAAGGCCTCTCTACAGATTGACCAACAAGCCCAGATAACACATACGGTCTCATAAGGTAGATTACACACTAATAAGACAATACCGAGGATTAAGTCTATAACACCAAGGAAGAACTTAGCTTCTTTATGGATATGAGATCCGTGGAAGATAAAACAGAAGATAATCTCTTCAATGGAATAGGCCACCATAAGTCCACCGATGAAGTATTTAAGAGATTCCACTAAAGTCGTACGGAAAATAAAAATCAATACCGCAGCGGTAACGAAGATGGCTAATTTAATGATGAAATATCTGATTAATGCTTTTTTGTTATGTTCCATACATACCATTATAAAACATTAAGATTATAATAAGAATATAAAAGGTGGAAACATATATGGATGAGAAGAAAACGTTATTAAATGGCAATGAAATTTTCGTGGAAAAAGTGCAAAATACCCCACATTTGCAAGAAATTTCCCGCTCTTTAGTGGAAAAAGGACAACATCCATACGCTCTTGTAATTACCTGTTCTGACTCTCGTGTCGTCCCAGAAATACTCTTCTATAAATGGTTAGGAGAACTATTTGTTATCCGCACCGCTGGTAATGTTATCAATGCAGGTGAACTTGCCACCATCGAATACGCTATCGCCCATCTCCATATCAATTACATCATGGTCCTAGGCCACACCCACTGTGGTGCCATCCATGCCGCCATCAAAGATGAGAAGGGTCAATACTTAGATCCAATTCTCTCCAAAATCAAATTAGCGATTAATAAAGAAGAAGATGAAACCAAAGCTAGCATTAAAAACGCTAAGGCTCAAGTTCAATATATAAAAGAAAAGTTCCCTCAATATGAAGGAACTATCGAATCTGCTTTATATAATATCGAAGATAATACTGTCTCAATATTATAAAAGGCAAAAAATGAATAAAAAAAATGTGGCTTTTCTCATTGCCACATAACCGATATATCCGAGGACATATAAGTTAAGTTCCTTTTGGCTGGTGGTGCTTCTTGTTGACGACAAGTTTTGAACTGATTAGCTTGTCGGTGGCCAGCTTCC
>JBGUQI010000064.1:0-28919 GCA_045130875.1 Bacilli bacterium | reverse complement strand
AGTTACTATAGGAGAGGTTCTCATAGAGAACACCACACATATTGCTATAGTACTTAGTATTTAAGTCACCATCTCTCGCGGTGTTTTGTGATTCATAATACCAACCATTTTCTTTAAAGGTCTTGGACATCTGTAAACCTTGGATATAGGCATCGGTAGTATAGTTATTCACATATTTACCAGTTGTGAGATCTTGCGCGAAGCAGTGAGGAACTTGCTTATAGAAGTTTGTGATGCTGGGGAAGCCCCATTCAACATCACCTAAGGCAAATCTCGAACCTCCTAATTCTCTAGAGAATGTATCTAACAAGGTTTGGAATTGTTCCCAAGTATATTCATCATTTTCTTGGTAAACATCAAATTTCTTCGCCCAGTCACGACGATAGATATAAGTAAATGGTGAGAATGTTGTGGAATAGTCTGTGGTGTTTTTAGAAATTGGTAAACCATAGAGTTTTCCGTTGAGCTTTAAGGATTCAATATTAGTGGTATTTTCTAACATTGCTTGAATGTTTGGCCATCTGCTCATATCGTCTGGTAATGGTTTAATAACTTCTTCTTCCGCCCAATACTTGTAATAGTTAGCGAAGTTGTAACTATCGATATTCGCATGGAAGACGTCTGGTAATTCACCACCATTAACCTGACCATTCACTTGTGTATCCCAGTTAGCCCAAGAATAAGATTCAAAATTGACTTTAATCTTGAATTCTTTCTCTAATTCTTTGAGGTAGTCATCACCACCGAGATAGTCATCAAAGTAGAGGTTTCTCATAGAGATGATGAGACGTCCATCTTTGGTGTACTTATCGCTCTTATCAACACGGTTATGACAACCAGTCATACCGAGGGCCCCTACGGCCATAGCGATGATTGTGCTGAATAATACTTGTTTGCGCATACATTAAATCCTCCTTGGAATTTATCCTTTAATCGCACCGACAACAATACCCTTTACAAAGTATCTTTGTAAGAATGGGTAGAAACACATCATTGGTAATATTGTGAAGAAGATTGCCGCCATCTTCAAAGATTCGGAATTAACCTTATCGGGGTTAGGATTGGGAATGGTTGAAGAGGTTGTGACAATAATATCTTGTAAGACTTGTTGTAAAGTCTTTAGATTTTGAGAGTGATTGAAGAGCATACCGTTATACCAAGAGTTCCAGTTACCAACAGCAAAGAATAGACCCACTGTTGCTAACATTGGTAAGGATAACGGTAAGAAGATTCTCACGAAAATCTGAACGTCGTTAGCACCATCGATTCTCGCGCTTTCTTCTAACTCTTTTGGAAGCGTAGCGAAATAGTTACGCATTAATAACATGTTGAATGTATCAATAGCACCAGGGATAATCATGACCCAAATGGTGTCCAACATGCCTAGTGTTTTAATCAAAATATAATAAGGAATAAGACCGCCACCGAAGAACATAGTGACTAAAATCATATTCATTACAAAGTTCTTACCGAACCAGTTATTTCTACTTAAGGCATAACCAGTAATAACGGTGAAGAACAACTGATAAGTTGTACCACCAAACAAGAGGATTAAGGTAATACCTAAACCATTCCAAATAGCTTTATTAGTGAAGACACCTTGATAAGCTTCTAAAGTAATTTGTGGTGTCCATAATAAGAATGGATTGGCAGCATAAATCTCTTGTGGAGTGATAGAAACAATAAATAAGTAATAGAATGGGAAAATAATTGCTAAAGCAAATAATAGCAATATAACAAATAAGATAATATCCAAACCACCGATACGTTGGGATGGTCCGGGTTTGTCTTTGCGGTTAAGAGGAAGTCTTTCTAATCTTGGTTTCATATTAGATGATGCCCCTTTCTCCACATGCTTTAGCGATTCTATCTGTGGTGATAACTAAGATAAATCCAACGACAGACTTGAAGAGGCCTATCGCTGTGGATTGACCTTCGGTCAATGACCTCGACGCTAAAGTAGATTGATAGATTAATGTATCAATAATTTGCACAGACGACATAACTAGTGAGTTGTGCAATGAACTGGTCATATTAAAGATTTGATCAAAGCCTGCGGATAAGACACCACCCACAGACATGATGAGTAATAAGATGGCGACTGGTTTAATACCAGGAAGGGTGATGTGCCAAATCTTTTGTAAACGAGAAGCACCATCGATATCCGCAGCTTCATATAAGTCTGTGGAGATACCCGCCATCGTAGCGATATAAATAATGGAACTCCATCCTGCTTCTTTCCAAATGTCAGTGGAGAAGATTAATGTTAAGAACAATTTAGGATTTGAGAAGAATGCTAATCTCGAACCACCCGCGGCTTCAATGATGTTGTTGATTGCACCATCGTTATTTAAGAGCAATAAGAATAATGAAGAGACAACAACCCATGATAAGAAATGCGGGAAAGTAACCACGATTTGCACGAATTTCTTGAAAAATCTCATTCTTATTTCATTAATGAGTAACGCAGTGGTCACCGCGGCCACGAATGAAATCACCACTTTAATGGAGCCGATGATAACGGTGTTCTTGAAAGCTTCCCAGAACCCCGGAGTATCAAAGATGACTTTAAAGTTATCAAAGCCAATCCATTGATTGGTGATAGATTCAAACAAACCTAGTCTTGGTGAGTATTTAGCAAAGGAAAGTAACACACCATACATCGGAATATAATTAAATATGGCGTAGAAAACAATCGCTGGAATAATCATCAAAATCAAGAATCTGGAATTGATGATTTTTCTACCTAAAGCGTATCGACGGCTCTGCCTATGTTTGATGAGTACCTTTTCCATTATCTGCTATGCTTTTTCACATACTCCACGACTTTATCAACAGTGGTAAACGCTAATCCAGTAACGGTGTCTGCGGCACCATAATAGATAGCGATCCTACCTGTATCTTTATCCACCAATGCACATGTTGGGAAGACGACATTAGAGGTAAATCCGTCAGTTTCAAATTTCTCTTCAGGAGTTAATAAGTAACGGCTGCAGCGATATAAAACTTTGCCTAAATCATTCTTATCAAGAATGATGGCACCCATTGAATACACGAAACCATTACAGTTTCCGCCCACGCCATGAGTGAACACTAACCAGCCATCATCTAATTCGATAGGAGCGGGTCCTGCACCAACTTTAGTGCCACACCACCATTCCCATCCAGATTGCATGACTAAGCGGTGTTTACCCCAATAGATTAAGTCTTTACTCTCAGAGAGGAAGATGTCTCCAAAAGGGGTATGACCCATATCGCTGGGTCTAGATAACATATAGTATTTGTCATTGATTTTTCTGGGGAACAAAACACCATTACGATTGCATGGCATAAACCCAGGTTCTAATTTGACAAACTTTTTAAAATCATAAGTAACCGCTAGAGAGATTGTGGGTCCTTTCATATCCTCACACCACACAACATAGAAACGATCTTCAAAAGGAATCACACGAGGATCGTATTGATAGCAAGTGTCAGGAATTGGATTTCCTTTTTCATCCACAAAGTGAATCATCTCTTCACTTATCTCAATATTGATACCATCTTTGGAATGGCCAACGTATAAATGTGGAATACCATCTTTGCCATCACCACGGAAAACCCCTATAAATTCCCCATTAAATGGCGCAATTGCGCTATTATAGGCTCTAGCGATTGGTCCGTTGGGGTTTCTTTTAATAATGGGGTTGCCACTATAACGCCAAACAGGTTCATTACATCCTTTTGGACAATCTTCCCAAGGAAGGTTCTTAATTGATACTCCGTTAACTAATTTGCTCATAATCTATGCCTCTATCTTTCTTATTGATTCTCTTTCTACGAAATCGCATCTCACTGTGATTTCTGAATACTTGGTTTTATCTTCTTGGGTCAACCTATTGATATATAACCCTATCTCATTACCAATCTGTTCTCTTGGAACATTGAATGTCGATAATGCCGGGGTGGCAAATCGACCTTTGGTAATGTTATCGAACCCAATTACTGAATAGTCATCAGGTATATGCCTGCCCATCTTTTCTATAACAATGTAGGCATTTAGCGCGCATATGTCATTAGCGCACACGATTGCGGTAATTTTATTGTTCTTATTAAGATTGTCCCTTAATAACTTGTTATTACTATATTGTAAGTCACTATTATCAAAAATAATACTGACACCCGTAATTCCTTTGGCTTTATTTTTCTCAACACAGGCCAAGAAGCCTTCGTGTCTTTCTCTAAAACTAAAGGCGTGCATATCGCTTCCATAGAAAGCGATGCATTTATGTCCATAGTCAATAAGCTTCTGTGTAGCTTCATAACTAGACATATAGTTTGAATATTTGATTTGAGTAGATCCGGTGTAATGGATATACTTCGGATCTACTTCAATAATCGGTTTGTTAAACTTTAATAATTCATTAAAAACATTATCGGGATTACGGTGGAGAACAACGAAGGCAATACACGGATTATCCTTTAAGGTTTTAATCTGTGCGATGTCGGTGTTCTCTTCATCGAATACAAAGTATTCAAGTTTAAAAGATAGTCTATTAAGAGTGGCGTATAAACTCTTGAGAATGGGCTGCCAAAAATCCTCTTTCATCAAGATGGTTTGACCCACGACAATAACTACGGATTTAGTTTTGTTTTTCTTGGGTCTGAGTTTGCTAAAGTCATATCCGAGTTCCACGGCTTTTTGCATGATAATATTACGTGTTTCATCACCCACGTTATATTTACCCGCTAAAGCGCGAGAAACTAATCCTTTAGTTACTCCACACTCTTTGGCTATATCTTCTAATCTAACTTTGTCTGACATAAATCCCCTATTATCAGTGATTATTAAAATGGATTAACTGCGGAATACACGTAGATATTATCTAAATAGAAATATGTTGCACCACTTCCACCAACACCAATTGTGGTGATGGAGAAACCATAATAAGTTGCTCCTTCTTCAAGAGTGAGCTCATATTTTTGCCATCCAGCGTGTTCACCACTATTTTGATAAATTGGATAGTTATCAAATAAAGTTGAGACAGAACCACCGGTAATTTGGTTATTCTGAGTAACTTGATTAACCTTATAAACTCTAATTTTGATATTGATCGTTTCTGTGTCAGAACCTTTAGCGAAGAAAACAAGTTTTCCACCCTTAGTAATTGGTGTAGCGGTTCCATCATATAAACCATAGTTCATATAACGCATAGCGGCACCTCTATTAAATTTAACTTTAGCGCATTGGCTGTTATAAAGACCGCCACTAGTTTCTAAATCAAAATAATTGGTGCTTTGCATTAAATTCCAACCATTCCCACCAACAGGGGAGTCGTTTCCACCACCATAATAGTCAAAATAGTAATTGGCTCTCATCCCACTTCTACTATCTTTGCTATTGTTATAGTCATAACCCTTACCGGTTTCTGTATATGATTCAAAATCATCTAACATTGTAAACACACTAATTTGAGCACCATTAAACATACTAGCAAGTGTTCCGGTTGCACTCTTAACGGAGAAATTAAATCCACCATCTTCAGTGGTTAAATACATATCTAAAGCGTTGTTTTCAGCAACAAGGTGTAATTCACCATTTTCAGTTGTTGCGTTAGCAAGAACAGAAACTTGTTGTTCGTTTTCCACATATTTAATGGTGGCTTGTGAACGATTATTATTGAAAACAATTGTTCCATTAGAAGAATTACTTCTAAATGCATAAGATTCTTGAATAGCGAGCAATTCTTCAACACTTGATTTTTGACCAGTATAACTCATACCGACATCGTCTAAATAAACATAGGCGTTGCTACCGTTTGAATCGCCAGCGGCTTTAACTCTATATTGTAAGGAAGTAAATAATGGACATAAGTCCGCAACACTATTTAATGTGAAGCCATAAGAATCTAAAAATCCAATAACACTGTTAATGGAAATATCACCTAAATCAGTATCTTTAATGACCCATTTTGAATCACTCATACTAATGTTGTGTTGGGTCCAGTTACTATTTTCAAATGTTAATGCATATGATAATCTAGCGCCCGCTAAATCGAATTCGCCAAGAGGAGTATTAACGATAAAACTACGTCCAATTACTAACGAAATAGTAAATTCAATCTCAGGAGAACCATTAATCGCAAACGAAAGGGTGTCATAAGCTTTATCCATTTCGATATCTGAATCGTAGCGGTACCACCAGCCATGATGCCAGAATTGAAGCTGAATACATTTCCCTTCAGTATAGCCAACATTCATTTGGCTTAAGGTAACTGTAGCACCACATTCTTGCCAGTTATTGTTACCATTTAAGGCTTTATATTTATCCACCAAATCACTATTTGTGGGTGCGGAACCATCTTCAAACACTAAATTGGTTGTTGCTCTTGGAGAAGCAGCAACAGTCTTCTTTGCAATGGCTTCTGGATTTTCGATATAGTTGGCTTTATCGGCTTCGTTAAAACCAGGACCAGCATATAATTCAAAAACACATCCACTAGTGGGGGTATAAGAACCGATGGCAGGATCGATTTCTGTCCACGTTTCTTGTGTAACATCTCTAATCTTTAATGAGCCACCTTTAAAGATGCCCCATGTAATTGAGCCATTATCACTTCTTAAATTACCGAGGTCAGTTTCGACGGATTTATAATCATAAATAGCAGGTTTGCTGTTCGCATAACCATTTCCGCCTTTAGCGACAACTTGGACTTTATAAGTTCCAATATCTTCAGCAAATAAATAACCAATATTATTTGTTGAAACAGATTTGGCTTTTCCGTCATTGACTTTTATTTCATAGCCTGAAGCATTAGCAACTGGCGCCCAAGTCAAACCGGTTTTCTCTTCATTCACCACCAAAGTGGGGGTTTCTAAAGCCTTGCCGTTACAGCCAACTAAAGCAAGTAGAAAGATGGGTAGCAAAAATAATCTTCTTTTCATCATAATGTTAACTCCTTATCTTTATCATCACTCTTATTATAATAAGTTCCGTAAAAATATTGGTAAACAAATAAAAAAATCAGTAAACAGAAGTAATTGTTTACCGATTATTTACTAGTTTACTAACTAGGATTTATTCCATTAACCAAACAAGATTTTCGTCGTTAAGATAGGTTTTATCCCAGATGTTGTGGTCGCAATCTTTATCCATTGTTAAGGTGACGTCCGCACCATTTGCTTTCAAATTATTGTACATACGATAGGCTTCTTCTGGATAAACTGCAGTGTCATAAACCCCGTGAAATACGCGTATTTTGATGTTTTTCATTCTTCCAGCATTCCAATACATGCCACCACCACAACATACGATGGCTTTATAAAACAGTTCTGGTAGGGACATCATTACTTGATAAATTCCATATCCGCCCATAGATATACCTGACCCCACAAAATGGGTTTGATCAGTATATTCTTGTTGATAAATAAACTTAGTAAACTCAAGCAATTCTGAGAACATGTCAAACCATGTATCTTTATTACAAAGCGGAATAACGCAGAAGGCCTTTCCTAATGGAGAATCATTTAATTCGATTTGTCTCAACACAGGAGATTCTTGTGGATTGAAAGTAGAAAAATCTTCTCCCCTATTTCCGGAACCGTGGAGATGGAAAAACACTGGATATTTATTTCCTTCATGATAATCTTTTGGGTAGAATAAAAGATATTTTATATCTTTATATCTTAATTCTTCTTTTCTTACCATAAGTTATGACCTTTGTTATCAAGGATCGCTTCTTTAGCAATCTTCATAAGGGTTGGGAGTTCTTTTTTATCTACAACGGAACCATCGCCATAGCTATTTCCTTCAGGGACAAATGAAGATGGATCAATATCTAAACCAAAGAAGAAATACACTAGTGCGTATCCACATAAAGTTCTTCCTCTTTCATTAAGATGGAAACCATCTCTATTTAATTCATCGCCAAACACTAAACGCGCTTTTCTAATCGCTTCTCCGCTTGGCATGATATAAGGAATTTTTAAGAAATCACTTAATCTTAAATAAGAGCTTCTAATATCCTTATCCATCAAATCTTGATTTAATGGATTGCTTCCATATTTTTCATGGGAAAATGTTTTTGCATAGCTCCATGTTTGATGGAATAAGAATTGAGCTTTTGTGTGTTTTCTAACCGCATCCATCAAAAGCAATAATTCTGGGAAATAAGAATCATAATCGCCAGATAGTTGACTAACTTGTTGGAATGATACGAAATCGTAATCAGTAAATTCAAGTCCTTCTTTTAAAGAACTCCACATCAATTCTCGGTCCACTCTATTGTGATAGAATTCATATGTTTTATCGTTTGCAAGATATCTCTTCCAGTGGTTTTCCACTGAGCAACCACCGATATATAAAACATAAACTTCTAATTCTTTTCCTGCCGCTTTAGCGATTTCGTGCATATATGTGGAAACATCCACAGAAAAAGAATTGCCTATAAATAAGATTTTCATAGTTATTTAATATACTCCTTAAGACATTCTTGGAATTTTTGATACTTCGTATCATTATCTTTAACAGACGGACCACAAATGGAAATATAAAGTTTTAATTTTGGTTCTGTACCAGAAGGTCTAACCACGATTGTGGAACCATCTTCTAAGAACATCTTAATAACGTTAGATTTTGGTAAACCATCAACACCTTTGTTATAGTCGAGTTTTTTATTTACTTTGAGACCTGCAATATCATCGACTTTATTTCTAAAGAAATCGACAACTTCCGCCATCTTAGTGGCGCCTTGAGATCCTTCAAACTCAAAGGAATTGAGATAGTTACTATAGTAACCAAATTCTTTATAAAGTTCTTCCAACTTATCTAACAAAGAAATGCCGTTGGTCTTATAATAGACAAACATTTCAACAATGAGGAAGACACCATCAACAGCGTCTTTATCACGAACATAACTACCAGACAAGTAACCATAACTCTCTTCAAAACCAAGGATATAATCTTGTTCTCTGTTTTGTTCTTCGAGCAATCTAATTTGTTCACCAATGTATTTGAATCCAGTTAAGACATCAACACACTTAACACCATATTTATCAGCGACCTTTTTGGTCATGTCAGATGTCACAATAGTTTTCACAAAAACAGGATTTTGTGGCATTTTTGCGTGTTTTTTGCGCATTTGACATATAAAATCAAGCAACAAGATGCCGGTTTGGTTGCCACTTAATAAGACATATTCACCACTACTGTTTTTCACAGCAATACCCACTCTATCACAGTCTGGATCGGTAGCGATTAATAAGTCAGCTTGTTCTCTTTTGGCGTATTCAATACCGAGCGCCATCGCTTCTCTAATTTCAGGATTTGGATATGGACAGGTTGGGAAGTGACCATCTGGTTGTTCTTGCTCTTTAACGACAATGACGTTTTGATAACCACATTCTTTAAGGATTCTTGTAACTGGTTTTAATCCTGTGCCATTAAGAGGTGAGTAAATGATCTTTACGTTCTTGTCTAACTTTTCATCTTGAAGAACACTTTCGAGTTTTACTCTTTCAATAAACTTTGTATAAATATCGTCAGAAATATAGTCGACACTACCATTTTTAAGTGCTTCTTTGAAGTCGATGCATTTAACATCTTTAAAGATATCTAATTTATTAATGTTATCTAATGTTTCATCAGCGACCTCATTAGCGATTTGGCAACCATCGCTTCCATAAACCTTATAACCATTATATTTAGATGGGTTATGAGAGGCTGTAACCATAATACCAGCGGAACATTTTAGTTCTCTAACAGCATAAGAAACTAAGGGTGTGGGCATAAGTTGTTTATAAATAAACACTTTGATTCCATTCGCGGCAAAAACACCAGCAGCGGCTTCAGCAAATAATGTGGAATTAATTCTGGAGTCATAACTAATGGCAATACTTGGTTTTTTGAAGTGATTATTTAAGTAATTGGCTAAACCTTGGCTGGCTTTACGAACGGTGTAGATGTTCATTCTATTTGTGCCTGCACCAAGAACTCCTCTTAAACCACCTGTGCCGAAGGCAAGATCACGATAAAAAGCATCTTCAATTAACTTTTCGTCGCCATTAATTTTCTTTAATTCAGCAACTATTTCGGGGTCATCGATGGCTAGTTGACACCATCTTTGGTATTCGTCTATATATGTCTTCATACTTAAATGATAGTCACTTTATTGTCTCAATAACATAAATTATTATCTTTAGATGTAATTCATAAGTATAATTTTGGTAGTAACAAGAGGACCACATATGAAAGTACTTCTCTATTTTGAAAAAGAAGAAAAAATTAAAAAGTCTGGTATCGGAAGAGCGCTTAGACATCAAATCGCCGCTTTAACATCCGCCGGAATAGAATATACATTAAATCCAAAAGATGATTACGATATCGCTCATATCAATACATATTTTCCTGCCTCTAAAAGGTTATTAAAGAGATTAAAGAAGAAAGAGATTCCTGCTATCGTCCATGGACATAGCACAAAAGAGGACTTCCAGAATTCCTTTAGATTATGGAAAATAATGAAGTTATGGTTCTATCCAAATCTTATGTGGTTCTATAAGAATGCTGATTTTATCATTACTCCAACATTATATTCAAAGAATCTTATAGATTCTTATAAACTCGGAACCGAAGTAATTTATGTCTCTAATGGAATTGATCCAAAAGAGTATGCCTATGATGAAGATAAGATCAAAGCCTTTAAGGATTACTTCAAAATCCAAGAAGGTGAAAAGGTTGTTATCGGTATTGGTTTCCCATTCAATAGAAAAGGTATCAAAGATTTCTTTGCGGTAGCGAAAGAAAAACCAGATGTTAAATTCATTTGGTTTGGTTATTTACAAAGAATCCTTACTCAACCAAACGTTTTAAAAGCTATTAAGAATAGGCCAAGTAATGTTATTATGCCTGGTTATATTGATAATGCAATTATCAAGGGCGCACTAAGATACGCAGAATGCTTATTCTTCCCTAGCTATGAAGAAACAGAAGGTATTGTGGTCCTTGAAGCTTTAGCAAGTAATTGCCCAGTCTTAATCCGTGATATCGGTGTTTATGCTGATTGGTTAGAAGATGGTAGAGATTGCTATAAGGGCAAAGACAACCAAGAGTTCTTAGAAAAACTGAACAAGATTATGGAAGGAAACAATCAAAAACTAACCGAAAACGGCTATAAACTTGTTGAAGAAAGAACACTCGAAAAAGTCGGTCAAGAACTTAAAACAGCATACGAGAATTTATTAGAAAAATTCAAAAATAACAAAGTTAAATAATTAGGAATATCGATATGAGTAGATATGTAGTTTCCTTAGGTGGTAATGCTTTAGGTAGCAATGCAGAGGAACAAAAAGAGTTATTAAAAGCGGTTGCAAAACCAATCGCTGAATTAATAAAAAATGGACACGAAGTTATTATCGTTCACGGCAACGGTCCACAAGTCGGAATGATTAATTTAGCGTTTTCTGATGCCAAATCAGTTCCTGATATGCCATTCCCAGAATGTGGTGCGATGAGCCAAGGATATATTGGTTTTCACATTCAAAATGCAATCGATAATGAACTCCAAAATCAGGGTTTAAAATCCAGTGTCGTCACTGTTGTAACCCAAGTTTTAGTGGATCAAAATGACCCATTATTCCAATCACCAAGTAAACCAGTTGGTTCATTTTATAGTAAAGAAGAAGCTGAACTAATCACCAAACAAACTGGTTACATCATGAAAGAAGATGCTGGAAGAGGATATCGCCGTGTTGTCCCAAGTCCACTTCCAATAGATATTATTGAAAAAGAATCAATCATCGAACTCGTAAGTAACAAACACGTTGTTATATGCGCAGGCGGGGGAGGAATCCCCGTTATTAAAACTAAAGATAACAAATTAGAGGGTGTCGCCGCAGTTATAGATAAGGATTATGCTTCCGCAAAAGTGGCGGAATTAGTGAATTCAGATTACTTAG
The DNA here is from genome assembly GCA_045130875.1 of Bacilli bacterium. GTDB lineage: Bacteria > Bacillota_I > Bacilli_A > RFN20 > CAG-826 > RUG13091. Next base: position 16,988 of record JBGUQI010000064.1, on the reverse strand, counting down.
TAATCTTAACTGCTGTTGATAATGTCTATGTGGACTTCAATAAACCATCTCAAAAGAAGTTGGAAAAAGTCTCAGTTAATGAAATCAAACAATATCTGGATGCTGGCCATTTTGCTAAAGGCAGCATGTATCCAAAAGTAAATGCTTGCATTAAATACTTATCCGCAAAACCAGGAAAGACCGCAATTATTTCTTCGCTATTAAATGTTAAAAAGGCATTCCAAGAGAAAGCCGGAACAATTATTAAATAAATTTAATAAAAGATTGCCAACTCAATGACAATCTTTTTATTTCTTTTCAATCTTTCTAACGTTAGGTGTTGTGCTCTTCTTTTTCTTTTTAGCGCCTTTAACAAGTAATGATGTAGCTACCGCACCGACAAGTGTGGCACCACCAATAACCGCCAACACAGCACCATTAACAACTTGCTTACTTTGGGGGTCACCATCATAACAATAACGAGCAAAGTGTTCACAGTTATTTGTGAGAAAATTGTAGTATTTTTCTCTAAATTTCGTGCAATTCACGTATTTTTTGGCTTTTTTTACTACTTCATCCCTGGTGAATTTAGAACTATAAGGTTGTTCGACCTCAAGTTGATCCCCCTTAAGAAATCTACTCAAAGAGGTCTCAATTATCTTCATATCTTTCTTACTATCCGCTAAGTCGTTTTCTAAAGCGGTGAAATGAATGACGGTGTCACTATCAACAGCAATACCAAAATGATAATATCCCTCTTTACGGTGGACTCTTAAAAGATCTCCTTTAAGTGGTTTGTTAACCTTATTAAAACTCATAGATTAATATATGGTGTGTTTCATACCCAAAAACTCTTTATAGAGTTTTAAGCATGCTTTGCGGTCTAGTTCAACCACGAACTTTTCGCGCTCTTCTGGTTTTTGCATTTTATAGAATAATGCATCTCTAAAACCGATTTCTTCTGTATCTAAAATGTTACAGCCATAGTAAACCTTATCAATGTTCGCCCATAGGATTGCGGCCATGCACATAGGACAGGGTTCACCTGTTGTATATATTTCACAACCACTTAAATCAAATGTATTAAGTTTCTTACAGGCTTTATGGATAGCCATAACTTCACCATGACAAGTTGGGTCATTATCCTTTAATACTTGGTTGTGTCCTTTTCCAACGACAACACCATCTTTAACAATGACAGCCCCAAAGGGACCGCCATGTCCGGCTTTAATACCTTTTCTGGCTTCATTAATCGCCATTCTCATATATTTATTCATAGGTTTATCCTCGTTTCTCATTATAACAAAATCGTAATTAAGATATGTGTTTGAATACAAATAGAAAAACAATTATGTTATAATTCACACAATATTTAAAACAAAAGAAGGGAGAAAATATGGTTAGTAAAAAATTAGCTATTGAGGTTCTCAATTCCATGCTCGCTACTGGAGCGGACTATGCAGAAATCTTCTATGAAGATTCCAATAGTTACTCTCTTAGTATTGAAAATGGTAAAGTTAATACTTCCACATCCAACATTATGAATGGTGTGGGTTTACGTTTATTAAAAGAGAATCAATGTGTTTATGGCTACACTAACGATTTAACCAAAAAAGGTCTTATCTCTTTAGCGGAATCACTCAGATCATCCTTTAAAGGAGAAAGAAAAATCACTGTCACTAAGTTAGACATGATTAAAGCCAAAAATCGTAATCCTGTAGTCAACAGTTACAACTCTATTTCTAGAGAAGAAAAAATTGCCTTAGTTAAAGAAGGTATTGAAGAAATCCAATCCTTAAAGGATCCACGTATTGTTCGTTATATTGGTAGCTTTGCCAATCAACATCGTTTTGTAGCAGTCTATAACTCCAAAGAAAAATGGTTTAAACGCGATACAGAATTTGGTCGTTTAGCATATATGGTTGTTGTCGCTGATCAAAACGGTTTCGAAACTGGTTTTGAAGGACCTGGATGTCAAGAAGACATTAGTTTCTTTAGAACTAAAGTTCACGCGAGAGAAGTGGCAAGAAAGGCCGCTGAAACAGCATTATTGATGTTAACCGCAAAAGAATGCCCAAGTGGTAAAATGCCAGTCGTTATCGGTAATGGTTGGGGCGGTGTCTTATTCCACGAATCCTGCGGTCACCCATTAGAAGCTAGTGCTTTAGCAAGAGGCTTATCCTGCTTCAGTGGAAAACATGGTGATATGGTTGCTTCTCCATTAGTGAGCGCTGTCGACGATAGCACTATTCCAAATGCTTGGGGTTCAATCGATATCGATGATGAAGGTAACCCCGGAACTAAACGTCTTTTAATTAAAGATGGTAAGTTAGTGGATTATATGATCGATGATTTCAATGGTCGTCGTATGAATAGAGAAGGTAATGGTGCTTGTCGTAGACAAAACTACAAATTCTGCCCCACTTCTCGTATGTCAAATACCTATATTTGTAATGGTAAGAGTACACCAGAAGAAATTATTGCTGCTACTAAATTAGGTTTATACGCTGTTGGCTTTAACGGCGGTTCGGTCGATCCCACAACTGGTGAATTCAACTTCGGTTGTAGTGAAGCTTATATCATTCGTGATGGTAAAATCTGTGAACCAGTTAAAGGCGCAACATTAATCGGTCATGGCGACGAAATCTTAAAACACATCGACATGGTTGGTAATGACCTTAAATTAGCACAGGGTATGTGTGGTGCAGCATCTGGTTCGATTAGAACCAATGTTGGACAACCAACATTAAGAATTAGCGAAATCACCGTTGGTGGTCGCGGAGGAGAACTTAAATAATGAAGTACGATAAGTTTTTTGTTCTCGCTAAAGAAGCGGGTATTGAAGAAGCTGAACTTTATATTGGTGAAAGCTTCTCATTAAGTTTCTCTTTATTCCACAGTGAAGTGGATAATTATTCTTCAAATAAATCCATCACCATTTTAGCTAGAGGCATTATTAACGGTAAATTTGGTACCGCTAATGTCGACTCCTGGAGCAATGCTCATGCTAAATATTTGGTAGATGAAATTGTTGCCAATGCTAAAGTCATCGAAAACGATGATCCAGCATTTATCTTTGAAGGTTCCAAATCATACAAAAAGATTAATACCTTTAACAAAGAGTTGGGCAAAGTCTCCATCGATGAAAAGATGAAGAAATTATATGAACTCGAAGCCGCGATTAAAACTGGTGATCCAAGAGTGGTTGAAGTTGGTGGTGTTGAATATAGCGAATCCGCTGAAAGCATCACAATTATGAACTCAAAAGGCCTAAAATTAGCGCAAAAGTCCAATTATTTTGTCTTTGTTGGACAAGCAGTTGCTAAAGAAGGGCAACAAACAAAATCCGGTTATGAATTATTCTTAGATAATGACTTCAATAAATTCAATGTTCAAAAATTAGCTAAAGAAGTTGTCAAAAACACAGTTGATCAATTAGGTGGCGAAGCTTGTGAATCCGCAACATATAAAGCAATCTTATCACCAGATGTCGCTAAATCATTTATTGGAGCTTATATTGGAAACGCTGATGCTGAAGAAGTGCAAAAACGCTCTTCCTTATTCATTGGTAAGTTAGGTCAAAAAGTTGCTTCCAGAAAGATTACTATCGAAGATAAACCATTAAAGAGAAACGTTTTCTCCAGGTGGTTTGATGATGAAGGTGTTGCTACATATAACAAACCAATCATTAAACAAGGTGTTTTACAAACATACTTATATAACTTAACCACCGCTGCTAAAGACGGTGTTCAAACAACAGGTAATGGTTCTAGAGGTGGAAGTAAGATGGGAACATCTACATTCTTCTTAGAACTCAAACCAGGTAAGAAAAGCCAAGAACAATTATTTGAAGAAATTGGCGACGGTGTTTATATCACCGATGTTATGGGATTACATGCTGGATTAAATCCGCAATCAGGTAACTTTTCATTACAATCCACTGGTTTCTTAATTAAGAACGGCAAGATTGATAGAGCTCTCGATGTCATTACCGTTTCTGGTAACTTAGTGGAACTCTTCAAAGATGTTCTTGAAGTCGGTAGCGACACAAGAGTTTTCCCAAGCGGCATTTCCTGTTCATCATTAATGGTGAAGAAGATTGTTGTCTCTGGTAAATAAACCAAAAACACATTATAAGGCGGCCTTGAGCCGTCTTTTTTGTTGTGATTTAATCACACTTTATTAATTTTATTTTGCTAAACAATCAATAAAGATTGATTATTAACACAAATTATCGATTATAATTATTGAGCATGGTTAAAGACAGACTTATCAAAATAATTACTGCCTCATTATTAGTTTTAGGCGCTGGTTCCGCAATTGGAGCAACTATTTTTGGTACAACCGAAACAAAAGCAGATGCTTATACCAATATTCAAACATATTACTCCACTGTTAACGGTTCTGGCCAAACATTGTTGGTTAGCTTATATAACAAAATTAAAAATCATACCGACTTAACTTACAAAGGGTTATGGACGGCATATGAAACTACTGATATCCGTAGTGATGGCAAAATATATGATATATATTCTGACCACACCTCATTTACTCCAGGTTCCTCCCAATGCGGAAGTTACAGTAACGTAGGTGATTGTTACAATAGAGAACACACTATTCCTAAATCCTGGTGGGGTGGTGCCGAAAACACCCAAGGTTCAGATTTAATAATTGTTTTACCATCTGATGGTAAGATAAATGGAATGCGATCCAACTATCCTTATGGAGAAGTTAGCGGTGGTACAGCATGGAAACACTCTAGTGATACAGAATCCAACTATTTAGGAAGTTCTTCAAACTCTAATTATGTAAGTGGCACTGTTTTCGAACCATTCGATAGTAGAAAGGGCGACCTAGCAAGAACTTATTTCTATGCCGCGACAAGATACTATGAAAATCCAACAGGCACCGACAATGTAGGCCCTGTGTCTAAATGGACGTCTGGAGATGGAAGTAAAGTTTTCGGTTCTGGAGAAGACACACTACGTGGATTCAAAACTTCTTATCTGAACTTATTATTAAAATGGCATAGAGAAGATCCTGTTTCTGCTTGGGAAATCCAGAGAAACAACTTAGTGGAAGATAAACAAGGAAACAGAAACCCATTTATCGATCACCCATCATATGTAGATTTAATTTGGGGTGGTACTTATGGCTCAAATCAAACCAATGGTGAATCCACTGGTTCAAATTCCACAGTCGTTAATGGTGTCATCACAAACTCCGGAACACCTTCCACTGTAACTCTAACAAGCATCGCAGTAGAGAATCCAAAGACATCTTATAACGTTAATGATACATTCGTTAAACCAACAGTAACTGCGACTTATAGTGATAATTCCACTGCAAATGTCAAAGATTCTTGTACTTTTTCAGGATATAACCTCTCCACAACTGGTACTCAAACAGTTAATGTTTCATATACATACGAAGGTGTTACAAAAACCACTTCATATCAAATCACCGTTTCTTCTGGCGGAAGTTCTGGATCAGGAGACTCTTATGATTTAGTAACAAGTACATCAGGCATTAGTGTTGGTGATGTTGTTTTAATTGGTTGCAAATCGAAAACTGTTGTTGCAGGAACATTGTCCTCTACATACTTATCAAGCATTTCTGCCACCTATAGCGGCAACTCTATTACAAACAAAGGAAATGGTGTGGAATTTACTTTAGGTAAATCCGGAAACAACTGGACATTCACATCAAGTGAAGGAACATTGAAATCATCAGCCGCAAAAAATGTCAATTATAGTGATGGCACGGGAACATGGAGCATATCTATTTCAAGCGGAACCGCAACAATAACAAATACAACTAGTTCCTATGGAACGCTCCAATATAATGCTGGTTCACCAAGATTCACCACTTATACTTCTGGCCAAACAAGCATAGAACTATATAAAAAAGCAGGTCAAACAACCACTAAGACTTTATCAAGCATTACAGTAAGTGGACAAACCACAACATTTAATGTTGGCGATACATTTGTCTTTGGTGGAACAGTAACTGCTACATATAGTGATAACTCAACCGCCAACGTCACTTCATCCACTACATTCAGTGGATACGACATGTCTACTGCAGGCACTCAAGTAGTTACTGCCAGTTATACCGAAGGTAGCGTAACCGAAACCGCAAAATATAACATTACGGTTAATGAACAACAGCCAAGTGGAGATACATACTCTGTTAATTTAAGTGCTGGTTCTTACTCTAATGGCTCTATTACATGGAAGAGTTCTGATGGCCACACCACCATTACCCAAACAAAAGCAAACGGTGGTGCTGATGTAAATTCAAGTTATATTTCAGAACCTAGAATATATAAAGGACATGTTTTGTCGTTTGTTGCAGATACGGGGTATAAATTGTTATCAATTTCTATTACTTATTCTGGAAACAATATGGGTGATTCAATGACTGCTGGAATCGCATATTCCAATAATGTAGTAACAAATGACACCACACAAGTTAGTAGAACTTGGTCCACAGCTACTGGTGGAACACACGTAGTGGGTTCTGTTTCTTCAAGTGGCTTGTCTGCTATTTATATCCAAAACGTTGCTTCTAGCAACAACGTCCAATTAAGACCGGTGGCTATTTCAGTTACATACGTATCATCTGGTTCATCTCAAACCGCTGATACATGGGCTGCCTCATTCTTATCACTAGTTTCATGCAATAATGGTGTCACACCACCAAGTACATCTAATTGGGCAACAACAAGAACTAACTTCTTAGCGCTTTCAACTGCTGAACAAAATAACGTCAAAGCGGCTACCGCTAACGAAAATGGTACTGATCTCCAAAAAGCTGTTGCGAGATACATCTATATTGTTAACAAATATACAAATAGAACTAGTTACCCAGATTATTTAAATAAAGCTTCTCAATCCAACATGATGATGCCTGTTCATAACAACACCACAACCATTATTTTGGTGACCATTTGTATACTATCTAGTTTATCGGGCATGACTTTAGTCATTTGGTTAAATAAAAAGAAGAAAGAAAACTAATTAAATAGACGATTTAAGAAACGAAAAAGAAAAGCGCCAGGAATTACTCACCGGCGCTCTTTTTTATTTCTTATCTTTCTTTTTCTTATCAGGTTTTTCTTCAAAGACAACTTTGTATTGGCTTAAGTTCCATTTAGGATGAAGTTCATCAATTTTGGCTAAAGCTTCATTGAATAAATCAGCCTCGATCTTTTGTCTTTGTTTTGGAGTGCTATTAAAGCATTTCTTAACTTTGTTAATGGTTAATAAACATTCATTCTTAGAACCATCTAATAAACCAGACATTAATAAATATGTACGAATGCAAACCATGGAGAAGTCATTATAGATGGAACGACGTTCAGTAAGAGGAACTTCGGCATCATAGAATTCTCTAGCTTCCTCTAATGGTTTGGTATAGATGTTGATATAAATCTTTTGCGCTCTGGCACGAACATACACTTTGTTAGAAATTGTTTCTTTGCCTTTTAAGATGACATCAATAAGTTCTTCTGCTTCTTTAAATTGTTTTTTATCTAAAAGCATATAAACCTTATTTAAGTTGAGTTCTGCAGTGAAATTTGTAATATCTTCAAATGTAGTGATTTCCACATCAGTAGAGCCTTGGCTAATAGCGTATTCCACTCTTAAGAGTTCATTAAATGCCTTTTTATTAGCGGCATTAGATGTTAATTTCAAACGATAACCATCTGTGGTGGCGTCAAGTTTAAAGGGGAGGATGTTATAGATTAAAATCATTCCACCAATAACCACAACCACCAATAAGAAGTAAGCAAAGTTAACAAGATCAGAACCGAGGGATGCATTGTTATTAAATGTAATAAATAAGATGATAATGATAACTAATTCTACTACGTAGAATAATGTTCCAAACATCAAATAAGCTGCTGGGTCCGGTTCTTTCTTCGCATTTGGACGTGGAAGGATTTTGGTTTCACCAGTTAAACCATCAAAGCCGGAGAATTTAAATTTGGTCTTTTCCCCTTCTTTGAACCACATCAAACCAAGGATGTTAACTGATAACAATAAATATCTACCCGCTTTCGCACCAAGGATGTGCGCGACTTCAAATAAGATGGCGTTAAAGATAACACCTGTCGCGATAGCGCCAAAAATATAGAAAATATAAACATATGTTTCCATACCTGAATTAGCGGCGTGTTCTCTTAAAACAGTGATACCAAAAACAACCGCAATCGCGAGGATGATGATATAGACTACAATTCCCGATACATCTTCTTTTTTCATATAATACCTTCTTTCTAGCGACAAGAATCAAATATGATTCTCGCTGCTTCCCTGTCTAGTGGTTTAACATGATGAGCCACTACACGTGTGCCGTTGTCTGTTAAACTATCCACCAGCTTATCTATATCAATCACTCCTACTTTGAAGTCCATTAATCTACTTGGCATACCCACATAACGGAAGAATTGTTCGGTGAGCTTAATGCCTTGCAAGCCATTGGCTTTCTTGTCGGGGATTTGACTATCCCAGACATTTCTCGCATAGCGATCAAATTTGTCTTCGTCAAAATCTATATAATATTTTGCCCACGCTGGCCACAAAACTGCAAGACCTGCTCCATGAGCAATGCTTGGATATAATCCAGATAGTGCATGTTCTAACTGATGAACCGGTAATCCAAATGGCTTTCCAATATTAGTTAAACCATTATGTGATAAAGAGCTCATTAGCATGAGAACCGCTCTCGCTTCATAGTCATTCGGATTTCTCACAACTTTTTGCCCAGCTTTAATAACTGATTTTAATAATGCCTCAGCAAATCCATCCGCAGGTTCGTTTTCGCTAGATTGTTGGAAATATCTTTCTAGGGTATGCATCATGATGTCCACTATTCCGCACGCTGTTTGATATGAATCTACAGAATATGTTAATTCTGGATTCTCAATTGCAAATACTGGGCGAACTTCTTCAGAATTGAATCCTTGTTTCTTGCCTGTGGCATCATTTTGAATAACTGCAGATGTAGACATTTCACTACCAGAAGCGGCTATTGTAAGAATTACACCTACAGGAAGAGCTTTTTTGGGTTTGGCCTTATGAAGATTGAAATCAAATGGATCGCCATCATAATAATAATCCGCCGCAATTAATTTAGCGGTATCGATAACCGATCCGCCACCAATAGCTAAAACAAAGTTTGGTTCAAATTCCTTAGCGATCTTTAGCGCTTCAATTACAAAATTGATTGTTGGATTTGGTCTAACACCTTCCACTACTTTATATTCCAAAGCTTGTTCTTGCATGGATGTAAGTGCGACATCTAATAAGCCACTTTTTCTTACTGAACCTTGTCCAATAACAACCAAAACCTTTCTAACTCCATACTCAGCTAGAATGCTTCCAACGTGTTTTTCCTTACCAGGACCAAAATAAATTTTGGTTTTAATACCTAAATCAAAATCAATCATCTTGTCTTACTCCTGATAATGTGTAATCTAGTCATCGCATCTTCAAAGACGTTGCTCGGTTCAAAGACAAAGCAATTTAATAATCCGTCTGCGGTTTTGGTCTTATAGGTTGCTAGGTAATAAACGATAGAACGGGAATAGGCTAAAGAATAGAATCTCGCGACTGCTTTTCTATCGTTAATATGAATCTTTTTGCTGTCTTGGATATTGTTGATAAATCTTAAGAAAGTTTTATAACAAACGTTGTTCACAAATTCTTCAAAGAGTTCTTTGCCAGCAGAATTAAGTGTGGCATCAATAAAGCCTTTGTTTTTGGTGTAATAATTGAAAACCACCACTAATAACTCCTTAATATTCTTGGTTTTTTCTGCTTCTGGCATTTCTTCATTTAAGAAAACCAAGGTTAATAAGTCATAGATATCATGAAAATGATAATAGAATGTCTGTCTATTAACTTTGCATTTCTTGGAAAGAGTCGTGACTGAAATAGAGTCCAACGGGACTTCTGCCATCATCTCTTTTAAAGCTTCCGCAAAACGATACTCGGTTTTCACTTTATCTTACAATACTCCTTAATAATCTCTGCTCCAACAGCAGCGTTGTTTAGCACTAATTTAATATTTGATTCTAAAGAATCACCACCAGTTAATTCCACGATGGTTTTTAATAAGAATGGGGTTGCTTCTTTTCCTTTAATGCCTTCTTCTTCCATCATCTTTAAGGCTTTATCAATAGCGTCATCGATGACTTCTTTATCCATAGAATATTCTTCCGGAATAGGATTGGTAATTAAGATTCCGCCTTGAAGATTGTTGGTTTCTTTTTGATACATAATCTCCGCTGCTTCTTTGGCAGAATTGACTTGATAATCAACCTTTAAACCACTGTGAGCGGTGTAAAAAGCCGGCAATTCTGAGGTTTTATATCCTAAAACGGGTACTCCCATAGTTTCTAAATATTCTAATGTAAGAGGTAAATCTAAGATGGCTTTTGCACCTGCACAAACAACTGTAACATTGGTCTTTGCAAGTTCTTGTAAGTCTGCTGAGATATCCATGGTTTCTTGTGCACCTCTATGTACGCCACCAATACCACCAGTGACAAATAATTTAATGCCTGCTTGGCTAGCGATAATCATTGTGGCGGCCACTGTTGTTGCGGCCCACATCTTCTTGGCGTAAACAACCGGTAAATCTCTACGAGATACTTTGACAATCCCTTGTCTCTTACCGAACTGTTCAATCTCTTCTGGAGTCATACCCACAATTGCATCACCATCAATGATTCCAATTGTTGCAGGAACCACACCATGATCTCTAATAACCTTTTCCACTTCTAAAGCGGTTTGAACATTTTTGGGATAAGGCATTCCGTGCGAAATAATTGTGCTTTCTAAAGCCACAACTGGTTGGTTGTTTTCTAAAGCTTTTAAGACTTCTGGATTAATCTTTATCATTGATGTGTTCTCCTTTAAGAGTTTCTACAATGTAGGAAACGATTAAATATATCGATACAGTCAACACTATTATTATAGCAATAGTGAACCAATTTACTAAAGTAAGAGATGGGAAATCAATTCCGAGGATAGATGCTTGGACACTAATTTTATAAGAAGCAAAGCCGGCTGCAGTTAATAATCCGCCTTCAACCAGGACTGCTCCTGCAAAGACTAGTGAACGATATAAATTAAGTGGTAAGCATATCTTTAATAAGATAACCAAACCTAAGATTGTAAATGTTATAACACTCATTGTGGTTGGAACAACAAGTTGATTATCCTCTGGTCCAGCATAAATGCCGGTATAGAAAATGTGCTTTTGTTGGAAGATATATAAAACATAAATAAGAGCAACTGGAATTAATATTGCTAAAGCACCAGGAATGGTCTTTCTTAAAATATTCTTCGCAAAGCCACCTTTCGCTGGTTCTTTATTAGCCTCTAATGCTAAGAAGAATGAAGACAAACCAATATTAACAAGACTCCATAACTGAAAGTGTGTGGCCTCAAATGGATATCTCACATTAATGGTTAAATATGTAATTAAGAACACTAAGGTACTAACCATTGCAAATATGGTTTTTGTTAGGAACAAAGAACTAGTTCTTTGCAAGTTATTAATTACTCTTCTTCCTTCTTCCACAACACTTGGTAAGGAGCTGAAATCAGAGTTTACTAAAACAATATGAGAAACGTTCTTTGCGGCTTGGGATCCTGTGTTCATAGCAATAGAACAATCAGCGCGTTTTAAGGCTAATACATCGTTAACACCATCACCCGTCATTGCAACAGTATTACCGAGTTTCTTTAAAGTCATAACTAGGATTTCTTTTTGTTCTGGAGTAACTCTACCAAAGACTTGATATTTATCCGCCGCATCCGCAACTTCTTCATCAGTTAAACCAGCAAGAGAAATAAACTTATCAGCACCTTCAATGCCTGCTTCTAAAGCAATATGACTAACTGTTTGTGCGTCATCACCTGAAATGACTTTAATCGCAACGCCATTTTCTTTAAACCATTTAAAGGTTTCAATTGCATCTTCTCTAATGTGGTCTTGTAAGACAATTAAGGCGATTGGGTTAACAACACCTTCAACCTTTTCGTCTTTGATAGGAGCTTTGCTCTTACCCAAAACAAGAACTCTTAGGCCACGAGATGTATATTCGCTGCATCTATTTAAAATGGTGGCTCTGTTTTCAATGTTGATAAACTCAGGAGCACCTAATACATACGTTTCATTTCCAGTGAATGTTGCAGCGGAATATTTGTTATCACTATTGAATGGTAATGCTGCGACAATTCCTTTAGAAATCTCATAATTAAAGCGCTTTTGCAGGGATTTTGCAGTTAAATTGCTATCTTTTGTGGCAATTAATAGATTAGACATAATCTGAGAGATAGCTTCTTCAGATAATCTTTCGGTGCCAAAAGGAATGATGTTTGTGACATCCATTTCACCATTTGTGATAGTTCCGGTTTTATCAACGCAGAGTACATTGATTCTGGCTAACATTTCCACAGAATAGAAATCTTGCACTCTTGCGCCGCGTTTACTGAGTTTTAAAACCGCAACCGCTAAAGCGACTGAAGTTAATAAATATAAACCAGCAGGTATCATAGCAAGCATTGAGCCAGAGATACCTTTCATGGATGATTTGAAATTATCAAAAGTGCTAAAGCCACCCTTAATTAAATAAATAACAAATATGGCTGTTGCCATAGCGACAACGATAGAACCAATAATCTTAAACATCACGTTAAGGGTTCTAAGTATTTCAGATGGAGATCTCTTAAACTTCTTAGCTTTAGATTGAAGGCTTTCAATATAGCTGTCTTCTCCAATCTTATCGGCAAGCATATATCCCTTACCACTTACTATGTAAGAACCGGAATATAAGATGTCGCCTTTCTTTTTAACGATGTTCTTAGATTCACCCGTAAGAGCGGATTCGTTAACAATTAGTGTTCTAGAAAGAAGTGGTCCATCAACACAGATTTGATCTTCGGCTTTTAAACACACCAAATCATCAAGAACAACTTCGTCTGTCGAGACTATGAGTTCTTCACCGTTTCTAATAACAGTGACTTTCGGCTGAGTTAAAACTCTTAATTTACTCATTAAATGACGAGCTTTGATATCTTCATATAAACTGATACCGATATTAGGAATTAAAACCACTAAGAAAGTTAATCCCAACCAATATTGAGCGGCGATCATAAAGCCCGCAATGATGAACATTAATATATTAAAGAAACTAAAAACATCACTTAAAATGATTTCAAAATAAGTCTTACCAACAACAATCTTTGTTTTATTAACTAATCCTTGTTTAATTCTGGCATCAACTTGCTCACTAGAAAGGCCTTCTTTAAGAGCGGGCGTGATACGTTCAACGTTTTCTTCGTTTTTCATACGTGTTTATATAATAAAAAACTTGGACATAAATTTAAAGTCCAAGTTTATTTTTCTTTTCTCTTTTTGTTTTGAAATAGTTCGATATTATCGAAGAACACTCTTCTTTAAGAACTCCTCCGATAACTTGTGGATGATGATTAATTCCGTTGGCGGTAAGTACATCAATTGATGAACCTAACGCACCACCCTTTGGATCACTAGCGCCATAATAGATGGTTCTAATTCTCGATTGTATAATCGCACCAGAACACATAATGCATGGTTCAAGGGTGATATAAATATCGCAATCTTCCAATCTCCAACTCTTAAGTTTTTTAGATGCTTTATTAATTGCAATTATTTCTGCATGTCCTGTTGGATTTTGTTGAGATTCTCTGACATTGTGACCTCTAGAAATAATCTTATCGTTTTTAACGATAACACATCCAATTGGGACCTCATCAATCAGTTCAGCTTTTTTGGCTTCCTTGATTGCTTCTCTCATGTACTTTTCAAACTTTTCCATAAAAACAAACCACCGCACATGAACAAGATACTTAAGGCTGCTGCATTCCTACCCTGACCTGGTTCGTAGATGCCCATCGCGATGGCGGGGTAATTATAGCACATCGATTTTATTATATAAATAAAAAAGAGGTTTCCCTCTTCTAGCAAACGTAACTAACTGTAATTGTATCAATATAAACCTCTGTAGTTCCGTCTCTTTCATAATCTAGATCGGGTAAACTCACATTGATAACGAGGTCATTATTGGAAGGAAAAAATGTTTTTGTGTAGGTATAACCAATATTCTTGCCAGAAATGGTCACTGATGTAGCACGAGTAATGTTGTGGAATTCAAAAGGCATTGATAATTCGACATCTTCACCATCTAATATATGGAAAATGTGGCCATTTTTCTTGAATTGAACATACCCATTACCTTCAATGCTCAATGTTCCGGTAGCAGAATATGGGGTTTCAGTTAGTTGGGTGGTAGTAGAAAGTGTGAAATATGGATGATAACCACTAGTACTAGAACTAGAAACGTTATCAGAAGTAAATGTCATTGTTAAAGAATTGTCAGCGGCTTTTAATTCACTAACACTTGTGTTTGTTAAAACAACACCCGTAATTGATGCGGCTGTGGTAATTCCTACAAACATAAATGCGAATACTTTCTTAACCATTTGGTTAAAAATTATACTCTTCTCGAATAATAATTAAACACTTTTTGAAAAATATGTATCATTAAAAACAAAAAACCACCAAATGGTGGTTTTAATTAGTTTGTTTCAAGGTCTATTTAACCGGTTTTAAGACCTTTACTCCACCCATAAATGGTTGGAGAACTTCAGGAACTAAAACTGAGCCATCTTCTTGTTGATATTGTTCAAGGATAGCGGGGAAAATACGGCTTGTCGCTAAACCAGAAGCATTTAATGTATGCATATATCTGGTTTTACCAGATGCCTTATCTCTATAACGCATCATACCACGTCTTGCTTGGTAATCACGTGCGTTAGAAGCAGAGGAGACTTCCTTATAGATTCCGATGGATGGTAAGTAAACTTCAATATCATAGGTTCTAGCCATTGAATGAGAGATATCACCTGCAGCTAATTTAGAAACCTGGAAATGTAATCCTAGTTTTTCCACAAGGTTAGAAGCTTTTCTTACTAATTCTTCGAAGGCGGCATCACTATCTTCAGGTTTGGTATATTGAACCATTTCGATTTTATCGAATTGATATCCACGGATCATACCTCTTTCTTCAGTTCTATAAGAACCGGCTTCTCTACGATAGCAAGGAGTGTAAGCAAAGAATTTCTTTGGTAATTCTTCTTCACTCAAGATTTCGTTTCTATACAAATTAACAAGAGCAGTTTCCGCAGTGGGTAATAAGAATCTCTTGGGATCTGTGCCTTCAAGCCAGAAGACATCTTCTTTGAATTTTGGGAATTGTCCTGCGACAAGTCCAGATTCCTCATTTAATAAATGTGGAGGTAGGATAAATTCATAACCATCCTTTAAGTGTTCGCTAATAAAGAAATTAAGAATTGCCCATTCAAGTCTGGCACCCATGTTTGTGTAGACCCAACTACCACGACCAGCAATCTTGCTACCACGTTCATAATCGACTAAGCCTAAAGATTCAGCTAATTCGACATGGTCTTTCATTTTGAAATTGAATGTTGGCTTCTCACCAAAGGTTTTGATGACCTTGTTGTTTTCCTTTCCGCCACCAAGTAAATCCTCATCAGGAATGTTTGGTAAAACGATTAAGAAATCATAAATCTTTTGTTCTAAATCTTTGAGTTTTTGCTCATTTTCTTGGTTGTTTTTCGCAATTTCTTTAACTTTTGCAAAGATTTTTGAGACATCTTCACCATTTTTCTTGGCTTGAGGAACACTCGCGGAGAGTCTATTCATCTCTGCTTTGTTGCCTTCAACTTCTTTAATGAGATCTTTTCTTTCGGCATCCCATTTAAGGAGTTCGGTGAAATCAGCGTCCCAAAGCTTTCTCTTTAATAACTCTTTAACTTTTTCTGGATTTTCACGGATGAGATTAATGTCAATCATAACAATATGTTCTCCTTTTTATCTCGATAACTTTTTGATATTGATTTGTTCTAAATAAAACCATCTTAATTGTTCGCCCGTGGCCCTTAAATTATATTTAGAAACATAATTATAGGCCTCTTCAGTTGTAGGTTTTAATTTACCATCGAGGAAATCCCCGATTAGTGATGTAATTGTCTCTGAGAATTGTCCCAAATAAGCGGTTTTTCCATCCACTAAGATGTCTGGATATACGGCTTGTTTACGAGCGATGATTTGGCATTTCGCCGCCATCGCATCCATTAAGCTAATTACACCTGTGGTTTTATATCCTGGAATAACAAATAGGGAAGCATTTAACATTGCACTTCTATAGATGTCATCAGGAACAACGTTGATAAATTTTAAATTCTTTGGGGCTGTCATTATCAGCCTTTTCATTTTTAATGAATTATAAATTCCTGGGATTGTTTCTCTGCCTATATAATAGAACAAAGCTTCGGGGTTAGCTTTTGCAGCACCCACAAAGGAACTAATTCCTTCCATGGTTCCATCATATTCACCGATACCAAGGATAAGTTTTCTTTTTGGATCTTCTCTAAAGTAACGATAAAAAATTGCCTTTTCATCATCCCTTGAGAAATCAAATCGTGACATATTAATTCCTGGTAATGCCACAGATATATCTGCGGTGATACCTTTATCAACAAGGAATTCCCTTGCGGTTTTAGATGGAACAAGAACCAAATCTGCTTTATTTAAGAATCTCTGAGCTTTTGTGGTTAGCTCTGTCACTCTTTCATTGTCTTTGGTTTTGTGTTCTAAATATGAAGCGAGAGGATCGTTTTCACAATATAAAGCACTGACTACTACAGGAATGTCGTTTTCTTTAGCATCATTTAATTTGTTTTCATCTTCTGGTGAAATCAAATGGACGATGTCATGTCTTTCAACAATACTTGTTGTGTAATCAACTCCGACCATTTCAAGGGCGCCCTTAATGGTTTTTCTTAAACGAACGCCCTCAAAATCGGATGCTTTTTTATTTGGTTGAAAACTAACCAAGACTTTCATAATTATTCTTCAGGATTATC
>JBGUQI010000063.1:0-2303 GCA_045130875.1 Bacilli bacterium | reverse complement strand
GGGCATGAATCCAGATGATAGTTCTCATCCCATTCACGCAGCAAGTCTTTTCTATCAGAAGCTGCATTCTCCCAAGCATCAATCTTCAGATCCATCTGACCAAATGCAGTTTGGATAGTGGTATAATATCTCAATGCATTCCACAGATATGCTTTAGCATCCAATACAGCTAAAGTGAAGAATGATTCTCGAGCAGTTTCAGGAATTGTAAATAGCTCTGGACTATGGGTGTAAGCCAAATCAAGGTAAACCTTGTTATTGTATAAAACCTGATTAAAGATTTGGAACTTATTAGGTGGAATAAACTTCCAGGTCTGAGGTGGAACCATAGCTGACGATAAGTTAGCTAAGCCTTGACCTGTAGCCAATACCTCGTAAGAATCAATGGTTTCATATGATGAAGTCATCATCATACCATTATATTCAATATAGGGACGAATATTATTGATACCAATGCATCTCTGTCTCTTAAAGATATTTGGTATCTCATACACGTTAGAAATCAGAGAAGAGTCATCAGCAGCATATCTGTCTACTATACGAAGCTCATTTAAATCAACCACCAATTCATATTCATAAGGAACATAGGTAGAGAACACAGGAATCGTAGTATCGACGATAACGTCTTCGAATAATTCAGTGTCATTTACAGGAAGCTTGATTGAATATATTCCGAGTTCTTGTTTTATTCTCTTTAATAGATGAGATTTATCACGGAACATGGTACCTCACCTACTTCTTATAAATTATTGATTTTGGTAAAGATGCTATCAATATCATGACGAATATAATCTTCAAGATATACAATCATCTTATCTCCATCTTCAGTTTCAATAGACACAGTATTCTCATTAACGAGTTTCACTGAATCCATATTTGCATTGAACCAATTAGCCAATTCTTTAACGTTCTTAGAATCTTCTTTGATGAAGTCTAAAGCTTCAGGAATCTTAGAAGACTCAATAACACTGGTTGAATCAGCAAAGCTATTACCGTCAGCCGGTAAGAAGCTTTCTTCTGTAACCTGCATGCTTTCAGTAGCAGTCTGAGTCAGTGTAACGGGAACCTCTTTGTTCATATATGCTTCTTTATGAGAAGGTAAGATTACCCTATCATAAGTTACAATATGAGGTTTGGTTTTAATTACACCAGTTCCATCTCTCATCTTAGTGATAGCTGCAAGAGCTCTCAGAGAGAAAGACGGAGTCAAACCTTGAAGAACGTGCATTGTAAACTGCTTGCCCCACATATCATCATTCAGAGTCTGAATCTGACCATAGAGCAAATTACCTCTAAAGTCAACGGTATTGATACGATGGCAAATCTTAGTCATATCGATACTCAAGATACGTTTAATATCATTGGAGTCTGGATGACCATTCTCGCCACACCATGTACCTTGAGCCATTAACTCAAGAAGATGGTCTGCTCTCATAGCTTCCATCATAGGGCGAAGCATATAGTTTCTTTTATTTCTATTTAAAACATCGAAACTCTGTAAACAGGTTTCAAATGTTACATAAAACATGTTAGGTTCATTCACATAGTTAAGAATCTTTGGTTTCTCAGGTTCAAGAGTTGCCTCCATCACAATGAAACCCTTAACTTCTTCGTTAAACATATGGGTTTAAGCCCCCTTTTAAACGTAGAATAATAGTTATAGTCTTGTGCTTTATTAAATCTATGATTAGTACAAAGCTATAATCAACAATACAAAATTTATCCTTTTTTAAGGGGGAATTTATAAATGACCAATCTTAATGAAATCGTGGTTGAATCCCCTCGAATTTCTTCTAAAGATAAAGTTATCTATAAAGATAAATTTCCAAAAAGTTTATATGAATATTACACTAACGGATATAAAGTTAGTGATATTGAGACTTTGATTAATAACTTAAGAATGCCTTTTGAATCCTGGGATAAAACATTTAATAATTTCAGGACTTCAGATAGCATTTTGGCTTTAAATCAAGCAGACATTTCCAATCTCTATGAAGATGATTTTGGAAATGGATTTATTTATAGCTTTGCTACTAAGAAAATCTATTACTATGATGCTGCTAATCCTCCTCATATAAATATCAATATGGGTATCAGTATCCCTGAATTCTTAGATATTGCTCAGAGAGATTTCGAAGCATTGATGAGAACTCCTTATGGTAAACGCTATATCACAACTGAAGCAGTAATCACTGAAGGATTAAAAGAATTCTTTGGTTTTGGCAAAGCTTTGAGAATTTATATCGATGGACGAGATTACAAAAAAGATGTAAATCGTTTAGCCTTCGATAAACATTCTTTAG
>JBGUQI010000062.1:0-8069 GCA_045130875.1 Bacilli bacterium | reverse complement strand
GACACTCATTTCCAAGGAGTCTTCCTCTATTTACATAAAGAAGAGGAATATCCAGACTTCAAAGAAGAATTACTCTTATTAATCGCGGAAGTCTTAAATGAAAATGGAGCGTTAAGAAATCCTCCATTTAAAGATGTCTTTGATAGATATATGACCGCGCCGATTACTGATTTCGCATTAGTAAACGGAGGAGAAGAGTTGGTTAAGTATTTAAACTATCTTTTAGAGCAGCTGAGAGAAGAAGAACCAAACTTTGAGTTCTTAATCGCCGATTTAAGAAACTTCTGTCTACAGTACCAAAATGATGAAAATGTCTATCATAAGATAATGTATGCTTATCTGGCATTTAGAACATATACATTCTTGGGTGAAAACCATAGAGTTAATCCCACTATTTCTTCTTGGTTAGAACCAATTATGGAAGATATCAGAATCTACGTGGAATATTGTTATTATCCAGAAGTATATGGTCTTATTTACATGTACTTCGGAAGAATATATGTCAAAGATTATCTGGATAAGATGGAACAAGGCATCCATCTATTACATTCCCAAGGTTTCTTCTTAGAACCGCTACCATTTGTTAATGCCTTTAAATACTTTTCGTCCTTAGAAAAGAAGGAGGACAAATAGTATGAAGGCTTGGCAAAAGATTAATGATAAATACTATGGTGATGCTTTACAAACTGAATCATCACAGGCATATGGCGTTATCAAACAAGATGATGGATATTGCTTTGGTGGTTTAAATAAAGAGGGGGAAAAAGAAGGTTTCTCTATCGAAGTCAAAAAAGACTTCGCAACATTTGGAAAATACGAAAATGGAGAACCAACTTATCCAGTTGTAAAAATCATGAATAATGGTGACATCGAACTTGATGTCCGTAAAAAAGAGGAAGAAATAGTTAAACTAGTCTTAAATTCCAAAGAAGGAAGCTTTAATTATTATCGAGTGGACCTCAAAGGACAGCGACAAGGTTTTGGTTTCTTCTACGATGGTTTAACTAATGGTTTGCATGTCAATAAACACAAAGATGGTGTGAAAATCGATGAAGCAGAATTAGAAAAGAAATTCTTCGTCGAAGCTCCACTTTCTTATGACAAACCGCTTGATTATCCAAAAGAGATTTCTGAATTTGTTTTCCAACAAGGGGCTAACTATGTCTCATCCACATGTATAAAAGATTGCTTTGGTTTAGGTGTTCTAGTCTTTGACAACGATGACCTATGTCTCGGCGGTTTTGAAGATTGTGGAAGAAGGACTGGTTGGGAAATATATCACACTGAAGAAAATGATTTCATTTTCTACGCTGATAACGCTCAATTTGATGGCCCAGTCATTCAAATCAAAAAAGATGGTGAAATTTATATATTCATTGAAAACTCAGATGGCGATAGCAGCGTTATTCATCTCCTTGTTGATGATTTAGATACTTTGCTATATTACAACAGCACTACAGAGCAGATTTCTGAAGGCGATCCAGTCATCAGACTAAGATGTTTTTCTGAACTCTCATTCAGTGAATATAAAAAGGGTGGTATCAATGAATTCAAAGACTATATTTACGCAAGAGATTATCTAAAGAAAGGTGAACCTGTAAAAGAAAAACCGGTTGACCCAACTGATCCTGAATATCAAATGATGTCTTTAATCGGACAAGCTGCAGCGAAGAAAGAATTCACCAGAATCAGAGCCTATATTCAAAAGAATAATACCTTTGGTTCATACACTAATATTGTTTTCACTGGCGAAAATGGTGTTGGCAAATCCACAGTGGGTCGTTTGATTAGCAAAGTTTTATATAAATACCACGCAATTGCTAACCCAGGATATCTTGAAGTTAACGCTAGGGAGCTATTTGATTCTTCCACAAGCTTAACTACAGAAAACTTAAAGAATTTATTAAACAAGGGCTCTGGTGGTGTCATCCTCATTGATGACCTCCACTATCTCGATGCTTTGAACTTATCAAATATTAAAGAAGGTTTATCGGCATTAGGAAAGATTATGGGTGAAAACCCAAGTACGGTCTTTATCTTGTGCGATACCAAATACAACATGACACAAATCATGGAGAACAATCGAGATATCTTCCAAGATAAGATTCGTTTCCATGTCGACTTTGTCGACTTCACTCGCGAAGAATTAGAACAAATCATCAATCTCAAATTGAAAAATAAAGGATATTTGATGACGGAAGAAGCAATGAAGAAACTTCTTGATGTTATCTTCTTATCTAAGTCATATGGGAACAACATCAATGCTAGCGCGGCCTTATCGATCTTAGAAGAAATCATCGTTATTCAAAACGTCAGAACGGAATTAGAAGATAGCAAACTCATCACTATCGATGATGTTGATGTCTACACTAAAGAAAATGATATCGCCTTTATTGATCAAAAGACTGGTTACCAATCTGACGCTAGAAAGAAGCTCGATGAACTAGTTGGATTAGAGAAGATCAAAGAAACAGTTGATGATTTGATTGCATACTTCTCTATCAACCGCGGTAAGAGAGTGGACTTCCATATGGCATTTACTGGAAATCCTGGCACTGGTAAAACTGAAGTCGCGCGTATAATTGGTAAGTTATTACGACAAGAAGGTATTTTGGGAACACAAAAATTCTTAGAAGTGACCAGAAGAGATTTGGTCGGACAATATATTGGGCAAAGCGCAATTATGACTCGCGATATTATCAATAAAGCGATGGGTGGTGTCCTTTATATTGATGAGGCTTATTCATTAGCCTATGGCGGTGAGAAAGACTATGGCCCAGAAGTCATCGCTGAATTATTAAAAGCCATGGAAGATAGACGTGGTGAGTTCTGCGTTATCCTCGCAGGTTATACAAGTGAGATGAAGAAATTGTTTGACCTCAATCCAGGTTTCAAATCACGTATTAAATTTGATCTCGAATTTCCAGATTACACAGATGAAGAACTAGAGAAGATTGCACGCTTATTCTTGAAACGCGACAACAATGTTATGAGCGATGAGGACATTAAATTCCTCGTAAAACTCGTCTCAATTCAAAGAAATAAGCCAAATTTCGCTAATGTTCGTACATTAAGAGAATATATTTCCAGATTACAAATTAAACACGCTGGAAGGGTGAGATCATCTAATGGGAAACTCGATCCAAACGAGATGGCGATGGAAGATATCAAGCTCGCATTCTCAGAAGAAGAGATCAAAGAGGCGATGAGTGAGCAACAAGAAGAACCGGTTGAGAAACTCAATCCACAAGTTCTTTTGGATCTTCAAAAAGACTATCAACCAATCTCGGTTAGGGAAAACAAAGAATATATTTCAGAAGCTATTCTTGCTTTAAAGATGCAAGGTGATAGATGTGGTGAAGGCACTGGCTTCATCATCACTAAAGAAGGTCATTTCTTGACTTGCGCACATTGTACTGAGGGATTTGACAAAATCTATGCTCGTCGTAGAATCCACCACCACGGTCATACAGTTGATATCAACTATGAAGCTAAAGTGATTTCTATCGATAAAAAAGCAGACATTGCTTTGTGCAAACTTGAAGCTGATGAAAATGAACAATTCGAATATCTTGTTTTAGCAAAAAAGAATGAGCAACTCGACAAGCTCAATAGAGTGTGCTTAATTGGTTATCCATTTGGTTCAAGTAGATTTGATGAAATATCCATTTATGAAGGAAGTGTTGCTTCTTATCAAAAAGAAAGCAACCACTGCTTAGATCAAATCAATTTGGATATCAAAGGAAACGGAGGCAACTCTGGTTCACCAGTTATTAATGAAGGAACTTCAGAAGTCATTGGTGTCTTCTGTGGGGCTTCATTATCCTTCGGTACTTATGTCACTGAAGAAATCAACTATGCTAGTCCGATAGACAAAGTCTATCAACTACTCGAAAACGAATATAAAGGAGAAAAATAATGGACGAAAAATTATTAGACAATTGGAACATGATTTATGAAAACAGTGAAGACATTTCTCTTCATGCGGAATTAATGAGACCGGGAGAAAAGGTTCCTTCTATTGTTCACGATGTTACAACCGAACAACTAAAAAGACCTGTGGGCACCGAAAAAGTTTTCCATCTTGAAATTGATGGAGGTTGTTATGAGTTAATTGTGCACGCTGTGAAAGATAACTTGGTTTACGTTAGATTATTAGAAAGAATCTCTGAGTATGGTTGGAAACCAGTTTTAAAGAAAGTTTTATCTAAAAGAGATAATGGCTTCATAATCAATTTAGTTTATTTTAATAAACCATTCGGTTCACTCCTCGTCTATGTCAAAGAATGGGGGAAATTAAAGCGTGACACTGTTTTATAAAGGAAGTGTTAGAGAGTTCCGTGGCACGGGTATGGTTTATGCCAATTTCGAAAAAGAAATAAACTTATCCAAAATTGGTGAAAAGCAAAACACCGCGGTCAATGATTTATATATCATCATCAAAGAAGTTCAAAACGAACAAGTAAGTTTTTCTCTTTTATACTTTGATAAAGAAACAAACTATGTCATTAACCAAGGGGAGAAAAAACTTCATAAGTATGAAGGTAATGCCTTTGGGTTCGAAATAGAATTCGAATTAAGATGAAAAATAAAGCACCATTATGGTGCTTTTTGTTGCTTTTTACGATTCTCTTGAATGATATATGGTTCTATTTGAAGTTGTTTAGCTCAATTTATTCCATTTAGTTTAAATTACCTATCGCTATTATGTCGTGTTTTAGTATTTCGCGAATAAGAAAAACCACCCTTTAAGGTGGCTTCTATAATAACAATATTTTAGAAATACAATATATCTATACTAGCGGTTTGGGAAGCATCATATTCATCGTCATGATCCCAAATAATATGTGAACCGATAGTGTTTGAAAACTTTTGGGGTTCTCCTTTTTTAATCACCTTATCAATGAAATTACCATGGTCAACTTTAGGACCGACAAAGTCAAATGTTAATTCATTATTGGTGACTTTTTTAATTCTAAATAAGTGATTGGACCAACTATGTGGTTCTAAGATAATAGATGGCAAATCTTTAAAGGCATATTCTCCTTCTTTTGCTTCGATAATATCAAGATGAACTAAATCACTATATATTTCACCAGCATATACTTGAACAATAACAAAAGATTTGTCAGCTGGTTTATTTATTATTTTTATCGATTTAAAGTCTGGTCCTCTTCTATGCTCCCAGTCCGCCTCAAAAGTGATTCCACTAGACTTTTGATAATATTGGCCTATTCCATGAGGTTCATATGGTGAATCATAATAAGCTGCACCCATTCCTTCATAAACATCACCATTAGGGTAATTAATTTTGATTTTTTTAAGTTTATAACTTTTTCCTAAATCACTTGCCATTTTTATTCTCCTTTATAGTTTAATACGTACATGAATAATAAATTGATACTGAGTGTAAGGTTAACGAAGTCCCTCCCATTAGGAAGTAATCGGTAACGCCCATCCCAACATCATAATTCATATTTTTGAAATTCTCTTCAACAATATTGCCATCATCATTATGTTCCACAAACGCAGATACTTTTGGAGTGTCAGGAGAATCTCCGATTAATCCAGCGTCAATCTTAAAATCTGAACGACAATTAAGGGAGAGGTTTAAAACACATTTATTATCATAACCACTTTCAGCTGAGATGCGACAAATATAAGAATCTGAATTCATATCAGCGCAAGATTGATTATAAACAACAACATAACAGCCATATTGATTTGAAACATATTCGTTATGATTATCTGTTTCTGAAACTAAATCAAAATAGTACTTATAGTCTCCATCATCCATAACCATGTTTACATTAGTTCTATTAGAAGCATTCATTGTAATATGATGACGAACAATACCTTCATCCGCTTTGATGGAAATAACCTTTCGGCTAACACCTAAAGACACTCCAACAAGGGTCAAAGAAAAAGTTGAGATTAAAGTAACGAAAAACTTCTTTTTCATACTTCTATTCTACAAAAAATATGTTTTTTAGCACAACCAAAGAAAAAAACACTCGTTAAAGAGTGGCAAACTATGTTTTTTTATCTACTATATGTTAGATAGTTTTCAAAAATCAATTTTTAAGTCAGTAATAAAGAAAGGATTGATTACAAAACCGATTTAACGGTAATAAATCTCATATTTTTTCAATAGCGGACACTACTTCTTTAGCGAGTATTTGATAACCGCCATATAAATAATGGACGCCATCTTCATTTCTTAAATCATTTGGTATATTTTTGCTCACTTCATATAAGTGATTTATAGAAAGGTTCATCTCTTTTACCAGTTCATTAACAGAGTCATTTCTCTCTTCAAGTTTTTTGCCCCACTTTTTATCAATGATTCTATTCCCTGGTTTCTTAACAACAGTGGACTCCGCAAGAATGATTTTAGATGAATTAGGGATTTTACTAATTAGCTTCTTTAACTTTTCTTTATATGTCTTTTTGGACATAGAAAAGCCATGTAAGCCTTGATTTAAATGGATAACATCATATTTATTATTGTTTATATAATTAACAATAAGTTTAAAGAAGAGACCACTATTGAGGGTGTAACTTGTCGCAATATAATCGACATAGTATTTACCTCTTAAAGCCTCTCTAACAATTTCTTGATATCCAATTGTAATAGAGTCTCCAATAAGAAGTACTCTTGGTAAATCTTGATTATTTGTGTTATCGGACCAACTATGAATCCATTCGAATTGTTCTTGTTTCATATTTTCTAACCTTTATCACATATAAATTTTATCATTTTACAAGAATTGCACAAAAGTCTCTATCCGTATTATGTCGTGATTCAATCCATTCGCGAACAAGAAAAAACCGAGTTTTTACACTCAGAATTCATTCATTTAGCCAGGTTTTGGAGGGATTTTTACAATTTTAGGTAAGCCGGCATCTCATCGCCTTCTTTGAAACTTTCCGGATATTCAACGAAGCCAAAGGATGCATAAAGCTTCTTGGCCACTTCGTTCTCCATCTCATAGAAGAGCGTGACGTATTCCCCTGGTCCAGCCGGCTGAGAGCGGAAGAATTCGAGGATTTGTTGCAATGCCTCTTTTCCATAACCGCGTCGTTGGTGGTGGCGGTCAATCATAAGGCGTGAGATATGATAAGAAGACTTGACGAAGGGAATCGGATTGTCCTCTAAATAGGAATCGCGATCTCCGAAATAGCAAAGCAAGGCAAAACCGACAATCTTCTTCCCAAAATAAATAGCAATGGGCCAAGTCGGAACATTCTCTGTGGTGTTGAGATAAGCATGGGCCAAACTAAGCGTATTGGTCGCGATGAAATTTCTTTGTTCTTTGCTCACTTGAAGGTGGATGACCCTCCAATAGTTATCCCATGTGACCTTTTCCAAATGGATTTTAGGGGTTTCTCGTGTTTTCATGCCTTCATTATAACATTTTTAAGACTTTAACAGGAAGAGATCAGGGTTTGAAAAAAAGCCGCCATTCCTGACGACTCCAATCCAAGCTGTCGAGGACGATCGGATTTGGACGACGACAATTATTTTAGTTGTCTAAGCCAATCCATCCTGTTTTGTCTAAATCTACCTATCGCAATTGTGTCGTGTTTTTAGACTTTCGCGAACAAGAAAAAACCGAGCTTTTACTCGGCCTTTTGTTTTCTAACTATAATACAAGAAGCAAGCGTTTGCTTGATGGAAAAAGACAAATATAATAATAGGTGATAGAAAAAATGAAAAAAGATTTTAGCAAGATGGTCTTTGACATAATCATAGTTGCGGGCCAGAGTAACGCAGAAGGGAACGGTGTTTCTTTTGACGCCAAGCCTTTGGTGATACCTGATGCATACGAAATTATTGATAAGAACAAATATGGAATGAAGTTAAAAGAGGATGGCTCTTATGGTGGCCTTAACTTTGTTTATCCTGTAGAAACTATTATCAGAGAACTTCAAGAAAGGAAGAATGATGATGGAACAAGATATTGTTCTGATTTATCAATGAGCTTTGTAGAACAATATAAGAAGTCACGTTTTTATTCACCAGATAGAAAAATACTTGTCATCAAAACTGCTTATGGTGGAAGCGG
>JBGUQI010000061.1:0-1712 GCA_045130875.1 Bacilli bacterium | reverse complement strand
ATGATCGTTTCCAAAGATGGTTGTCATATGGTTGATAGAAAAAGTATATTCTTTGTAGAGGGGAGATTGAATAAGTGAGAGACTTTGAAAGAATCATGCGTATTACAACCAAGTTAATGAATTATTGGGCAAGTGAACCAGACTGGCGCTTTGGACAGTTGATCAGCAACGTACAAAGTTGGAGTGGGATTCACGACCTTTTCTATATAGAAGATGATGATTTTGAAAAAATTCTTGATAGTTTTTTTAGTGATGAAGAGTAGGTGATTTTGATGTCAACGTATTATAATGCATATCTTGGAAAGAAAACCAAAGATAACCAATATGAAATCATAGGTCCATATGTTTATAATAAGAATGGAGAACAAAAACTTGATTCCATCTGGTGGAGAAGTCGTTCTTTTATTCGTTGGGATGAGTGGGGAGCCTATAATATTCCTATTAATTCTTTTGGAGAGAAGGCTAGAGAACTTTGCGTAGATGATTTTGGGAATGAAAAGCGGTGGTCTATTGGCTATTGGATTTCTGCCAAAGAAATTCATGCAAAAGCTAGCTGTGAACCAATTCGTGGTTTTCTTCCAATAGAAGAGGCGCAGATGCTTATTGCTTCCAATTATGACATAGAATATATTTCTTGGGATATGGAATCTAAACCACTGCGCGCAGAGTTCATAGCTGGAATGTCTGATAGTGAGCGTAGTAAATATAGCTTTGTGTCATATATTGATTTCGACTCGGTAGAATATCATATGTGGGAGATTAGTTGTATTCTTAAAGGATATGATGATTATAATCTTGTAGATGAAGAAAACGGTGAAGAGTTTGGAGTTATTTTTCAAGTCGCATAAAGGAGAATAAGTAATGAAACCATATGAAGGAATGGCAGCATATACAGCAGGTAAAAGAGAGGGCAGAATAGAAGCTATTTCAGAGTTCTATGAAGAGATGGAACCCGCCATCTTAAATATGTTGGCTCTTATTATTGATACAACAAAAGAAGATAGTACAAAAGAATTAGCTCTTGATTGTTATAATTATATTAGTAAGATGACTTATAATGAAATGGATATTCTTTATAAGGATAATGTGGAAGTAACCAATTCAGAGATTAAGTTACCAGAAAGAGAATGAAATGGGTAGAATATTTATTATTGGAGATACGCATAGAGATGTAAGAACCTTTGCAGAAATTCTTCTTACATATGAGGTTGAAGAAAACACGTTGAATAAAGATGATTATGTAATTGTTTGCGGAGACTTTGGTTTTATATGGGATTCACAAACATCAAAAGATAATTATTGGCTTGATTGGATTAACAGTCTTCCATGGACAACGTTGTTTATTGTAGGTAACCATGAGAACTTTACTCTAATTAATAGCTATCCAATAACTGAATGGCACGGCGGCAGAGTACATAAGATAAGAGATTCAGTTATTCATTTAATGACTGGTGAAGTATTTGACATAAACCAAAAGAAGTTCTTTTGTTTTGGCGGAGGACTTAGTGTAGATAAAGCATATCGTACTCCTTATAAGTCTTGGTGGCCAGAAGAAATTCCAAGTCAAGAAGAATATAATAACGCTGTTAAGAATCTTGAATCTATTGATTGGGCGCCAGATTATATTATAACTCATGTAATGCCAGATGCATATGCGAAGGAGTTTTATGGCGGCCGCTACATTCCTGGTGATAAAGCATCTTATATGTGTA
>JBGUQI010000060.1:0-31201 GCA_045130875.1 Bacilli bacterium | reverse complement strand
GCTTCTAAAGAATACCATCAAGAAAAGAAAAATCATTCTATTTTATTCATTAACGATTTCTACGAATTATTAGAAAAATTAAAAGCTTAAATTTTTTTGAGCGATTATTGATATTTTCATTGTCATATATAATGAGAGGAGCAAGATGTCTGTCTCGAAGAAAACCGTCCTAGGATTCATTAACGGGAATCAAGAGGCAATTAGCAAAGTCTATTTTGAATACAAAAATCTCATGTACTTTGTAATTGCAAATTACATCATTAGCCAAAACGACGCTGACGATGTTTTTAGTGAAGCATTTACCAAGGCATTAGAAAATAAGAGCAAGATTAAAGACACCAATAATCTCAAATCTTATCTCTGCTCTATCGCTAAAAATGAGGCTATTAATTATCTCAAAAAAGAAAAGCAAATTATTGCTCTTGATACAATCGACGAGATGTATGGCGAAGATGATCGTCATAACGCTCTATTAAATGACATTGAACCTCTCTTAAGTAATAAGGAAACAATTATTGTTTACTACCGAGCGGTCTTTGATTATTCCTGGTCCGAAATCGTTGAACTTACTGGTATCCCAGAAAGTACTGCGAGAAGGATCTATACGAATGCCAAAGAAAGACTCAGAAAGGAATTGTTATGAGTTTTGAAAAGAAAATGAAACAAAGAGGGAACCAAAATATCGACGCAAAAACCCCAAATTTATATGAAAAACCACATCGTTCTTTCCCGTTATGGGCAAAGATTGCGATTCCTAGTGGTACAGCAGTTTTAGCAACCGCGATTACTTTAGCGGTGGTGATTCCAAATCTCAATTCAGTCCAAAAAACACTTGCTCCCAAATATAACACTGACTATTTTGCTGCTGCTCCTAAAGCGAATGCAATTCAAAGCGTTGATGCTTCTGTTGTGAGCCGTACCGCCACTAAGACATTGCAGAGTTTAGATGCCTATTTTGCAAAAGAGAATAATAAGAACTATGTCTTATCACCTGCTTCTTATTTATTAGCAGCTTCTGCAGTAGCAGCGGTATCCGACGGATTTGATTTAAATGCCTTTGGGTTAGTGGATGCTAGTAAAGACACCAAGGCCTTATTAGAGTCTTGGAACTTCTTATATAGCTATAAAACCCAATATGAAGAAGCTTTTTGTGAATTTGATAGTGGTGTTCTCCATCAACAAGTAGGTGAAACTTATCGCTTTGATGAAGAAAAGAGAAAAGCTATCGCTGATGATTATATCGCTACCTCGGTAGCATCTTTGAAAGATTATCACGCACAAGCGACAGATTATTTCCATAATCATGTTGGTTTAACTATTCCAATTCCTGATCCACAATGTATCTCTGATAGTGTTATCACCTATGGTGCGTTAAAGATGAAAGACTATGTTCCTAATGGATTCGGATCAGCAAAAAACGATTTCCATGTTGATGGCAAAACCATTCAAGTTGATACTCGTGAGTTTGGTTCTACCCTTTTTCCTTTATTTCTCCCATATTACGAAGGCACTAATTATCAAGCGTTTCAAATGCTTATTGAACACACCAGTTTGTTATTCATCTTACCAAATGAAGGCGTTTCTCTAGAAAGTATCTCTGTCAGTAAAGCCTATTCCTCATTTATGGCGAATAAAAAAACTTATGACGCTGTTGGTTATGTTCCTTACTTCCATTTAAAAACATTCGCGGAAGATTTAACTAATGCGATGAAATCTAAACTCACAGGTCAGGAAGTATTCTTCTCTAAATTACTCGCGGATGATGTGTATAATAATTTAATGCTATCAAGCGTATTGCAAACATCTGATTTTGAATTCAATAGATATGGTGTATCTGGTGAAAGTATTACCGTGATGGAATATGCTACTTCGCCAGAGCCAGAAGAACATGAAGTCATTGAACTAAAAGTTGATCGCCCATTCTATGCGATATCATTAAAGGATGATTTCCCATTATTTGTAAATAAAGTGAATGACCCATCTAAATAAAAAGCCCATCCAATCTTTTTGCTGAGTATATCTTGTGCTCTTATTAAAATAGTTCTACAATGCCAAAATCATAAAAATGTGTCGAGAATATCGGCACTTTTTATTTTTATAAAAGGATTCTGGCGTCCCTTTTTTCATATTTTTGTCCATATTTTTTAAAATAACGAGATTATTTGATGCATTGTGTATAAAATAAAATTAATAAGGAGAATAAACTTATGAAAAAACTAATGATTGCTATTGCCGCTTTAAGCGTATTTAGCTTATCCGCTTGTGATTTATTCAAAAAGGGCGATAAAAGTGGTGAAGAAAAATCCGGTCAAGAAGTCAAAGTAGATGACAAATTATATGGTACCGGTGCTGATGAAGAAACATTGAGAGTGGGCACTGATATTCCTGTTGGTGAATATGTCGCCCTCTTTAAAGCTCCAACCTCTGTTTCAGATACACCATCGGAAGCAGGCTTTGTTGGTACTTATCAAGGTAGTGTTGATCCCCGTAATATGTTATGGGAAGATTTCTTCAAAACCTCTTCAATGTGTCAATTAAAGAGTGGCCAAGTTGTCAAATTACAACATGCCCAACTTCAAAATATTGAAGCCAATCCCAAAATTGGTAATCTCGAAGATGGCACATTTAAAGTTGGAACACATTTCCAAAGCAAGAATGGTGTTGTGAAAGTGAAATGTACCCGTAGTGAAAGTGGCAGTGCCTCTGGATATGCTGGAATGGTTACTTTCCGTACAGCATTAGGCGACACCTCTTATTACCTCGATGGTGAAGGCTATGGTGCGGTCAATAATCTATTACCAGATCAAGAAATCGAATTCCCAGGCGTTCCAAACGGAACCTATATCAGCCTTTCATCCGCAAAGATTGTTCTCTAATTCTGAGACTATAAATTAAATAAGATTAAAAAGATTCAAGTGACTTTTGTCATTTGATTCTTTTCTTTTTGTCTCTTAAAAATAGACCTATTGATAAAGGCAACAAAAAAGACAAAAAATAAAGTAATATCAAAAAATTGACAATTAACTAGTTGGTTAGTTGTCTTTTTCTTTTAAAGAAATTAACATAAAATTAGGAAAAGAGAGGGCCATATTATGGATAAAAAAGATAAGAACAAAGGTAGACTCCTTCCTTTTAAGGAACTCCCTGTATATTGCAAAGTCTTGAGAATTGTTTTCGTTGTTTTCTTACTATATGGAACAATCCTGACGATTATCGGTGCGGCGACAGGTGTCAGCGGAATCGGATTAACCATCGGTGGTCTTGTCTCCGGTATATTACCCGCATTAGTCATTATTATCATTGATTATAATCTCGAGAAGAAATATTCCTTAAAACTAGATGCTCAAAAAGAAGCTGAACCACAAGTGGTTAAGGAAGAACCTAAACCTGTGGAAGAAGTGAAAAAAGAACCAGAGCCTGAGCCAGTTAAGGAAGAAGAACATGTTGATGTTCATGAAGAAGTGAAAGCCGCTAATGAACCGGCCAAAAAGAAGAGCAAAAAGGGCCTTATCATCGGTTTATCAGTTGCCGGTGGTGTTCTTCTCTTATTAGGAGTTGCTGGTGGCACAGTGGGCGTATTATATAGCGTTGGTGCCTTTAATAGCAGTGGTGTTGCTCCTGCAAAAGAAAAAGACCATCTCCCCAAAGATTATGTCTTTAATCCCAGTAGTTCAGCGATATATGAGCAAAATGATGCTCAATTTGAAAAGGGTAGTTACAACACCTATGAATTCAATAAAGATAAATCGTTCGTTAAATATACATTTATCGATAAGAAACTATATATGATTAAATATGGTACTTGGTCTTATAACCAAAGTGAACAAAAGATAACAGCGACTATTAAATCCTATGATACGAAGTATTCTGATGGAAAGTGGTCTGGTAAATATGATTACGGAACCACTTATGATGATATTTGCCGTATCGTGTCAGAAACTAAGATAAAGGTCTTACAAGAAAATACGGATGTGGAATTACCATTCCTCTTAAAAGATCATTACACAATTAATCCAGTGAAATGGTAGGCAATGCCTACCTTTTCTTTTTATATATAGATATGGTATAGTTAATTCGTTATCGAATAGAGGAATATCTCATGACTAAGAAAAAGAAGATTTTACTTATTGTTTTATTATCCGTCGGCGGTGTTATCGCCACAGCGATCAGCGCTTTAGGTGGTTTTATCATCTATGCTTCAGCGACCACACTTAATGAACCGGGTATTAAAGACATCGAAGTTAAAGGTAAGAACACTAAAGAATTAAATAGTGAAGAAACCATTAAGATGATGTCCTGGAATATCGGCTATGCATCTTTAGATGAAAGAATGGATTTCTATCTCGATGGTGGTAAGAACTCCATCGGTGAAAGTAAGGAAAACACTAAAGCTAATCTAGTTGCCTTAAAAGAAAAGATTGATGAACATGATCCAGACATTATGTTTATTCAAGAAATCGATGTGAACAGCCATCGTTCCTTTAATGTCAATCAATTAGAAGATTTCCAAAATCATTATTCCGCGGATAAATACCAGAATACCTTTGCTAGAAACTTTAAAGCGGGCTATGTCCCTGTTCCAGTAGGAGATCCCTTAGGAAAAGTTGATTCCGGAATCGCTATCTTCTCAAAATATGAAGTGACATCTGCAAAGAGACATCAACTCCCCATCCCCTTCTCCTGGCCAGTTTCTTTAATGAATTTAAAGAGATGTTTACTAGTCAATAGAACCCCCATCAGTGGTAGTGATAAGGAATTAGTGACCATCAACCTCCACTTAGAGGCCTACACTGAAGATGAAGGTAAGATTAAACAATTACAACAATTAATGACTGTTATGCAGGAAGAGTATGATAAGGGTAACTATGTTATCGCTGGTGGTGACTTCAATCAAACCTTCTCCACAACGAATCACGATAAGTATCCTAAAATCAGTGATTGGGCGTGTCCAGAAATCGATGCTAGCCAATATCCAGATTTCGATTTCCGTATGGATGATACCTATCCAACCTGCCGTAGCTTAGATAAACCTTATGTCGATGCTGATAAATCCAAACAACAATATTGGATGATTGATGGATTTATCACCAGCAAAAATGTCAATGTTCAATCACTAGAAACAGTCAATTATGATTTCAAAAATACTGATCATAATCCTGTGTTGATGACATTCAAATTATCATAGTTTTTATTAGAATAAAAAACCGCTCCAAATGGAGTGGTTTTCTTTTGGCTTAGAAAATTAAATGAAAATCAATAAATTAGAAGATGATTTGTCCATCGAGAGTCAATGAGGAATCTAGTTTAATGAGCAATTCTTCTAGTTTCTCGTAGCCTTCTTTCGCGTAGGCTTCTACGAGTATATTTAAGAGTCTCTTATAGATGTCCGCCACAAACTTTTCATCGTCCTTGATGATGTCTTTGCTATTCGTGGCACCGACACTGATGAGTTTATTATTTTTATCGAACATCTTGATGGTTCCAAAACGTTCGCCTTCTAACTTGTTAACTTCGAAATGGTATTTTGCATAGTTTTTCATAATTGTTTTCTCCTTGTTTATGCCTCTATTAAACCATAGTCCCCAAAAAGTGGTGAGGACATAAAATTGCCTCTTGTTAAGACCCTATCTTCTTTTAAAGAATAATTAAGATGATTATTGATTTCATCGCTCACTAGTTGGCCGTTGATATATAGATAAAAGAATCCCAAACCGCATATTGTGATCTTGGTATTTTTCAATTCTTTGACTTGAAAAGAAGTTAAAAGATAACCGGATTCTAATTCTTTAGGGAGAGAAAAACACACAAAATCATTTAATGATTTTTTATTCATAAATTTATTATACTAAACTATTCAAAAACAGTTAATAAACTCTTAAAAACTCACGAGAAAATCTCGTGTTTATCGCTCTTGTTTACTACAAATATGTTTCAAAATCCTATTTGATTTTGTAAAATTTACTTATTAGAGAACAAGGGGGATTTCGTTATGGAAGAAATCTTTGAACAAATACGTTCTTACGTTACTGAGTATGGATTCAAACTCTTATTAGCCCTCTGCATTGTAGTCGTGGGCTTTGTTTTGGCATGGTTTATCGGATTCTTGATCAAGAAGATATTCTTAAAAACCAGAGTCGATGGTGCGATCCTCACCTTTGTTGTTTCTATTCTTAGAATTTTAATCGTTGTTCTCGCTGTATTAGTAGGTGCTTCCGTCCTCGAATTATCCACGGAAGGATTAGTGGTCTCTTTAGGTACCGTGGCCTTAGCTATCGGCTTAGCCTTAAAAGATTCCTTTGCTAACTTAGCTAATGGTATTTTAATCATCGTTAACAAGCCCTTTAGACGTGGTGATTATGTCTCCATTAATGGTATCGAAGGTAAAGTGCATAACATTAAGTTATTAACCGTGGAATTGATCACCTTCGCAAATGTGAAAATCGTCTTACCTAATAGCACAGTTTTAAATGGTAATGTTGTTAACTATTCATCCTTAGCGATTAGACGTGTGGATATGGAATTCACTGTTGCCTATGGTTCCGACATGGATAAAGTGGAAGAAACCTTAAGAAAAATCGCTCAAGAGCATCCCCAAGTTCTTAAATCAATGAAAATCAATATTTATATGAAGTCGCACGATAATTCCGCGATTACATATGCTGTTAAAGTTTGGGCCAATAATGGTGATTATTTCTCCGTTTCTCACTCCTTCCCTAGACTCGTTTATGATGCCTTCGCTAAAGAAGGTATCACCATCCCCTTCAATCAACTCGATGTGCACTTTGATGGACCCGCTCCAAAAGTGCCTGATAAGCCGAATGTCCCGGAAGATATGGACTAAGGAGGTAGTGCTATGTTTAAGAAACTATTAACGTTGTTATCCTCATTAATCATCGTTCCAGTTCTTGCTTTAGGACCTGTTAATTCTTTTACTCCTGCTTTTGCTGATGAAGAAGAAGGAGAAGAAGAACCTGGTCTACCAGATAGAGAATTTGAATATGTCGAATCCGGTTCCAAAGAAGAAGGCTATATCTATCGTACTTATTTAACTCCTGAATTATCCCCTTCTTTATATAGAAGATTTAAAAAACCATTTGGTTATACTGTTAAAACTACATTTGATGAAAACGTTTTAGAGTATTTAATGAATGAAATGGTGGAATTAGATTTAGATAATGGCCCCGCGGTTATGCCGGCTTATTACTATCACATCTTCGGTTCCCGTGTCTTTGTTGATACTGGTTACTTCACCGGTAATAACACCGAAGAAAATCAAGAACAATTCCGCGATGATATTGCTAATTTAACCATCTTCAGTGTCGAAGAATGTGATGGCCCTGTGGAAATTCAATTTGAAATGAATGTGAGATTTTCTACTTCATGGGGCGATGCCGCTTTTAAAATTCTTAGCGATGTATATGTCTTCGAACCTTACACTGAAAGTGATCTCGTGGAGATAAGCGCTGATTATTATCAAGCAGAAGGCGGAAATGATATCCGTGTTACTGTTTGGGGTAAACCGATGAGAGGGTTATTTATTGAAGATCAGTTCTTCTATGATGATTATCAAAATCCTGATGGATATCCTCTTGATGATGATTATGAAATCACCGTCTTCGCTAACGGTGTTCCTCTTAGTGCGGAAAACGATTATTATGCGGAAATGTCGTTCCCAAGCAAGCCTTTTGATGTTACGGCTAGACTCCGCTTCAAGAGTGAGAGGGTTACTTATTCCTTCTTCTCCAAATCAGTTACTGTCGCTGATCCATGTGCTGATGTTTTAGTGGATGGATATCATGACCGTGATCAAATTGAAAAAGATAGTGAACACGTCTTCTCTCTTGGTATCGATAATTTCGATCTTGATGAGATGCTTGGCGGTTCTTGTAGAATTTCCCTTTATCCTGTCCATCTCGCTCTAAATGACGATATAATCGTCCTTTGGGATGACATGGCTAACGAACCCGGTGTTGAAGGACAACTATATTACATTCCTTCTCCAGAAGAAAATGCCGCGCATGAACTCAATGATGATTTAACCACTGAGGCACCTGGCCAATATGTCACTTGGGGTTATGATTATTGGGAAGATAAAGAAACATATGTTTGGTATAATTTTGAAATCTTTAATAATTCAACTTCTGATTTTGAATATTATGGTGAAATCTCTGAAGAGATGTTTGAACCAAGCGATGAAGATGTCGATGTCGCCGCTATGTTTCAAGAAACAACCTCTATTCCATATATCGGAAAATGGATGTATTTCTATCAAGCCATGTTTGGCAATGAGGATAGTTCATTCCTCTTAGAAACTGTTTCTGATAAATTCCTCGATGTGGTGGATAAACAAACCACACAAGACAAAATTGTCTTAGATGTCGCTGATCAAATCAATTTAGTGGCCGGAACTGGTTCTATCCACATCACTCCTTCAGTTGAAACTGAAAGAACCACTGAAGTTAATTATTATTACGGCTTTGAAGTTAATAAAGATGGCATCATTGAAGTTGAACAAGATGAAAATGGTGTCTTAACCATCAATCCTATCAACTATGGTTTAGTGGAACTAACCATCTTTGAAGAATGCCGTCTATATTCCAGAATTAGTAAAACTATTACCATTCGTGTTTTAGATACCGTCTTTGATGTTTCTAAATTAGAAATTCCAGATGAATTCCATTATGCCGGTAAAGACTTAACCGCCTCTATCAGTGTCCGTGGATTCACCAACATTCTCAATCTTGAAATTGATTGGACTGTTTTAGGTAAAGATGGTCAACCAATCGATGAAGAAAAATACACCGTCAATAATGACGCCACAATGACTATTCCAAAGGCTGAAAGAAACGATTACACAATTACCGCTTCCTATGAAGGTATCGAATTAGGTACCCAAGTAGTGGAAGTGAGAAAGGTTAACATCAATCAATTCTTGCACGCTAATATTTGGTGGATCTGCTTAATTACTATCGGATTCGTAGTATTCTTTATATTTGCCAAATCTCTCTTAAAGAGAGGTAAAACAACCGTGCAAAGTATCCAAAGAGTGTACGATGTTTTCTGTGGCTGTATGTCTGATGATAAATTAACACTCTCTGAACTCAAACGTATCAAGAGAGAAATCAATAAGTGCTTACATAGATGCGAAGACTTAAATATCGAAGCTCTCAACCAATACGAAAAAGCGATTCGCTATCTCAGAAAATCACTCAATGACACCAAACCATTAGTGAAGAAGTGGGATACCATCTCGATTGAAGATAAATCCGTATTTATTGATAAACTCGATAAAGACTTATCCAAAGCTCTCAATGTCGCGAAAGAAATTGAAAACGCTAAAGAATTAATCGAGCAATATCATAATAAAGCTAACCGCAGTAATTACGAGGTCTTGCAAGAAGAAAAACCTGATAAGAAATCTCGTAAGAAAGATAATTAATTATTCGATTAAGCCCAATAAAATGGGCTTTTTCTATTAATTTAATAAAACAAGTTTTATAATTATTATGAAAAATATTTCGTTAATGGAGGAAATATTATGAATAGAATTACCAAATTCCTATTAGCTGGTTTTTTAGCTTTAGGTACCGCGAGTGCTGCGACTTTAGCTATCAATTCTTTTAAAAATGAAGAAGTAGTGGAAACTAAAGCATCTAATTTTGCGAATGTTGATAATTTAAAAATCAATGGCAAAAGATTTTTTGATGATGACTTTGAAGATGATTTGAACTATTTAGCAGAAGAAGGATGGCGCTTTTATGAGGGCGTTCTTTATTTGCGCGATTATAACGGTTCTTCAATT
This sequence comes from Bacilli bacterium, assembly GCA_045130875.1. GTDB lineage: Bacteria > Bacillota_I > Bacilli_A > RFN20 > CAG-826 > RUG13091. Next base: position 21,399 of record JBGUQI010000060.1, on the reverse strand, counting down.
TCATTTACAATGAAAACTGGCATGGGCAGTTTATTAACCATTTGTCCTTATGGCCATAATGTCATCACTACTGAAGATGATTATTCCGCAGGAATTTCTGTTAAAGGCGCTGCCGGTCAGCGTGTCGACTGGTTTTATGGTGAAGCAGATACCTATGTAGAAATCAATTCCAAAAAAGATGGTATTATCGTAGTTGGCGATAATAGTTATGGTACCGAAATTCGATTCTTAAAAAGAGATAACGACTATAAAGATACCGATTCCTACCTCAGAATTAACGCCGGACAAAAAGGTATTGTTTGTTCAAATATTGATATCGGTAATCATGTGAATGTATATATCAATTCTGGCGATTTCTGTTTTGTCGTTCATGAAAAAGTCTATATGCAACAAGATATTTTCTTGACATTTGGACATTTTTCATTCGTCTGCGCCATTTCTCCAGATGCTGTTTGTAATAGATATTACGAGACCCAACCATATGCTTATTCTTGTACAAGAGGTTTTTTCCATTATGCCGAACTAGGATTAGGTGATAGTGATAAAGTAATTCTTTATGGTGCAGAAGAAACAATTTATAAAAAAATCCTCTTCTTCCAAGATGCTAATCCAGCTTGTGGAGTTGGTGATTCAGTAATTTCTGCCATGAAATATAAATATGAAGTTGGTGAAAATCTCTCATTTACTTTTAATAACGAACCAATTCCCGCGGTTGTAAAAAAAGTTCTTGAGCAAGAATTTGACCACAATAATGTTAGAGTAGAGAAAGAATACGATTTAAGAAAGAATGGTGCAGAGGATCCCATCTTATCCGGATATGTCGATACCGAAGATGCTGCAACCATCAACTTTACATTAAATGAAGTTGCTTTATATAACCTTACTGAATCCTTAGTTTTATATGAAGGCAATATGGAAATTGGAAGAATTCGACAAGTATTTAGAATCACTCCATATTCTTATCATACAGTTACTCTCGATCCTTCCCTTAAAGGTGTTCATATCAAACAAGTTGGTTCATATGATCCAGAGGCCGTTAAAACCGGTTCTTACTTCCGTTTTGCGCTAGAATTAGAACCTTATCACAATCTTCCTGATAATGAACAAATTTACGCGAATGGTAAAGAAATATTTAGAGTTCCTGGAGTTGCTTATAGTTCAAATATTTTTGGTATTGAAGAAGTGACTGGAGATACAGTTATCACCATGTCCGCCAATCCCATTAGATATTCTTTTGTGACATTCTATGTTGGCTATAGTACCGTTGGTTCAAGTAATGAACTATATTATGAAAACCAAGATATCACAATGCCCTTATTGAGTGATATTCAGTCTTTAATTCCGGATGGTTATGAGTTTGATTATTGGCAAGTGGGTGATAGAACCACTCATTATCCATGTTCCACTGAATCTCATCCTGTGACGATTAGAATTAACGATAACGATGCTGGTGTGTTAAGAATTGATGCCCACTTTAAAAATCTTTATAACCTTGTTATTACAGATGGTCACTTCTATAGTGACGCTGCCTGTACCCAAGAAATTACTCAAGCCGCTCCTGTCCCAGTTGGATCAGCTAGATATACATATTTCAAATTCAATCAAGACCTCAATGAAATAGTGGATGGAAAGCTTCTTTATAGTTATAACAAAACTTTAGGTACTGCTGATATTTATGAATCTAATAATGGATCTTGGTTCTTTGAAATGACCGCTTCCGATTTAGTCATCGAACCTGTTTATAAATACGTTATCGATGAATTAACTGCGGAAAATGTGGTTATTCCTGTCGCTGGTGAGCCATTATTAGAACGCACAATTAAAGCTCCAAAGGACGCTAACTATACAATCCCTGAATCTAGTAACTGGTGTTATAAAATTGTTGGTGAGAACAAGACAAGTGTTTACACTTACCAAGATAATAATCCATACATCTTTGAAAATGACACCCTTTATGAATTTTCATTCTATTTTAGTGTTCCAAGTACCTCAGATTACATTCTTAACCAAGATGGTTATATGAGAGATGGCAGTCGTCAATTCCATATTGATGGTCTTGATGATACTGATTACACACTTGTCTCTGCCGATTTCACTAATAGCTATAAAGAAAATTATAAAATCGTTCTCAGAATGATGTCCGTTAATAGATACGCTGTTAGTGTCACTAATGGTACTGCTACTGTTAATGGTCAAGTAGTCACTGGTGCTCTCGGTGGACAAGAAGTCTTGTTATCCGCTGATGTTGCTCCTACTGGTAGGGTATTTGATCATTGGGACATCACTGGTGTGGAAGTCGAAGAAAACTTATTAGGTAATTCCAGACTCTCATTCGTTATGCCTTATGGTAGTGTGGCCGCTGAAGCTATTTATGTGGAAGCTCCATATTTCCAAATTACCTTTGATTCCAATGGTGGTTCCGGAACCATGGAAGACGCTAAGACATATGATGGTATCTATGTGCTCCCAGAATGTACATTTACCGCTCCCGCGCATAAACATTTCAAGGCTTGGGAAGTTAATGATAGAGAATATGGCGAAGGTGCGACCATCAATATCTCTGGTAACGTTTCTGTGAAAGCCCTTTGGGAAAACGATGTCTGCACTGTGACATTCGATGCCAATGGTGGTTCAGGCACCATGGAACCCATCGAAGTTAACTTCGGTGAAGAATATACCTTACCAGCTTGTGACTTTATCGCTCCTGATGGTAAAGAATTCAAATGCTGGGCCATTGGTGAAACTGAAATTACCACCGAAACAGTGACAGTGGAAGGTGATTTCACCTTAAAGGCTGTTTGGAAAGAGGTGGAAGATCCTCATGGTGGAGAATCAAGCAGCGAACCTTCTGGTGATTCAAGCGAACCAGTTACTCCCGATAAACCCAAGAAGAAAGGCTGTGGTGGATCTATTATTGCAGCATCCATCTTAGTTCCTTCTCTATTAGGTTTAGGAGCATTCCTTCTCATTAAGAGAAAAGAAAAATAGATAATATTTATATTAGATTAGGCACTTCGGTGCCTTTTCTTATATAATAAATAGGCAAATCGAAGGGGATTTATTATGAAAAAAGGTGCAATTGTAGCAATTATCGTCGGAGGAATAGCGCTCAGTCTAATCTCGGTTTTTACCGTTACCGCTATCGTGTCGGCTTCTAATGTTAAGAAAGACACTAAAGAATTTGCAATCAATGAGACTGTATCCAACATCAAGATTGATGTCGATACCACAGATATCGAGTTTCAACTATCCGAGAATAATGAGAGAAAAGTGGTGTGTGAACAAACTACAAAAGATATCCATGAAGTTAGTGTTGAAAATGAAGAGTTGTTAATTAAATATTTCAATCGTCGTAATGTTTTTGAAAGAATCTTTAATTTCCAACAGATGAAAGTCACTGTTTTTCTACCGATGGCTTCATATTCATCTTTAGAAATTGAGACTGACACTGGTGAAATTGATGTTCCATATGGCTATACATTCAATAGTGTGAAATTGAAAACCGATACTGGGAATATCTCTTTAAAATCGAGTGGCATTGAACAAGTTTCTGTCAGAGCGAGTACTGGTAATATTACTTTGAGTAATATCAACACTAAAGATTTCTCCGTTCAAGCCTCTACTGGTAGACTTAACTTAAGCAAGATTAATGCTTCCACAAAGTTCTTCTCTAAGACCAGTACTGGAAACCAGGTGATGGAAGAAGTTACCACTAAAGAATTAGAATCCCAATCTTCCACGGGAAAAATCAGTTTCTTCTCTAGTCAAATTGAAAATAAAGGTTCCTTCAACACAGATACTGGTGGAGTGGACTTAAAAGATACGACCATGGGCGAATTATACGCTAAAGCGTCGACTGGCAACATTAAACTCACAAATACCATTATCAATGGTCATGCAGAATTAAGAACTTCTACAGGTGATGTTATCTTCGAAGATAGCGATGCCCAAACTCTATATATCAAAACTAGTACTGGCAATATCAAAGGTACGTTCTTAACTAGCAAGATATTCTATGTCAAACAAAGTAGCGGTAGTCCTAACTATCCCAAATCCACAGAAGGTGGACTTTGCGAAATATATACCGATACCGGAAATATAAATATCAAATTTAAATAATTGTTAAATAAGGCATGATTTGGTTCATGTCTTTTTTGTGATATATTGTAGATATGGCTGAAAACTTACCCGTAAAAGTTGCTACTCCCACAAACAAAATGGCAAAAGCTGCAAAGATTATCGCTATTGTGATTTTTGCGCTGATATTGACCGCCCTTATCGGGGCTATTGTTTCTGATATTGTGATATTCTCTGCTCAAATAGCGGGCTTTATCGTCGCTTGTATTATGGCGATAGCGGCTTTTTTCATCGGTATCATTTTGATGGTTTTAAGCATCGTTTGTATTTTTGGTGTCTATCTATTAGAGGAATATGGCTTCTGGCCCTTAACATGGATGAACAATGCCTTTATGGAAGTGATGAGTGATCTTGGAGTCACTCAAGAACAGATTAATATTTTAATCACAGTCAGAATTATTCTCTTAATTATTTGTATATTAGTGTTTGCCGCCTCAATCGTAGCGTTAACTCTCGCTAAAAAAGCAAAGAAAGAAAACCCTGAAATTAAACAGGGTTTGACTAAAGCCTTCTCCATTGTCGCTTTGATATTATCAATATTAGGTTTATTTGCGGCGACGGCAATGATGCTATTATTTGTTTTTATAAAATAAAAAACTTGGCGGCTTGCCAAGTTCTTTTTTTAAGCGATGAAGAACATCGCAAAAGCGATTGTAAATTGTGCGATATAGTAAGTGGCCGTGTTGGTGATGATATCAACCGGTCTTTCTTTTCCTTCTCCAAAATAAGTACCACTTAAGATTAAATCGGAAATGGCGAAGAAGATGCCGCCTCCTAGCATCATGATTAAAGTAGTGACCTTAAATTGAGTCATGATACAGAGGCTTAATGCGGTGCAAGCAGTGGAGAATAAGCACACAGCGTAGCAAGCACCGATGGCTTTCATATCTCCATATTTTAATTTCATTGGTTTTTCTAAGAGGATGGTTAATGCTCCCATGATGAGACCACCGATCATCGGTAATAAGATGTATAGGAAATGTTCACCGTGGTAATACTCGTGGAACATACCGGTGACAAAGAGGATATGACCGAGACCAAACATTACGAAACCAGCGTATGTAAAGGGTTTATCGTGTTCTTTGAAGACATATTTGAAATCGAGCCAAATGTCTCCTAATAAGCCCAAAATCAATGCTAAAGTCACATAAATTGGTAAAACATGAGTGCCGTTTTTGTATAAACCGACCGCTGCGGTAGCGATGAACAATAATGAGCACACTGATTTAATCATCGTGGCTTTAACGGAATACTTTCTAATTTTCTCAATTAAAAAGAGAACTAGAGCGATAACGCCCAGGGACATGAAAACAATACAGAGGATAAGTGGTAACATAATTTGACTCCTATCTTTTATTATATGGTTTTTTCATATGTTTTTTACATTTATTTGTTAAAATAAGTATATTCGTTTATGAAAGAACAGAAGAAATTAAAAATATTAGATAATTTCAGAATTATTGGATTACACGTAGAAAAATATCGCTTATCGATGATTGTTCTATCCTCAATCATTGCCACAATCGCTTTATTCTTTTCTATCTTTTGGGAATATGATGAAACCTCAAATGGAACGATTAGCGATTATCTATATCTCGTTGGTTATATCGCTTTCTTAGTGATTTCAGTTTTCATCATTGTTGTCCTGATATTGAACAAATATAAAATCATTAAAACCACAGCGGTAGCGATAATTATACATATTTATGTATTTCTATTAATTGCTTCTGGTACTTTAGTGTGTATTTTAGATTTAGATATCGGAGCTTCTCCATTCCTCTATCTCATCATCATTACCTTCCTAGCGGGATTATTTATTGTTGAACCGATATATTACACTGTCCTAGTGGTTGTTTCCTTTGGAACGATGATGGCTTTCAGCGGTATCAATCATTATCCCTTTTTCCATATCGATACGAATCTCGATGAAGGATTTGGATTAGAAAATATCGTCGATATCTTTATTTTTATACTCATCGCAGTCTGCACTGCATTTAGACATTTCAATATCACTATTAAAGAGTTTAAAGCTCAAGAAGAATTAACGAGATTAACTTATCACGATGAATTAACTGGCTTGCTAAATGAAAGATCTTATTTAGATGCGATTAACGAAATCGCTCAACAAGTTAGTGACAATAATGTTGAGAAATATGGAATCGTGATGGTGGATGTCAATAATTTAAAAACTACGAACGATGCCTATGGTCACCGCTACGGATGCCATCTTGTGGTGAGATGCGGACATACTTTACCCACAATATTCCATTCCAGCAAAATCTTCCATGTCGGTGGTGATGAATTCGTCATCATTGTCTATGGTGAAGATTTAGAACGCTTTGATGAGACGATGCAACACTTTAAAGAAGTTTTAGAATATTCAATTATTGAATATGAAGGACAAAAATTGATATTCTCCGCGGCAGTGGGAACTGCTTTATATCAAGAGGGAGAAAGATATCAAGAAGTTTTACAACGCGCTGACGATGCGATGTATTTAAATAAAAAAGAAATCAAAGAAAAGTATCATCTGAAAGGTCGATAAAAGCATAATTCAAGTGGGATTTGCTGTGACTTTATATAAATAAACTTTGGAGGTATATCTCTATGACCGCAAATGAATATCAAGCTTTAGCGATGAAAACGCTGAACAAAGATTTGGATGAAAGAGAAGTTCTCATCAATGGAGTGATGGGATTATGTGGCGAATCCGGTGAAGTAATCGATATCGTAAAGAAACATATTTCCCAAGGTCATCCCTTGAATAAAGATAAAATTATCGAGGAATTAGGGGATGTGATGTGGTACATCGCGGAACTAGCCACAATTTTAAATGTGACAATAGAAGATATTATGAAATATAATATTAATAAGTTATCCAAAAGATATGAAGGAGGTTTCACGGTTGAACAATCGCTCAATCGGAAATGATTAATATGGCTGTTACTTATAAACTCAAATTCTATAATGCTGAAAACGCTACGATGGCGCCTAAATTTAGACTCTATCCCAATATCGATAATCCCAGAGAATTATATTGGGCATTATGTCACTGCTGGTCTAGAGAGACCTGCGCTCCTAGATTAAGAGATCAATGGAGTGAAGAAGAAAATATTACCATCGGTCAATGTTCCATAACCGCCTTCTTAGTCCAAGATATCTTTGGTGGTGAAGTCTATGGCATTCCTATGGATGATGGTGGATATCATTGCTACAATGTCGTCGATGGTGTCATCTTCGATTTAACCAGTGAACAATTCAAAGGTGAAAAAGAATTAAATTACGATAAGAAGAATCCTCAAGATAGATACGAGCACTTTAAGGATTACACAAAATTCGAGAGATATCTCTTGCTTACTCAAGCTTTGATGAATTATCTCTTACTCAAGAAATAGTAAAAAAAGAACCACACATTTGTGTGGTTTTCTTTTATAAATTGTCGTTATAGTTTTTCAATAATGCGTAATTGATTTCGGGGTAGTGGTGCATGAGCATCCTATTTCCGTTATCGCCCATAACTTGGGTGATGATATTGAGTTTTTTGATGGCTAGCACTTGGATAATACGGCAGTGTGTTTTTAAGGGTTCTTCTTCGTATTGGACGTTATGTTCATCGAGGACTGGTTTAACCACCTTATTATATAAATTGTTCTCATTGCCCACGAGTTTCGCAGCATTTTTGGAAATAGCATCCATTAAATCGCTTTGTGTAGAAGCATCTAAAGATAAGATGAAGTCAAACATGAAGAGGATGGTTTCTTGATAGTTACTGACGAATAATTCACGGGTATGTAAGGAAACGGCATCAGTGTCTTCTGGTTCTAATAGTTTGCTTAAAATATGCTCTGCAAATTGATCTTCGGTATCATAATATCCAGTTTTACGACCGAACTTAGGAAATTCAATACCTCTATCAAATTCTTTCATCACTTCATCGAAGTTACTAGGATAGACATTAATATCAGTTCCACAGCGGTATAAGCCATAGGCTTGAGGCGCTACTTTAGGAACGATATCGCAAGCATCGACGATATTGAAGACATTTTCATATGCTTTAGCATTGGCTTGAGTTAAACCTTGAGGAGCTTCAAAAGTATAGACATAGGTACTTTCCGCAGGGATATCTAAGGTTGTATCTTCCATAATCTTGGCGGCTAACATGTTAGCGACAGCGCCTCCACGAGAATAACCAGTAATCCATAATTTAACATTGGAATCGCTATAGAAATCATTGATATATCCTTTTAAACCGGTAAGGACTTCTTCGGCTTTTTCATCAAAGCCTTGGTGGTTACCAGTAGCTCCCATGAGGAAGTTATTGGCCCATTCGGCACCGTAATCAAAACCACGAAGGGAGACAGAAATCATCTCTGAACCATTTATGGTTTTATGAGCGAAGAAATATCCCATTGTGTCTTTTGTTGGTTCGATATTATAAGCGGGACAAGCATAGAAATTATCATAACCGATACGAGTGTAGAACTCGTGGAGTAGGTTTCTATTACCATTACAGGCGGAACTACCGAATGATAGATAAGATAATTCCTTGGAATATGTCTTAGCGCTTGCGGGGAAGACATCATCTCCAAAATGGAAGACAAGCTTATAATCTGGTCTTTGTTTATTGAAGTTTGATCCTAAGGTCACCAGGACTTGGTCATCTTCTAAAATGATGGGATCTTCACTGAAGGAATAGGGCTCTGTACTCTCTTCACTTTTGGAAGATATCGGTGTTCCAGAAGAAGATGCCTCTTGTTGTCCCTGACAAGAGGTGAGAGATAGAACGACTAGTAGCGCGGGAATGAGTAGTGCTTTTTTCATATTTGTAGCCTCCGTTTTTAGTTTCTAAGCGATGTTGAAAACAAGTATTCAAATATTTTCATTTGAAAATATTTGGTATATGAATACACAAGTATTTTATATGAAGAAAATAGCGATTGCAATAGAAAAATAAAAATTTTTTATATTTTATAAAAAGAGCAAATAAGTGATAATAATTTAGAAGTGAGGTTTGTTTATGTCTCGTGCTGATGTAATTTTTGTTAAAAATATGAAAGACATTTTAGAAAATGGCTTTGATGATAAAGATTTACCTGTCCGTCCTCGTTGGGAAGATGGAACACCCGCTCATACGATTAAAAAGTTCGGTATTGTCAATGAATACAACTTACAAGAAGAGTTTCCAATTCTAACGATTAGAAGAACCGCTTTTAAATCCTGTATTGATGAAATCCTTTGGATCTGGCAAAAGAAATCCAATAACATCCATGACTTAAAACCCCATATCTGGGATTCTTGGGCGGATGAAAATGGTTCTATCGGTAAAGCCTATGGTTACCAATTAGGTAAAAAGGCCATTTATCCCGAAGGTGAATTCGATCAAGTCGATAGAGTGTTATATGATTTAAAACACAATCCTCAATCTCGTCGTATTTTAACTAATATATATAACTTTGAAGATTTACATGAGATGAATTTATATCCCTGTGCCTATTCCATGACCTTCAATGTCACTGGTGACACGCTTAATGGCATCTTAAATCAGAGAAGCAACGATATGTTAACAGCGAATAACTGGAATGTCGTCCAATATGCGATTTTGATTATGATGTTTGCCCAAGTTTCAGGATTAAAACCTGGAAAACTCATCCACGTTATCGCTGATGCGCATATCTATGATAGACATGTTGATTTAGTGAAAGAAGTGATTGCCAAACCTCAGCACAAAGCTCCTAAATTAATCATCAATCCTAACGTCACAAACTTCTATGATTTCAAAGTAGAAGACTTTGAGTTAGTGGATTACGAATACGAAAAGTTAGATAAGAAAATCCCTGTAGCGGTCTAAACTATGATTATTTCCATTTTAAACTGTGATAAAGAATACGGTATTGGCAAAAAGAACGGTCTTCTCTTCTCTTTGAAGGAAGATATGAAGTTCTTTAGGAATACCACACTCAACCATGTCGTAGCGATGGGGGAGAATACTTTATTATCTTTCCCTGGTTCTAAACCCTTAAAGAATAGAACTAATATTGTTTTATCCGCGGATCCCACGCATAACTATGAAGGAGTTATCAATGTTCACTCCTTTGAAGAATTCTTAAAAGTGGTGAATGATTATGCTAAAAAAGAAGATGTCTACATCATCGGTGGAGCTTCTATGTATAAGCAGACATTACCATTTGTAGACTATGTCTACCTCACCAAGGTCGACGCTATCGGAGGAGCGGAAGTCTTCTTTGTTAATATCGATGCCGATGAAAACTTCGAAATAGTGTCTGAAAGTGAAACGATAAGAGATGGTGATTACGACATCAAGTTCGTCACCTATCATAATAAGAACAAACAAGCCATCAATTAATGATGGTTTTTTATTATTAAAAGGTTATAATAATGCCACAAGCGGAGTTCGGCCTCTAAATCCTTCGCTTAACAAAATAAAACCAAGGAGAACATTTATGAAAAAAGAAAACTCAAAGCCAAATTTTTTGGTGCGAGGTTTTAAAGAATCAGTTTTACTGTTAAGAAATGTTCCATCCGTTGTGGTGGCTCTTTTTGTTATATCGGTCATCACCATGAACCTCTTAGCTAATAAAACTTTAGTTCAAACTGAATACCTCGCTATCGATGGTGGTATCTTAGTGAGCTGGCTATCCTTCTTATGCATGGATATTGTCACCAAACACTTTGGCCCCAAAGCTTCGACAAGACTTTCAGTCTTTGCGATGTTAGTTAACTTATTAGCGTGTCTCATCTTCTTTATTGTGAGTATCATTCCCTCTAACGCTGATGATTACGCGGCATTCAATCAAATATTTGGAGGAACTTGGTTTATTCTTTTGAGTTCCACAGTGGCGTTCCTCTGTTCTGCAATTATCAATAATTTCTCCAATTTCTTTATTGGGAAAATGTTTAAAAAGAATCCAGATGGAAAGTTAGCGTTCATCACTAGAACTTATATCTCCACATTCTTTGGACAATTCTTTGATAATTTAATTTTTGCAGTTTTAACATTTATGTTATTCGCTCCGATATTCTGGGATGGATTCCATTGGACATTCGTACAATGCGTGACCTGTTCTCTTATCGGCGCGGCTTTAGAATTAGTATTAGAAGTCGTCTTCTCACCCTTTGGATATTGGGTGTGTAAGAAATGGAAAGAACAAGAAGTGGGCAAAGCTTATTTTGAATACTTAGAGAGGAGTAAAACTTATGAATGTGTTAATAACGGGTAGTAGTCGTGGTATCGGTTTAGCGGTCGCTAAAAGGTTTTTAAAACAAGGACATATTGTCTATGGTTTAGATTTATTAGAATCCAATATCCAGGATAAAAATTATCATCATTATATGTGTGATGTTTCTAAAAAAGAAACACTCCCTGATATCAAAGGTATCAACATCTTATTTGTTAATGCTGGAAAGCAAAACAGTGAAGATGATATCACTAACAACTTAGTGGGTTCGATCAACACTGTCGAGAAGTATGGTTTTAACGATAGTATCAAATCGATATTGTTCAATGCTTCAGCTTCCAGTAGAAGTGGATTTGAGTTTCCTCAATATGTCGCCTCTAAAGCGGGTATTGTCGGATATATGAAACATGTCGCTTCTTTACTCGCTGACAGGCAAGTCACCGTTAACTCTATCTCTCTAGGAGGAGTTCTCACCGAGAGCAATAAAGAAGTTTTTGATGATGAAGAATTGTGGAATCAAGCGATGGAAGCCACACCCATGAAAAAGTGGATGAGTGAAGAAGAAGTCGCAGATTGGGTCTACTTTTTAACGATGGTGAATAAGTCGATGTCAGGAGAAGATCTCCTCATCGATAATGGGGAATATAACCTCAACAATACCTTTGTGTGGCCATCTAAATAAATTGTAAATTATATTTATTGAGATAATAATATATTAGACAGGAGGGTAACATATGTACTTAGTAGAAACCAAAGATCTATGCAAAAAATATGGCAAGAACTACGTGGTTAATAAAGTTAATATGCATATTCCCGAGGGTACCATCTATGGTTTCGTCGGAGAGAATGGTAGTGGTAAAACTACGATTATGCGTCTATTAACCGGTTTAGCGGAACCCACTTCTGGTGGTTATTCTCTTTTTGGTGTCTCCCATAAGTCAGGAAAGATTTACGACAAGAGAAGAGAGATGTCCGCGATTGTGGAAACCACTTCCCTAGTTCCCAGCATGACTGCGTTAGATAATATGATTTTCCAAGAGATGTATCTTGGCATTAAATTAACTCCCGAACAGAGGATGACGCTTTTAACTAAAGTTCATCTCGACAATGTCGGGAAGAAGAAAGTGAGAAACTTCTCCTTAGGTATGAAGCAGAGAATGGGCATCGCTTTGGCGCTTCTTAATCATCCTAAATTAATGCTCTTAGATGAGCCGATGAATGGCTTAGATCCTCAAGGTATTGCTGAATTAAGAGATTTATTAATTGAATTAAACAAAAATGAAGGAATTACCGTTTTAATTTCTTCTCATATTCTTTCAGAATTAGAGAAAATCGCTTCTGTTTATGGCTTTATTTCTCATGGTCATTTAATCGAAGAATTGACCGTTGAAGAATTACAAGATAGATGCCGTAAATCCTTAAAGATTAAGGTTGATGATGTGAAAGCCATTGAAGGAGTATTAAAGAAGTTAAATATCAAAGAATACAAAGTATTCCCCAATGGCGATGTCAAAGTTTATGACGATGTCGATATCGGAAAATTCGTCTCCGATTTAGCCTCTCATAAAGTCCACATCTCCGCGATTAATTCTTCCGATGAAAGCGTCGAAGATTATTACTTGAACTTAGTGAAGGGGGTGGCATATTAATATGGGAAAATTATTTAGAGCCTTCTTCTTCAAGTTATCCAAGGATTTAACTTTTAGAATCACGATGATTATTGGACTCGCTTTAGCGGTAGTCCTCTCCCTCATCTATTTCGGTATCGATGTCTTATCTTCTGGTGAAGAAGGTATCCAACACAATCTATGTACTGGTCAATCGATGTTCTTTAACTCCATCAGTCCAGCCCAGAACTTCGGTATCGCAATACCCATTAACCTCATCTCCTTTACCGTCTTAGAATTCACCCAAGGAACGATTAGAAATAAGATTATTACCGGAAATAGTAAATCAAAGATTTACTTCACATTATTCCTCTCCGGATTAATCTTCACCTTATCCTTATTAATCGCCTATGTCGGTCTCTGTGTCGGTTTAGGTTCCATCTTCGGTGGTTTTGATATCAATGGCACGATTATGGGATCCACAAGCTTAGGTGGTCAAATCGACGCTGCCTATTTCGTGAGAATGTTAATCATTACCATCTTGGTTTATATCAACATTACCGCCTTCACAATTTTCTTTGCGACATTATTTAGAAATATTGGACCATGTATTCCTGTGGTCATCGTGGTAGTGATGATGTGCTACTTCTCTGGTATGATTGCTTCTTTGATGAAAGATACAGAGGGAATGGAAGTCTTTGTGAAATTAATGAAGATTATCAATCCAATGTATGCCTTGAACGATGCCAGTATCATCGATTCACTTAAGGGTACATTAACCATGACTGATGATACATTCATCGCTGGTATCTGCAATAACGCTATCTACACAACCGTCTTCTTACTCGGTGGCTGGTTGATCTTTAGAAAGAGAGATGTAAAATAGTTAATAGCTAATTATAAATGGGCGTTATCATTAGATAACGTCTTTTTATATGCCTCTATTGTTTTTCAAAATTTTGATAATTTGCCAAAACAACTCTTGTTGTAGTTTCAAAAAGTATGATTTAATCAAACTATAGAGGTATTTTATTATGAAAAAATTTTTATTATTACTTCCCCTTTTAGCCGTATCCCTTGCTGGCTGTTCTTTAGGTCCTAAAAAGGATAGCGGTGATACCACCGAACCAGCTTCTCAAAGTGAAGAAGTTGTCGACATGAAAGTCTATGGTGAAGGCGACAAAAAAGATGAGGTTTTAACCGTTGGTTTTGATATTCCCGCTGGCGAATACTGGATTAAAGCCGCTTCCGACAATTATGCATCTGGATATTCCATCTATAGTCCCAGAGGATTTAACGCTGAAAACGAATATGAAAACCGCTTATTTTATAAGAGTGTTTTTGAAGGCGAATTCTATTTAACAGTTTTAAAAACTGGTCAATTCCTCAAATTAGACTTTGCGACCGCACAGAACGCTAAAGTCAATCAAGGCATCACCGTTGTAAAAAATGGTATGTTCAAAGTTGGTGAACATATTCAACCAGTCGAAGGTATGGTGAGAGTGAAAGTGTGTGCGAAAGCCGATGAACGTGTTGCTATCAAACCAAACTTCACTGTTTATACATATAATGAAAAAACCAGTGAATTCACTTATGATTCACTCGATTCTAAGTCTCATGGAGTATTCGAATCTGACGATACACAATATCATATGATCGAAAATCCACCAGTGGGTTCATACATCGAATTAGTCGGACTACAAGTCGGCTAGACAAATCACAAAATTAATAAGGGTGTCATATGACATCCTTTTCTTTTTAAATACCAAAAATGAGAATGATTATCATTTTCATTGATATCTTAAGATAAATGTCTATAATAGTAGCGGTATGAAATATAAGACTAAACATAGTGTACAACTTGTTAATTATCTAAAAGATAATGAAGACAAACATCTCACGATATTGGAGATTCAAAAAGCCTTACCAGATATTCCGGTGGCCACTTTATATCGTTTGATGGATGATTTATTAGCTCAAGGTGTGGTTCGTAAATATGTTATCGGACCCAATCAATCTTGTTGTTTTCAATATGTTGATTGCTTAAATGAACATCGGCATTTTCATTTAATATGTGAGAAATGTGGAAAGCTCATCCACTTAGAATGTGGTGAAGTGAATCACTTATTAGGTCATATCGAAGATGAACACGGTTTCAAAGTAGATGTCACAAAAGTGAACCTCTACGGTTTATGCGAGGATTGCAAGAATGATAGGTGAAATCCTCTTCGATGCATTTAAAGATAGCGTCTTAGTCTTTGGATTTGTTTTATTAATCCATATTCTTTTATCATTTGTCGAAACCCGTTTAGCGGATTTTCTTATTAAAAGAAAAAGAACCGGTCCATTATTCGGTTCTCTCTTCGGTTTAATCCCTCAATGTGGGACAAGTGTCTTAGGTGCGGATTTATATATAAGAAGATATATTTCTATTGGTACCTTAATCGCAATATTCCTATCCTGTAGCGACGAAGCTTTTATCGCTATTTTAGCGTCAGGTAAACCGGAGAAGATGGTGATGGTACTACCTCTATTAGGATTAAAATTCGTCATTGGCTTCATCATTGGAATCCTCTCTGATTTAATCTTTAGAAAAGATGCTCCTGATAAAGAACATGCGCATATCGAAGATGAATCTTGCCATAACCATCATCATGAGAAGATGGATAAGCATTTGATGCATCCTCTCATTCATGCCTTAGAAATCTTTGGTTATGTTTTAGTGATCAATATCGCTTTAGGTTTAATCATCGGATTGGTGGGAGAAGAGAATTTTATTAACTTTGTTAATAGTAATAAATATCTCTCTCCATTATTCGCTTCGATCATCGGATTAATTCCTAACTGTGCTTCTAGTTTATTACTAAGCGAATTATTCTTAGAGAATTCCTTATCATTTGGTGCTTTATTATCCGGCTTATTAGTCAACGCTGGATTAGGTTTAACCGTCTTATTAAGAAACCGCAAGGGAGCGAAGAATATCATCTGGATTATTCTTATAACGTTTATCACTGCGGTAGCGGCAGGATATGTTACCTGCTTAATCATGGGATTTTAAAAAAGATGCGATTTGACTCGCATCTTATTTATTTTATAAATAACAATTATTTAGCTTTGCCTTGATTAGCAACGGCTTCCATCTGCTTCTTGAGTTCTTCTTCATCCATCAAGTAGTAGTGGTTGACGGCTTTCATGTTGTCATCGAATTCATACACTAGTGGGACACCGGTAGGAATGTTGACACCAACGATTTCTTCATCCGCCATATTGTCGAAGTATTTGACTAAAGCTCTTAAGGAGTTACCATGGGCAACAACTAAGGCTCTCTTGCCAGCTTCCATTTCTGGTTTGATGACTTTTTCAAAGTATGGGACCGCTCTCTTGACGGTTAATTCTAAGGATTCATTTAATGGTAAATCTTTAGGATCGACATCTCTGAATTGGGCTTGCAAAGCGGGGTTTCTTGGATCATCTTTTTCTAAAGCTGGTGGTGGGCAGTCATAGGAACGACGCCAGATTTTAACTTGTTCTTCACCGTATTTAGCAGCGGTTTCGGCTTTATTTAATCCTTGTAAAGCACCGTAATGTCTTTCATTAAGTCTCCAAGACTTATAGACTGGTAACCATTCTCTGTCTAATTCAAATAAGACATTGTTCATTGTGTGAATGGCTCTTTTTAATAAAGAGGTATGAACGACATCGAAGTCATAGCCTTTTTCCTTTAAGACTCTTCCGGCTCTATGGGCTTCTTCCACACCCTTTTCACTTAATTCCACATCGGTCCATCCGGTAAAGAGATTTAATTTGTTCCATTCGGATTCGCCATGTCTAATCAATACTAATTTGTGCATATGTATCTCCTTTTTTAACGGAATTATTATACTATTTATATTTTTGTTATAAAATAGAAATACTGATTAATTATGATGGATGAAAGAAAAAGAGAAAAAGTAATCGTTAGAACGAGTATTATCGGTATCATCGGTAATATCTTTCTCGTGGCTTTTAAAGCCTTTGTCGGTTTCCTTGCGGGATCCGTTGCCATTATTATGGATGCGGTCAATAACTTAACCGATGTTTTATCCAGTGTTGTCACTATTATTGGTGCAAAGATTTCCAATAAGAAACCTGATAGAAAACATCCTTTTGGCCATGGCCGTATTGAATACGTTACCTCATTTATCATTTCTTTCATTATCTTAGCCGCAGGTGTTATTGCGATTTATGAATCAATACTTTCAATTATTGATTTCTTCCAACATGACACGGTTCCAAATTATGAAATCTGGTCATTAATCATTATTGGTGTCGCGGTATTAGTGAAAGTTGGTATCGGTATATTCTTTAGAATACAGGGTAAGAAAGTCGATAGCGCTTCTCTTAAAGCTAGTGGTGTCGATGCCTTATTCGATGCTTTGTTATCCACGGCGACACTTGTGGGGGCGATATTCTCCTATGCCTTTGGCTGGTATGTTGAAGGTTACTTAGGTATTTTAATCGGTGCTTTCATCATTAGAACTGGTATTTCTATCTTAAAAGAATCCATCTCCTCTATTATCGGTGAGAGACATGACGCTCAAGAGATTAAAGACATCATCGCGGATATCAATTCCGTTCCTGGAGTCTTAGGAGCCTATGACTTAATTATTAATAATTATGGACATCAAAAGAATATCGGTAGTGTCCATATCGGGGTGAAAGGCGACTTAACCGCAAGAGAGATTCAAATGATTGAAAGAAATATCAATGCTTTAGTGTATGAGAAATATCATATCTTTATCACAGTTGGTATCTACGCGGATAGTGAAGACTCTGAAGATTCAAGAGCCATCAGAACGAAGATTTCATCTTTGATTAAAGATAATAAAAATATCTTACAATTGCATGGTTTCTTCGTAGATAACGAACATCATATCTGTAGCTTTGACTTGGTGTTCTCTTTTGATGAAAAAGAACCAGAACAAGTGATTTCTAATATTAAATTAGAATTAGAGAAAGAATTTCCTGAATATCAATTCATGATCCAATTAGATAAAGACTATTCACTCAGTTAATATGGATGAACGATTCTCTAGAACATCATTAATATATGGCCAAGAAGCGATAGAAAGATTGAACAAATCTCACGTCGCTATTTTTGGTATCGGTGGAGTGGGAGGATATGTCGTTGAAGCTCTAGCGAGAAGTGGTGTTGGTACCTTCACTCTCGTGGACCACGATGTCGTTTCTTTAACTAATATCAATCGACAAATTATCGCTACAGAAGATACCTTAGGTAAATATAAAGTGGATGTTATGAAAGAGAGAATTCTTTCCATCAATCCAAAAGCGATAGTGAATGTAAAGAATTGTTTCTTCTTAGAAGATAACGAAAATGAATTTGATTTTAGCCAATACGACTATGTCGTTGATGCGATAGATACAGTTAAGGGAAAGATTAATCTCATTAAGAAATGTAAAGAGAATAACATTCCCATCATTTCCTCAATGGGTGCGGGTAATAAAGTTAACCCGATGGGATTTATCGTCAGCGATATTAGTAAGACTGAAATGGACCCATTAGCGAAGGTCATTAGACAAGAGTTAAGAAAGCTTGGAATTAACCATCTAAAAGTGGTTTATTCTAAAGAAAAGCCTTTAAAACCCCGAGAAATTATCACTGATGGTCATAAGAGAGAAGTCCCTGGAAGTAACGCATTTGTCCCGGCTTCTTGCGGTTTATTAATCGCTAGCGAAGTGGTGAAGGATTTAATCGATTATGAAGATTGATTATTGTTACCATTCCCACACAAAAAGATGTGGTCATGCCTATGGCGAAGATGAAGAATTCGTTTTAGCGGCGATTAAGATGGGGATCAAAAGATTAGGGATTAGTGACCATATCATCTTCTCCGATCCCAAATACAATCAACCCGGTATTAGAGGTAATAGTGATTTATTAGATGATTATCTAGATAGCTGCTATTATCTTAAAGATAAATATAAAGACCAAATTGAAATCCATGTCGGATTTGAAGCGGAATATTCCCCTAATTTCGAGGATTATTATCGTGAACTATTAAATAGCGGTAAAGTGGAATACCTTATTTTAGGACAACACTGTTACTACAAAGATAACGACCGTTGGTGGTGGCAATTTAATAACCAAGACCCCGAAGGTGGTTTAGATAAAGGTGTGGAGTTGATGATTCAAGGTGTTAAAACTGGATTATTTACCTATCTCGCTCATCCAGATATCTATTACTTTGTGGTTAATAAGATGACTCCTCATGTCGAAGAATTGACCAGAAGTCTCTTAAAGACTTGTGAAGAATATAAAGTTCCTCTTGAAATCAATGTTCAGGGAGCGAGAAGAAAACCGGATTTAGAAACCTTTGGGAGTTATCCATGTGGAGCCTTCTGGGATATTGCCAAAGAATACGATGTGAAGATTATTATCGGGATAGACGCTCATAAACCGAGTGACTATGACGAAGAAGAACTAGAGAGAATTAAAGACTTCATCAAATTGCATAATTTAAAAGTCGATTACGATTATCATATTGAGAAGAAATAAGGGTTTGAGAATAACCTTTAATTTTATTTATAATAAAGAAGACGGTATTTTATTATGAAAAAAAGATTACATTTCTTTATTGCCGGTGGGTTACTGATTATCGGTATCATTCTCGGTTCTATTTTTGATTTAAGAATTAATGAAGCATTGTTCGACCGCTACAACGGATTCGGGGTTGTCGTATCATCCTTTGGTATGCTTCCTGGCTATGGTTGTTTAGCGTTCTTCGGCGGAGCTTTAACCGCGATTGCGGCGAGAGATAAGAATATGAAGACTTGGCTCAAAGTCATCCTTTATATCTTCTCCGCAGCGGCCTATGGCATCGCCACCTATTTCTTAGGTAAAGATGTCTTCTCAGTCAATGGCTTTGATCGCCCTGAATTACATCCTTGGTTAGGCTGTATCATCATGGGTGTTATCATCGCTCCAATTTATGTCTGGGGTTATTTGATGGGTAGAAAAAATGAGAATCCCAAGATGTGGATTATAATACTTGTATTATCCGCGGCTATTTTCATTGCCTTAGTGCCTGGTGTGACCTTATTAAAATCCATCATGCATAGACCGAGATATCGTATTGTGGTCTTTAATGGTTACGAGAGTTTCCATGATTGGTGGAAACCATGCTCTAATTACAAAGAGATAATTACAAATATCAATGAACATTATGATTCTACTGTGTTGACTAGCGAAGAGTTTAAATCATTCCCCAGCGGTCACTCCTCAGCGGTGATGGTGGGAACGATCTTCTTAAGTACCTTGCCATTACTCGATAAGAGATTATTAAAATGGCAACCATTATTATTCTGGGGTGCTTTTGCCTGGGGTTTAGTGGTGATGTTCGCCCGTATGCTTGTGGGTGCTCACTATTTGACCGATACCTGTATGGGTGCGTTATTGACCATTCTCTTCTATTACATCGCTAACGAAATTGTGATTCATAAACTCCTTCCTAAAGAAGAAGTTAAAGAAGAGGAACCAGTTCCTCAAGAATAATGACAATTTCAATATTTTGTCACAATAAATCTATATTTATTTATAAAAATAATAATCTTCCATTAAACTTAAACTGAAAGTGAGAGATTTTTATGTACACATTATTTGTTGATACTGACTCTGATATTACTCCAGAGATTGCTAAACAATATGGGGCAAAATTAATCATTATGCCTTACACCTTATTGGATAAGGAAGTGAGACCATATGTTGATTTTGAAGTCTTTAACGGTAAAGAATTCTATGACATCTTAAGAAAAGGTAATTTGCCAAGCACAAGTGCTTTACCACCTCAAGCTTATATCGATTATTTCGAACCCGAATTCAAAAAGGGCAATGACATCTTATATTGTCACTTCTCCGCGGCGATGAGTGGAACCTTCAATTCCATGCGCTTAGCGTTAGAAGAACTATACGCAAAATACCCAGAAAGAAAACTTTATACCGTCGACACTAAATCAATTACCGCTGGTAGTTATGGCGTCACCATCGAAGTGATGGATATGTATAAAGCCGGCAAGTCCATTGAAGAAATTCAAAAATGGGCCGAAGAAGAAGTGGAAAAGTTCCCGATATATTTCTATGCTGATAACCTAAAATTCTTCGCTAAAAGTGGCCGTGTCAGTGGATTTAAAGCCTTTATGGGTGGTTTGGTGGGCATCAAACCCATTATCCATGTCAGCAGTGAAGGTAAGATGGTCTCTATCGATAAAGGTAGAGGTAGAGCTAATGCCTTAAAGAAAATCTTGGATTATGTCGTCAAATTACAAGACCATATCGAAGACCATAGAGTGATTATCGGTCATACCGATGCGATGGGTCTTGCGAAAGAGATGGAAGAAATGCTCCAAAATCAATTTGAAAATAAACTCAAAATTGAAATTATCGAAGTCAATCCCACAATCGG
>JBGUQI010000059.1:0-13049 GCA_045130875.1 Bacilli bacterium | reverse complement strand
CCACATTTTGGACAAGTCACTAAACCGGAGACTTGTAATTTGAAATGTGTACGTCTTAATCTTTTACGAGTTTTACTAATTCTTCTTTGTGGGACTGCCATAAGCTTTCTCCTTTATTCTCAGCGTGCTTAATTATATTAACTTAGGCACATTCAGTCAATAATTCTTTTGTCAAGTTCTAAAAATATCTATTTTATTTCGATACAATCATATCTTTTTGTAATAAAACCACTACTTTTTGGCCTGGTTTTAGACATTTATTTGGGATTTTTACATCAATATAGTTGTTTGTGTGGCCATATGAACCATCTTTATCGTTCTTTTCAATGAGAACTTCCACTTCTTTATTAATAAATCTAGAAACGTATTTATCCCATAGCTCTTTAGATAATTCTAATAAGACATGAGCTCTTTCTTTTTTAATTCTCGGATCAATCTGATTCTTCATCAAATATGCGCCTGTACCTTCTCTCGCGGAGAATGGGAAAACATGTAACATATTGAAATCGCACTTCTTAATAAAATTAACAGTCTCATTAAATTCTTCATCACTCTCACCAGGGAATCCCACGATAACATCTGTGGTCAAGGCGACATCTGGTAAAGCTTCTCTTAGAAGATGTAACTTGTTATAGAATTCTTCGCATGTGTATCTGCGGTTCATTCTCTTTAAGACGGTATCGCTTCCACTTTGTAGAGGGATGTGTAAATGTTTAGCGAGGACATCGCTATGAATAATCATATTGATTAAATCATCATCGATTTCACTTTCCTCAATTGAGGATATTCTTAAACCACCAATACCTGGTAAGGAAATCAAAGATTTCACTAAATCAGAAAAGGAGGTATTCTCTAAATCTCTTCCATATCCTCCGACATGGATGCCGGTGAGAATTATTTCTGGATATCCTTTATCAATAAGATGCTTAGCTTCTTCAATGACCTTATCTTTTGCTCTACTTCTCATCTTTCCTCTTCTATAGGGAATGAGGCAGTAAGTACAGAAATTATCACACCCATCTTGGATTTTTAAATAAGCGCGAACGTTCTCGGAATAGGAAGTCACTCCTAATTCTTCATAATCGAGCGTTCTTGTGTTTTTATCTACGAGGACGATATTTTGTTTGTTCTTTAGATATTCGTCGATTAAATCGCCGATTTGGTGGCGGTGAGAAGTGCCGATGATGATATGGGGATTTATCTCTTTTTGAATGTAATCGACATTCCCTTGAGAATAGCAACCCATGACCACGCATATCGCGCTTGGATATTCTTTCATCATCTTACGAATATGCTGTCTAGACTTCTGATCCGCGGTGGCGGTGACTGAACAGGTATTGATGATGACGACATCTGGATTATCATCACTTTCAAAAAAACCTCTATTTTGTAAGCTAGAGGCTATAGCCGAACATTCATAAGAATTAACTTTGCATCCTAAGGAGATAATCTTATATTTCATCTTTTCTTTTCCGTTAATATCTTGAACATCTGCATAGAGATTAATTTGCTATCTCTAAGAGCGATGACCATTCTTAGACGGTCATTATTATAATAAGCATCCGCGACCGGAGTTAATCTCTCAATCATATGCGTAAAAGCGGGCTTTTTCATATATTTATCAAATAGGACAATCTTGGCATCAAGTCTTCCTTGGTCATTGATGAAGTATAAAGAGTTAGTGTCATAATGGAAGAATGCACTGACGTTCTTAGAAGAAGAAATCTTCACTAAAGATGTGAAATAGGAATTAAATAATTCACTACCATAGGTATCAAAGGGATCGATGCAGGCGTTTTCATAATCATCTTTGAGTTCGCTATAAGGAAGATGGAGTAACTTCTCTGGTTCATTGACATACATATCATTTAAAGCGCGGGAGAAGAAAGGAATGTAGATTTGGATATTATCCACTTCAAAATATGGTTGATCGATAGTTCTTTCTTTTAAAGTGGTAACGAACTTCTCATGATCATTCATCCCATGATTATGGATATTAGTAATCTCTTCCTCGAAGACTTTCTTGTTATTTAAACCCATCAATAAGATGTCCGCTCTCATGATATCGAATTCATTTTCTTCGCTATCATAGAGATTATCGAATCTTCTAAAAGCACCTAAAAGATGTCTATTCTCCATAAAGAATTTAAATTCTTCGGTATTGGAGAATGGTCTTCTATATTTCTGTTTTCTTTCTAAAGTCTCGTAGAGGGTCATATTATTTCTCTAGCATAAATGATATCACACTTAAAGCATATACCGCGGCGGTCTCTGTTCTCAAGATACGTTTGCCTAAGGATATTGTTTCAAAATGATATTTTTCTTTTAATAACTTCACTTCATCAATAGAGAAACCACCTTCTGGACCAATCATCACCGAGATGGATTGATCTTGTTTCACTTCTTCAAAGAAGTTATCGGTAGCGCCAGCTTCTTTTTCATACGCTAATAAGTTAGTGGCGCATAATAAATCACTAGGTATATCTTTGATATCCACCACTCCGATAATTACGGGAATCACTAATCTATGGGATTGTTCGCTTGCTTCTTTAGCAATCTTATTAAATCTCTCTAATTTGTGTTTGATACTATCACCATCAAATTTAGTGACACATCTTTCTGTCTTCACTAAAACGATGCGAGAGACTCCTAATTCCGTGGCCTTTTGCACCACAAAATCAATTTTGTCGCCTTTAGCTAAGGCAAAGAATAAAGTGACATTAGAGGGGAGTTCACTATCTATTGGTATTTCGTAATTAATAACAATATTTAATGGGTTGATGCTTTTAACGATGCAGGCATAGAGATGATTGTCTGCGACCGCTTCAATTTCATCACCTATACGCGCACGCATAACATGCAAAAGATGATGGACATCGCCATCACCTAATAGAATTTGATTATCTTTTTTATCTGCAAAATATCTTTGCATTAATGAATGAATTCTCCATTACCATCTTTGGTATCGTTCTTCACTAAATAGTAGACACCGATAGCCATATTCACGAGATATACAACCGCGACGGGTGCGAGGTAACTGATCCAGGAATTGAATCCGATTAACCAACCGAATAATCCAATTAGTCCACCTAAGACAACGAGGTTACACACTAACCAGATAATTCCTCTCTTTTTGAAAGCTAAGTAGAACCAACCGGCACCGGTAAATCCTAAGAAAGCAAACCATAAGAAAGCGGTAAGTTTAAAATGGCCAGCATAAATCTTTTTGATATCTCTGGAATGGATGTCTAGTTCACTAGTCACTTCGATAGTGTCACTGGTTGCACCTTCTAAAGGTTTTTTGACACCACAAATAGGACATATATCTTTATCAAATTTTGATATTCTTGCACCACAACTTTTACAAAATGGCATAATAATTTCACCTGTTTTTTTATACTATCACAATGTTGGAATTTTTAATATATAAATTAAAGAAAAACGCGTAATTCCGCGTTATTTCTTAGTTTTCTTCAAAATTTCCGGTCTTTATCTTCTTCATCAATTTGATGTTGACGAGAGTTAAGAAGACATCGACGAGGATATAGCCAGCGAGACAAATGCTAAGCATAAGCGTGGCGTATAAAGCTCCTTCCCCTTTTCCTTGAAGAACCATCTCGAAGATGAAAGCGGCTAAGACAAAGAGAGAGGAAAGACCAAAAGAGGTAAAGGAGAAGTAGATATAGAGATTAAATTGCTTTTTGTTATAGAGAACATGAGAGGCGATGACAACACCTAAAATCAGGACTGCCACAACGATAAGGGCAATCATCAATCCTAAGGAAATCTTTAAGAACATTAAGGCGGCGAGAACGACACCGAATGCCCATAAGAAGTATCCTCCTAAATAGCAACGTGATAAGGCTCTGTTTTTCTTCATAATTTTACCTCCTTAAATTGTAACAAAATTATAATCATTTTTGTATATTGTAAAAGCATTAAATTCATGT
Organism: Bacilli bacterium; assembly: GCA_045130875.1. Classification (GTDB taxonomy): domain Bacteria; phylum Bacillota_I; class Bacilli_A; order RFN20; family CAG-826; genus RUG13091. The sequence goes on along the minus strand of JBGUQI010000059.1, from coordinate 9,099 downwards.
TGGACAATTAATTCTTTATTAGAACTATTGTTTACTAATAAAAACTTATAATTATCAGCCTGTTCAGATAGATATGTATTGTCTTTGATTGGAAGTTTATTATTCTCTAATACTAATGATGGTAAATCGAGATTTTCAGAGAATAGATTTGTGGATAGATAATGATCATAGACACTGCCATCTTCTAATTTGAGATATGAGGAACGATGATAAATATTATCATCTTTAGTGACATCATAGAAATAAGGACTGTTTAAAGGATTAACTAAGAAATGATGAGTAGCGCTAAAACGATAACGACCATTCATTGAGATATGACCAAATAGATGCGCACCACCATCTTCGATATCATAAAGATTGTGATTCATAGAGGTAAAGCCTTTTAAAGTGATACCATTACCGAAATCATCAACGAGATATCCATTTTCGTATCCCGCTTCTTCTAATTTATTAGCGATATATTGCATCTGATAAGAGTTCTCTAAAGCATTTAAGGAAATAATAGGAGCATTATTACTATAAGAATCTAAGAACTCTTTATATTCTGGGGAAACATTTAAATTAACAACATTATTATCTTTAAATTCTAGAGAATAATTAGATGTATCATTAATTATATTTGCCAAATTCGAAAGATAATCGGCTTCTTCGTCATTGAATAATGGATCGCTTTCATAATTACCTAAAGCTCCAGAATATAGTAATGAATCCCATTCATGAAATAAAGGTGCTGCAAATAAGGAATAATTATTATTTTGAATATCACTCTTTTGATAAGCATCTTTTAACAAAAGATATAATCTCTCATCCACTTTGACATCTTCTCCTAAAGATTTGTTAATCTGTTTCAAAGAAACGGAATATGGAGAATAGTCAACATATGGGTCAGTCATCATATAGATTTCACGATATGATGTGGAGAATAAGGAATTGGCTTTTCCTTTCTTGGAAGTCACTTGCATTTCATTGCCTTTAAAGTAGATATAGCAATGAATATTGTGAGCAAATTTAACATCACTATAAGTGGCGGTTTCCAATTCCGCATACCCTGTAGCGTTATTAAAGATTCCTAAAGCACTGCACGTAATTAAAACAGCGGCCACCGCCACTGCCACCACAAACGCGATGATGATAAGTTCAAAGTGTTTGGTTTTACTTAATGAGATATTTTTTCTTTCGTTATTTTCCAAAACGCGCTTCCTTATATTTTGCAATTTCCTCTTCATTGCCGTAAACAAAATGTTTGCCACCAATATCCACTAAAGATGGTTTGTTTACGGAATAATCATGAACAGATGGGTCATAGACGAATAATGATTTATTTCTCTCCAAGATAGGATCAGGAATTGGAATCGCTGATAATAATGATTTGGTGTATGGATGTAATGGATGGGCGAATAATTCTTCGGTTTCCGCAATCTCCACGATTCTTCCTAAATGAATAACACCAATTCTATCAGAAATAAATCTGACGATTGATAAATCGTGAGCAATAAATAAATAAGTTAATCCCTGTTCTTTTTGGAATTTTCTTAATAGATTAAGGACTTGAGCACGGATAGAGACGTCTAATGCAGAAATAGGTTCATCAGCGACGATGAACTTTGGTTCCATAACCACAGAACGGGCAATACCCACTCTTTGACGTTGGCCACCAGAGAATTCATGAGGATATCTGGTTAAATGTTCAGGTAAAAGGCCAACTTCTTGAACAATCTTTCTGACCTTTTCCACTCTATCGGCTTCATTCTTATAAAGATGGAAATTGTGCAAACCTTCAGAAATGGAATAATCAATTGTGGCTCTTTCATTTAATGAAGCGGCAGGATCTTGGAAGATCATCTGAATATCTCTGACCACTTTTCTATTTTCAGCATAGGAAAGCTTTCCGGATATTCTCTTGCCATTATAATAAATCGCACCAGCGGCTAACGGATTGATACGGACAATGGCTCTTCCAATTGTGGTTTTGCCAGAACCGGATTCACCGACTAAAGAGAATGTCTCGCCGGGATAGATATCGAAACTGACATCACTGACAGCTTTAAATAATTTACGACCTCTACCAAAGGTAATATCAATATTTTGGATGGAGATGATGGGCATCTGGCCCTTTTCATTCTCATGTCCTTCAAGAGGATTATTATTAATTACTTTTTCTTTTTCTTTTTTCATTATAAAACCCTCCTTTATTTAATTTCTCCGTCACCATAAATCTTCACCATTTTCTCATGGAGGTTTTGAATTTTCTCAGGGCGAGAGATCTTTGGTGCACGTGGATCTAAAAGCCATGTCTTAGCAAAGTGATGTTCATTAATTTCAAACATCGGTGGTTCTTTGACATAGTCAATGGCTAAAGCATATTCACTTCTTGGAGCGAAAGCATCGCCCACGATTTTGCTATATAAAGATGGAGGTGTACCAGGAATGGAGAATAATTCTTCGCCCTTTTGTCCAAGTTGTGGCATGGATGATAATAAAGCCCATGTATATGGATGATAAGGATCATAGAAGATATCTTCGACAGTTCCTAATTCGACGATTTGACCAGCATACAAAACTGCGACACGGTCAGCGACGTTAGCGACAACACCTAAGTCGTGAGTAATATAAACTGTGGTAAAGCCTAAGTCTTTAGATAATTTCTTAATCAAACGGATAATCTGTGCTTGAATGGTCACATCTAATGCTGTGGTAGGTTCATCACAGATGAGAATCTTGGGTTGACATGATAAGGCGATAGCGATGACAATTCTCTGTCTCATACCACCTGAATATTGGAATGGATAATCGTCAAAACGTTTTTTGGGATCAGGGATACCAACTTTTTCCATCATCGCTAAAGCGCGGCGTTTAGCTTCAAAAGAGGAACACTTTTGGTGCTTTTGGATAACCATCATGATCTGTTTTCCAATAGGAATAATAGGATCTAATGAGGTCATGGGGTCTTGGAAGACGGTAGCAATTCTACGACCTCTAATATATTCCCAGTCCTTTAAATATCTAACTTTTGCACAGTCGATAAAGGCATAGCCCACTAAAGTGGTTTTGGGTTTAGATTTAAGATAATCACTACTGGCGTTTTCTTTATGAGAATTGTAATAGCGTTTAGCCCATTTTAATAATCTTAAACCAGTGATATTAGCTATGATAACAGAGTCATGTTGACCAGCTTCAATTAAGATGAGGTCAGCGATATCATTAATCTTTTGCTCTTCATTTTCATAACCATTTTTCTTTGCTGTTTTGGTTAAACTACGAATAATATGCTTGCGGAGATGGGGATGCAAATCTCTAGCTTGCTCGATGAGGGTTTCATTTGTTAAAACTTCATCATCCAATTTGTCTTTGACAATTTGAGGAGCAAGATTCTTATCAATAATATTCTTAATCTTGCGATATTCTTTGATGATTTCTTCACGGTATTCCACACGGAAAACGATAGGTTCAAAGACACGTCTACGTTGTTTTTCTGTAGACATATCTTTATTCAAAGAATAAGCCACTCTAAAGGCCTTCATTAATTTGAAAACATATTTATAGAATAGATAGAAAGGATAACGACCAACTGAAAGGATAATTTCGTTAGCGATTTCAAGAGCGTTCTTCTCTTGTAATTCATCAAGAGGATTCTTCATCGCTTCAGCGATAACTTCGTTTCTTTTGGCTTCTAATTCTTTATATTCTTGTTTGTATTTTTGTTTTAGACCAGAACTATGAGCGAATTCATGTTTGGCTTCTTTTTGTGCTTTCTTATAATCCGCTTTTGTTTGTTTAAGGTCTTTCTTTAATTGTTTTAGTTTTGCAGAGGCGGCTTTATATTTTTCTTTGCCTTCCACACTATTCACATGGCGATAGGTAAATTTCTCATTGATGGCATCATTGATATCATCATTGATTTCTTTAATCTTCTCTTCAAATTCTTTCTCTTTATGAGGAGAAAGTTTTTGTTTGGCTTCCATTTCTTTATCGATGTCCACCATACGTTGATATTGTTCATGGCCATATGATTCATAGGCGTATTTACGTAAAGATTTCAAAAGAAGATTTCTATAAAAATTATTACGGAAGTTAAGTTTAACTTCAGTATAGGAAATTTCATCATCATAGAAATAGACGTTACCATGAGAAATAATACCGTTAGGATCGAGCATACCAGCGAAGGTCTTGGTTAAAACAGATTTACCGGAACCGGATTCACCAACGATGGCTAATGTTTCACGGTCAAAAATCTCCAGATTTGCGTCTCTAATCGCTGTTAAGGTACGTCCACGAACATTGAATTTGACGTCGACATGTTTAACTTTTAAAAGGATTTTCTTTTTCTCTTCCATGTCCGACCTCCTAATTCATATGAGAACGTGGATCAGAAGCATCTGCTAAATTCTGACCGACAACGTATAATGCGATAGTTAAGAATGCGGTAACCGCCACCGGGACCCAGAAGGGCCACGGTTTGTTTGTCCATGCGGATTGACCCATACCAATCATATGACCAATGGATGGAGTCTTCGCATCAAGACCAATACCGATATATGTTAAATAAACTTCCATAGAAATATAGCTTGGAATCTCTGTGGCCATAATAGTGACAATAACAGAAATGAGATATGGTAAAACATTCATTCTCACAATTCTAAAGATATTTGTACCCAAACATCTAGAAGCTAAGTTATATTCTCTATCACGGATAATTAAGACTTGAGTTCTAAAGAAATAGGCTATGCCTAACCAACCAGTAATAGTTAAAGCAAAGACAAATGACCAAAAGCCAAACCCGATGACATAAACTAAGATTGAGATTAATAAGACATAGGGAACATTAGCGATGATGTTATAGAAAACATTGAGAATCATATCTAAGGTTCTGTTGTATCCCCAAACAGCACCGAGAAGAATACCGATGGCCATATTAATAAGCGCACATACAAGTGCGAGAGATAATGAAGTTCTCGCGGATGACCAGACACCATAGAATAAAGAGTTACCTAAAGGTCCAGTACCGAAAATCCATTTGATACTAAAGCCAAACATCTTAATAGCTTCCGCAGGATTCAGGTTCTGAGAACCGTTTAATAAGACATTCTCCATTTCGTTATATGGGAAAAGTAATGGGAAAACGAATGACATAATCAACAATAAGGCAAGAAGAGCAAGTATAAACCAGTTGATTTTCTTTTTAAAGAAAACGCGTAAAACAGACTTCCAATAGGAATACCTTGGAGCGGTAATTCTTTCACTAGCGTTAACATCTTGTTTTACAAAGTAAAAGAGTTCGTCCTCTTTTTGAGTGGCGATCAATTCCATATCAAGTTGTTGTCTTTCAATCGTCTTTTCCATAATTCTATTTATCAGTCAATTTAACACGTGGGTCATACTTCGCTAACAATAAGTCACCTAAAATCAAAGCGGTAATTGAAAGGAAGGTATAGAAAGCTGTGCCGGCGACAATAATGCCGTTATCGTAGCTCGTAATAGCGTTGGTGACCATACCACCAATACCAGGAACAGAATAGACACGCTCAGTAATGAGAGCGCCGACTAAAGCGAATAATAAATCAGCAGGAAGACCATGCACTAAGAAAATAAAGGCGTTCCTCGCAATATGTTTGCTGAAAATTTCTCCTTCGGTCATACCAGTAGAACGAGCAAATTTAACATAATCGGCATTGGATTGGTCAATCATAAATCTTCTCATCCATTTCATAAGACCACCGATAGCGGGTAAAGTTAATGAAATAACCGGCATGAGAATAGATAGCATAAATGGATTGGCGCTATCCCATTTGAATGGAGCACCAGCTTTAACACCAATGGCAGCGACCATGAATATATATGCTAAGGATGGAACAGCTATAACGAAGATGATATAGAAGTTACCAATCTTATCCACTAATTTATCTTTTCGACGAGCCATCCATATACCAACTGGTAAACCAATAATGTAACAAATGATGACGGAGAAAATACCAATGACAAAGGAGTTTCCTATTCTGGTTAAACCTGTTTTGAATTGGGTGGCATTAATATAATGTTCGCCTTCACCATACACTAGCGCATCAAACTCTGTAGGAGCAGAAGAATAAGTGACAGTATGGAAGTCGTAACTAGTTTCAGTCTTTTTGCCAGTTCCTAAATCAATAGGATATTCCTGCATAGAGAAATCAGTGGAACCGGTTGAAGTGTTCATGAAATCAAATGTATCAACATTATAGGCCACGGATAAGCCTAATCTAAGATGGACTAAGTTCTGATGGACAAAAGGGAATTTATTATCAAAATAAATAAGATATTTATGAGTCGTTCCATTGCCAACGAGTGCGGGCATATTACTACGCTTATCCCATTCCCAGTGAATTTCTCTTTTGCCAATATCTTCGGTTTTAGGAACATCATTAATAGTTTCAAATTTGATTAAATCTAATAAATAAGAACCGAATCTTTCTAAAACATTGCGTTGTTTAACGGCTAATAAGAAGGGTTTGGATTTTAATTTTCTTAAAACATATACAGGAGCATAGTATTCAATCTTGTAACCCTTAGATTTATAAAAAGTGATGAAATCTTGAACATCAGCATTTTCTTCATATTTATTCTCATCATAAATAGCTCTATTAGAGGTATTGTATTGGGCGTTAATTGTGGGATCATTTACAAAATCTTCGCCATATCTTTCAACGTAAGATTTCTTTAAGTATTCACCATAGTTGTAATAAGTTTCGTAGCCATATTTAACAAATTTATTATGTTTATAAACTTCTTGTTCGTTCTCACCTAATTTGTTGAGGTTGCCATCATTGTTAAAAATAAGGTTACGGTCAACAAGATTATAAGTTAAGAACATGACAATCAAAGTCACGACAGCTAAGGAGAAAATAGCAAATAAGATTCTTTTTAACAAGTATTTGCCCATATTTATCCCCCTTTCTATCAAAACTCTGAAAAATAAATATGAAATATTATATAAAAATATAATAAAAAAATAAACCCTTAATTTTTTAAAGATTTAAAACGATTAATTAGAACCATCATTTTTTTCACATCAAAGAGCTGGATAACAAAAGGATGTATCACAAAAAAACAAAAAAAGACTAGAGGTTTTGATTCCCCTAGCCTTATTTTAGCTATTAGTCGTTATATTAATATAAACCGATAACTTTGGTCATGTAGCCACCAGGATTGAAGGTATCCAAATATGTGGATGGATCACCGTAGTCTGGGCCCCAACCAGTACCGTAACAAAGGTCAGAATTCATAGCTTCGCCTGTTTTGGCACGATAGCCGGAATAATAATAGTCAGCTGTTGTTGTCGCAGTGTGGATTTGCACATCGACATAATCACCTAAGACTTGTTCGATTAATTGTTCGAAAGCTTCAGCTTGAGCAATAACGTTAACACTGGTACCGAGAGAAACGATATCGATAATGACTTTTTCACCATCTCTCCAGAAACCTTCTAAGTCTTGTTTTGCAAGAGCTATTTCGGCTTTGGCTTTTTCTGGGTTGAACCAACCATCTTGACCATCAGCAACATTAATGTCTAAGTCGTAGTCTTGTTTTAAGAAGCCTTGGACTAATTCACCATAAGAGGTGGCTTGTCTATAGGTCTTGCCTTCATACTCGACATCGCCCATTAAGCTGAGGAATTCTGGTTGTGTATACATGTTACGTAAGTTAGTGGCTTTGAGATCTTCACCACGGGTAATTCCGTTCCATGTAGCACGATCCCAACCGTGGAGAATAGCTCTACGGAAGTGAGAGTTGGTCATGGCAGCATGTGTCATAACTTTATTATCATCATTTTGGTAAGATTTGACGTGGCCGTTTGATAAGACATAAGTACCACGGTTAGTATTCATACCACCAAAGAATGTGGTGGCGTTGGTATCACTAACATAAGCATAGAGATCAAAGAGACCATCTTCTTTAGCTTTGTCTAATAAGCCATTAGAAGCAGCTAAGCCCATTCCTGGGAAGTCACCTTGACGGACAGCATTGTACATAGCGGTTGGGTTGGAACCATCATCATAAACCCAAGAAGCTTTTGTAACTTTGACATTTGCAGCATCCCAATAGTTTTCATTCTTTTCTAAAACGATGGAACCACCAGTATCGGTAGCATCCCATGTTGTTGGGATAAATGCAGAGTTATAGAGTTGGGAAGATGGATCGCCAGCTTTACCAAAGGTATAACTTGCGCTAGAAGGATCGAAATCTTCACCGAATGCACCACCGTGAGATACAAAGAAGGATCTCTTAATTGGGGTGAATGGAGAATAAGCTAAACGTGTTAAGAAGAATGATTCGGATTTTTCAAGTTCGAAAACTAATTTGCCAGTTCCTTCTTCAACATAACAACCGACATCATCGAATGAACCGCCTTCATAGTTGTATGCTTCAACACCTTTAACAACGCCGTCGAGTAAGTATTCAAGACCAGCAGCGCAGTCTAACATGTGTTGGAAACCAGCGACAAAGTCGTCAGCGGTGACTAAACCACTATCGGTCTTGTCAGCATTATACCAGTGAGCATCGTTACGAATTGTGAATTTGTAAACTGTATAGTCATCATTCCATTCCCAAGAAGTGGCCATGGCAGGAATAATTTCACCTAAGTTATTATATTGAATTAAGCCTTCAATAACATTCACTAATGGTTCTGTATCTGCTTGTTCAGATGTATTAAGAATATCTAATGTAACTGGAGCAGTAGCATATGTGGTCTTCCATTCAGTGCCTAATTGATAACCTTTAGCGGTTAAGATAGCAGCTGGATCATATGCAGCACCACCGGCTCTAGCGGTATTCCAAGCAGCAATTAATTCTTCACGGTCTGCTTTCTTAATAAAGCTATCAGCACCAGAAGTAATGACTAAGTTTTTCACCTTGTCACCGTCGTTTCCAAAGAAAACGTATGGAGCAGTACGTGGAGCAATACGACTCATTGTGTATTGACCACCTTGAGTTGTTGTAGGAACAAAGACACCAGACGCTAATAAAGCGGCTTCGGCTCTAGCATTCCTCACTAAACGTAAATTGTCATCAGCGATTTTGCTAACGCCTTCATATTGAGCGGCGAAATCACCTAAGACTTTTGCA
>JBGUQI010000058.1:0-7905 GCA_045130875.1 Bacilli bacterium | reverse complement strand
ATGTGCTTAACAGCATCAAGTCTAAAGCCATCAACACCTACTTCTTGAGCCCAGTAGACAGACATATCTTCCACGGCCTCACGTGTTGTTTTGTAGGAGAAATTGAGTTCAGGCATTGATGAACCGAATTTCGCATAGTAAGAATATGAATGGTCACCATATGGATACCATGATTTATTCTGGTTAATCGCCCCTGGTTGTGTATCGTGATTACCCCATTGATAATATCCACGATATTCTTCATCGAGGTTTGCGGATTTCACGAACCACTTGTTCGCGGTAGAAGTATGGTTAAGAACCAAATCCATCACCACTTTCATACCTAAAGCATGAGCGGCATTAATTAATTGTTTGTAATCTAATAAAGCAGTCTCTTCAGTGACCACACCATTATTGGCCACACCAGCGGGAGATCTAGTGGAACCAAACTTAGGATCCACCGCTTCATAGTCTGTAATATCATATCCATGATATGAATCGGATAATTGAATAGGAGTGAGCCATAAGGCTTTAACACCTAATGTATGTAAGTAATCTAATTTTTGGGTAATACCATAGATATCACCAAAACCATCACCATCACTATCAGCAAAGCTGCTGACCATGATTTGATAGCCAACACCTAATTCTTCAAAGTCATCGGATGTCGCTGTCTTACCAGCGGTTGTACTCCAATTGACATTGTCATAAGCGGGGTTGTTATATGTGGTATTTGTGCCATCATCATTATCAAATGGATCTTGGATGTCATCCATTGGTAATCTAGATGGATATTGAACATTATCTTGAACGACAAAGATGTGATAACAGGTTCCTCCGCCAGGGAGTTCCATCGCATAATCTTCTAATTTCGCATAGATTTGTCCACTGTCATTGGTCCAGAATCCGCTTGCGGACTGTCTAGAAGTTGTTTGCACGATTTGCAAACCAATTTGTTCTGCCCCAGCGTAAGAAACAGGTGTTCCACCCATCACTTTTGTCGCGGCATTCCAACCACCATCATAGGTTTGACTTAAGTTGATGTCGACATAAGCACCAGCAACCGTGTCTGTGCCTACCCAGTCGAATTTCGCGCCTTCACCAGCATTGGGTTTATATGCCCATGCCCAAACATCCCATTCGGAATAATCATCGTGGAAACGGTAATAATGGTAATAAAGGTGATTGTTAACACTAGATTGTTTTAATTCATTCATATAGTCTGTAATGCCTTTACTGGCATAACAGGCATAGAGAATTTGATTTTGATGTCCAATCTTAAATGATGTAACAATCGCACTAGAATCGCCCATTTTACGAGCACTGCTATATTTGGTGGACCAACCAGTAAAGGGTTGACCTTGATAATCAGCTAATTGAGGTAAATTGACAGCGGTTCCTGGTTTACCAGTCACTCTTGTGGGCGCTTCACCATTACAAGGATTAAGTGTGACCATATATTCTTGGTCATCAACTTCCGAACCTTGAGATGATTGTGATTCACTACTTCCGCCTTGAGAACTATTGTTATTTTTGTTCTGACAGGCCGGGAGTAAAGAAGCCACTAAGAAAAGTGATAAAACAGGAAGAATTTTATTTTTTCTCATAGAGAAATCCTCCTTAATGTATTAGGAATGTGCTTGAATCCAGAATTTGCCGTTTTCCTTTACATAAATGTCATATGTTCCGGCAGTAGTACAACGGAAGTTTAGGCCATGTTCACTAACACCATCTGGAACACCTTCGAAAGCATGAAGCCCCATATTACTTGGATCATCCCATGGATCAACTTTATCGTATCCGTACCAAGTATCACCATCAGTTACTTTAAAGCGATCATCAACAGCAAAGGTTACATTCAATACGCAGCCTAAATCAGTTGGGTTGTTTGGATTGCTATATAATTGGACGGAAGTATAAATATCCCATGGCCATTCCCATAATGAGCCTTGACCAACAATGTACCAACTCACTAATTCTGAACCTTCTGGTCCATATGGAGCTGTGGGATCAGGTGTACCTGCTACATAGCCGGTAATCCAGAAGGAATATCCACCATCTTGCCATGATTTTAATGTCACCCAAACATCAGTGGCATCATTATGGATGGTATAACCATCATCATAACTACCTGAAATATTATTTTTATTTATGTCATCTTCCACATCGCTACCTGGACGAATTGTCTCGGTGCCGTGGTAAAAGCTAACTGCTTGGCCAGCAGAAACGGCAGATAATTGACATTGATATTTGCCAGTCATATTTTCAGGATCGGTAGCATCAAGAGCAACACTTGTTAATGTAAAACTCAAATCATCAAGGTGAACAGAATAATCGTTAGTTGGAGTTACTCCGCTATCATCATAGCCGGTAATCCAGAAGGAATATCCACCATCTTGCCAGGATTTTAAAGTCACCCAGACATCAATGGCATCATTATGGATGGCATAGCCACCTTCAAAACTACCTGAGATATTGTTTTTATTTGTTTCATCTTCCACATCGCTGCCTGCTTGAATGGCGTTTTCACCATTAAAGAAAGCAACTGCAAGACCAGTGGAAACAGATTCAATCTCACATTGATATTTGCCGGTCATATTTTCAGGATCGGTAGCATCAAGAGCAACACTTGTCAATGCGTAATTATTGGCACCAATGCTTACATAGTATTGAGTGGTTGGAGGTGTTACTCCACCATTATCGTAACCGGTAATCCAGAAGGAATATCCACCATCTTGCCAGGCTTTTAAAGTCACCCAAACATCGGTGGCATCGTTATGGATGGTATAGCCATCATCAAAGCTACCAGAAATATTGTTTTTATTGAATTCATCTTCGACGTCACTGCCGGCTTGAATAGTGTTTTCACCATAGTAGAAAACAATACCAGCACCTGCAGAAACGGATTCGATTTCACATTGAAGTTTAGCAACCATGTTTTCTGGATCTGTTGGATCGAGCGCTACGCTAGTTAATGTATAAGATGAACCACCAATACTGACAAAATAATCAGTAACTGGAGTAACACCACCATCTTCATAGCCGGTAATCCAGAAGGAATATCCACCATCTTGCCAACCCTTTAAGGTGACGGTTGCAGTAGCATCGTTATGGATGGTATAGCCATCATCAAAGCTACCAGAAATATTGTTTTTATTTGCGGCATCTTCGACATCGCTACCTGCACGAATAGTAGCATTACTTGTATCTTTGAAACCAATGGTTTGACCAGCAGTCACTGAGACTCCGGATTTACTCCATTGACCAATTTGATTTTCCACAAGAGTTCCAGAATCAGCGGTTAAGCCGATAGATGTGCTTCCTAAGACAACATAGTATTCATATTGTTCTGGTTGAGGACCTGGTCCAGGACCGGGATCATCATTCTTGTTCCATTTGGCATAGAGTGTCAAATCGGAAACAATTGCTTGATTAAAATCAAAGACAGTGGCTAAAGCGGTATCTTCAAACCAATTGACAAATGAGTATCCTTCTTTCGTCGGATCTGTTGGTTTTTTCGCTTTGTCGCCTTTTTTGACTTTTTGATCCGCCACTGGGCTACCACCATTAGAATTAAACTTCACGGTATAAGTAGCTGTTTCTTGTCCGGATTGAGATTCTGATGTTTCAGATTGAGATTCTGATGTTTCAGATTCAGATGGGACAATGCTTGTATCAGCTTGTTGGCATCCGGCCAAAGCTAATGTAAAACAAAAAGCGGCAGAACAAAGGATAAATAAAGTTTTACCTTTTTTCATAATAGGTTCCCCCTAATTTTTATATACATTAGAATTATAACGATTTTTCTTCTTTTTATGCAACACATACACGCACATATAAGAGAAGTTCAATAATATTGAAACTACACCAGAAAAACTAGTATAATATTAAAGATTGAAGAGGTATAAATAATGGCAAAAGTAATGACAATTAATTCTGGTTCATCATCTCTTAAATTTAAATTATATGAGATGCCAGAAGAAAAAGTATTAGCTGCAGGTAACTGCGAGAGAATCGGTTTAGCCGATGGTATTTTCACTATCAAATACGATGGCAAGAAAGAACAGACATTCCCCGTCTTTAAAAACCATGAAGATGCCGCAAAAACAGTGGTCAACGCTTTCTTAGAAAAAGGTATCATTAAATCCTTTGATGAGATTAAAGCCGCCGGCCATCGTGTGGTTCAAGGTGGCAAATATTTCAGCAAATCTGCGTTATTTAATGAAGAAACTGAAGCAAAAATCAAAGAATTAGCTCCTTTAGCACCACTTCATAACCCCGCTCACTTAGTGTGTTATAAAGCCTTTAAAGAAGTTCTTCCCAACTGTCCTAATGTCGCAGTCTTCGATACAGCATTCCATCAAACTATGGAAGAAGAAGATTATGTCTTCCCCATTCCAATTGAGTTAACTGAGAAATATGACATTAGACGTTATGGTGCTCATGGTACAAGCCATAAATACCTCTCCCAAGAAGGTCTCAAATACTTAGAGGGTGTCAAACATCCAAAAATTATCACCTGCCATATCGGTTCTGGTGCTTCCATTTCCGCGATTAAAGATGGCAAGTGTGTAGCCACATCTATGGGCTTAACACCTTTAGGTGGCATCATGATGGGAACCCGTACTGGTGATATGGATCCCAGTGTCTTTAACTATGTAGTTCAAGTAACAGGAAAAACTCCTGAAGAAGTCTATCAGATGTTCAATAAGAAATCCGGCTTCTTAGGTGTCGGTGGTTCCTCAGATTCCCGTGACATTTTTGCGGGTGCCGAAAAAGGTAATAAAAACTGTCAATTAGCACTTAAATTATTCAACCGTCGTGTCGCAGATTTCATCGGTCAATACTTTGTCCGTTTAGGTGGTTGTGACTTAATCATCTTCTCCGCCGGTATTGGTGAAAATGAGCCAAGAACCAGACAAGCCATCTGTGAAATGATCGGTGATGCCTTAGGCGTTAAAGTCAACAAAGAATTAAACTACACTATTCACGGCTCTGAAGCTTTAATCTCCACTCCAGATAGCAAAATTAAAGTGGCGATTATTCCTACTGATGAAGAAGTGATGATTGCGCGTGATGCATATGAAATGTGTATTAAATAAATAAGGAGATAACAATGAAGAAAATCGACCCTTTAATCAAAGAATTTTCCAAGCCTTACCTCAAGGATATCCGCCGCATCTTATCCGCTATTAAAAGATATGACAGAATTTGTATTTTCCGTCATCTCATGCCAGACTATGATGCTTTAGGTAGCCAAATGGGTTTAGCGACTTGGATTAAAGATAACTTCCCCGAAAAAGAAGTTCATGTCGTTGGTGATAATCATGTGACATTTACTCCTAGATTATTCCCTGCAATGGATGTTCTTCCAGAGTCTTGGTTCAAAGAACCATTCTTAGCCTTTATCCTCGATGTCGGTAATGCTTCTAGAATCGCGGATCCTCGCTTTAAAAAAGCTAAATTCAAAATCAAAATCGACCACCATCCTGATGTGGAACATTGGGGCAATATCTCCATCGTTAACACCAGTGCTTGTGCCGCAAGTGAAAACATCGTCAGCGCTTTACTAAATCTCAAAGGTAACTATGTGATGAGCAAGGAAGCGGCTAGTTATTTCTATATCGCTATCGTGGGTGATTCCGGAAGATTCCAATATAGTTCCACAAGTGCTCATACATTCGCTATTGCGGGTGAGTTATTGAAGTGCGGTATCGACCTCTCCAAGCTCTATCAAACAATGTATGTGAAGAAGATTGAAGACCTCGCTGTCACCGCTTACATTTTAAACCACTATCACATTTCCAAAAAAGGAGTGGCCTACTATGTTTTAGATAGTCAAATTCAAAAGGATTTAAACATCACCACAGAACGCGGAAAAGAGAATGTGAACCTCTTCTCTAACATTGAAGGAATCAATGCGTGGTGTTCCATCACCCAAGATGATAATCCCAAAGAACCGTGCTGGAGAATCTCCATCAGATCCAAAGAAAAAGCCATCAATGGAGTGGCCACTCAATTCGGTGGAGGCGGACATGCTCAAGCTAGTGGCGCGAAGATTACTACACTCGATGAACTTCCCGCCTTTATTGCTGCTTTAGATGCCTTGTTCTAAAAAAGTCTCATAATTAATAAATGTATCCAATTTTGGGTACATTTTTTTAATTATTTGCTAATATATATATTAGTTATGAAATTTGCCCCACTACATATCATCACTGGTTATTCCTTCTTACAAAGTGGATTAACCATGCCCAAGATAATGAGATCGCTTAAGAAGAATGATTATTTTGGTATGGGAATTTCCGATAATGAAGTGATGTATGGCGTTCCACCCTTTGTGAAGGCAATGAACTCTTGTAATAAACCTTATCTTGTGGGTGAACAGTTCACTATCGAAGGCGACACTCTCTGTTTATATGTTGTATCTGAAGAAGGATACCACAATTTAATGAGCATCAATGTGGAAGCCATGAACAATGATTTGAGCTTTTCTTTTTTGAAAGAACACTCCAAAGGTTTGGTGGCCATTCTAGAAACAATTAGAGGAACATTCCGTGAGAAATTCGTCGAGAATTACGATATCTCTTTCAATAAATATCTCTTGCAATTTGCCTCCATCTATAAAGAGGATTTTTATCTGGGTCTAGAAGTCACTTCACGTGAAGATAATAAGTACGCGAATAGAGTTAGAAAGTTCGCTAATGAGTTCACATATAAATGTATTGCCTTCCCGAGAATCAGATATGAGAAGAAGGATGATGCCATTGTTATCAAGATGGTTGAAGCTATCGCCGAAGATAACAAGATTGAAGAAAAGGAATGCGATGGTCAAGAGTATTTCATGACCGAAGAGAATTATTCCAAAATCTACACCCCAAACGAATTAGCAAATACTGTGGAAATCATTAAACAATCCACCTTTGTTTTTGAGAAGAAAAGAGGAGAATTGCTCCACTACCCAGTCGACGATGCAAAAGCCGAATTAGCGAGGATTTGCAATGAAAATATCGTTAAATTGGGCATAAATGATGAAAAACACGTTAAAAGACTAAATCATGAACTCAGTGTTATTTCCTCTATGGGATACGCCGATTATTTCCTTATTGTGCAAGACTATGTCCACTATGCCAAGACACACGATATCTTAGTAGGTCCTGGTAGAGGAAGTGCGGCCGGAAGCTTAGTGAGTTATCTATTAGGAATCACTGAAGTTGATCCTTTGGAATACAATTTACAATTTGAAAGATTCTTGAACCCCTATCGTAAAACCATGCCTGATATCGATGTCGACTTCATGGATATTAGACGTGATGATATGGTCCAATATTTAAGAGATAGATATGGTTCAAATCGAGTGGCCAATATTGTCACTTTCCAAACCATCGGCGCTAAACAAGCATTAAGAGATATTGGTCGTATTTATAATATCTCCACCAACCATATTGATATGCTAAGCAAAAAACTTAGCAAGAGAGATTTAGATTTAAGAGCCTCTTATAAAGAGATTCCTGAATTTAGAAGTCTTATCGATAAAGATAGCTATTTATTAGAAATAGTTTCTTTAGCTAGCAAGATTGAAGGTTTACCCAGACAAAGTGGATTACACGCTGCTGGTGTCATTATGGATGATAAACCATTAATTGAGAGTATTCCTGTTACTATCTTAGGTAACGATAACTGTATCACCCAATACGAAGCTGAATACTTAGAAGAACAGGGTCTATTAAAGATGGACTTCTTATCTTTAAGCAATCTCACAATTATTTATAATTGTGTTAAGCTCATTAATTCTCGTCATCCCGGTCTTAATTTAAAAGCGGATGAAATCCCCTATAAAGATGACGAAATCTTTAAATTAATTTCCGATAATAAAACGCTTGGTCTTTTCCAAATCGAAACCGATATGATGAGAAGATCAATTAA
>JBGUQI010000057.1:0-3964 GCA_045130875.1 Bacilli bacterium | reverse complement strand
GAGTTACCTGGCTTTTTGATTAAACAAATGTAGTGACCTTCACCAGGGAAAATTGATGGTAATAAATGGAATCCAAGAGGTTTTTGTTTATCAATATAAACAAGACTATGATTGAATGGAACGACTTCTGCTTGCCTATTATCTAAAAGATAGGAGATAACATCTTCGTCTTCTTCTTCACTAAAAGAGCAGGTTGAATAACATAATGATCCACCTTGCTTGAGCATATCAAACGCTAAAAGAATTAGTTGTTTTTGGACTTCCTGGAATTTCAAAACTTTATTGTAAGACCAGTCATCTTTCATCTTGCTTTCTTTTCTGAACATGCCAGAACCTGAGCATGGAGCATCGAGGATTATGCGGTCAAATTCATTCAAATAATAAAATGATATTTTGGATAAGTCATTATTGGTTGCAGTAATGTTACCAAGACCCAATCTTTCAACATTTTCCACTAAAGTGGAACAACGAGGTCTTGATAGATCGTTAGCGATAATCAAACCAGTTCCGTTCATCAATAAGGAAGCCTGGATGGTTTTCCCTCCAGGAGCAGCACACATATCTAAAATAACTTCATCTTCTTGAGGGGATAAGAGATAAGCTGGAACCATCGCTGAAGGTTCTTGTAAATAGAAACAACCTAATAAGTGATAGACACTCTTTCCTAAATCATATTCATCTTTATCGTAAAGATAAGCATGTTTCACAATTGGATGAGGCTTGACGTTAGGAAATAGAGATAAAAAAGTCTCATCATCCATCTTTTTGGTGTTCAATAAAACGGCATGCTGGCTTTCTTTATTCAAAGAATCCAATAAGGTATCTATCTCTTTATCGTTTAAATATGCTTTTAAATGATCAACGAAATCCATATCAATATCTTAGAACTTTTCTTAAAGAAAATATATGTAAAATAATCTCTTTGTTATGTTATCATAATGACGAGGTATTTTTATATGAGAATGGTAGATTTAATTATCAAAAAACGCGATGGTTTTGAATTGACCGATGAAGAAATCGCTTTTTGGATTGATGGCTATGTGAATAATGAGATTCCCGATTATCAAAGTAGCGCGATGCAAATGGCCATTGTTTTCCGTGGTATGAGCAATCGCGAAATCGCCACTTTAACAGACAAAATGGAACATTCCGGTCAAGTGCTTGACCTCTCCCATTTAAAGGGCGTAAAAGTCGATAAACACAGCACCGGAGGCGTTGGTGATAAAACCAGTTTGGTCCTTGGACCAATGGTTGCAGCTTGTGGCGCGACATTAGCCAAAATGAGTGGCCGCGGTTTAGGTCATACTGGTGGTACATTAGATAAATTAGAATCTATTCCTGGTTTAACGATTGCCATCGAAGGTGAGAGATTTGCTAAGCAAGTCAACTCTATCGGATGCGCGATTGTCGGACAAACTGGTTCATTAGTTCCCGCTGACAAGAAAATGTATGCTCTTAGAGATGTCACCGGAACAGTGGAATCCATACCTTTAATCGCGGCAAGTGTTATGAGTAAGAAACTTGCTAGTGGATCAGATGCCATTTTATTAGATGTTACCGTCGGCGAAGGCGCTTTCATGAAGAATATGGACGATGCCCGTAAACTCGCACACATCATGGTGGACATCGGTAATAGATTAGGAAGAAATACAAAAGCAGTCTTATCTGATATGAGCGAACCTTTAGGTTTAGCGGTTGGTAATGCATTAGAAGTCAAAGAAGCTATCGCTGCATTACACGGTAAAGGACCAGAAGATTTGATGGAACTCTGCTATACATGTGGTGCCATTATGCTTATGCAAGCTAACTGCGCAACATCGATGGAAGATGGTCGTAAAAAACTCCATGAAGCCATTGAATCAGGAGCCGCATTTGACAAGTTTGTGAAGATGGTTGAAGCCCAAGAAGGCGATATTTCTTATATCCTACATCCAGAGAAATTCGAAGTGGCAAAAAACCTTATTGAAATCCACGCTGAAGAAGACGGTTATGTCAAATCACTCAATGCTTTAGAAATCGGTATTTCTAGTATGAAACTCGGTGGTGGTCGTGAGACATTAGAAGACAAAATTGATATGGCCGCTGGCATCATGCTCAATAAGAAAGTGGGAGATGTCGTCAAGAAAGGCGATCTCCTCTGCACACTCCATACCAACAAGAGTGAAAAAGAATATAAACCAATTATCGAAGAGGTCAAGAAAGCTTACGTTATCGTCAAAGAACATGTTGAAGCTAGACCTGTCATTCATGAAATTATCGGTTAATCAACTTACACACAATAAGAATCCTGGTGAGAACCGGGATTTTCTTTTGTTCTAATAAATGTGTTAATCTTGATATAAATCAAGAATATAGATATTATTAAAGCATGCAAAAACCATTAGCGGATCAGATGAGACCAGAAACCTTTGAGGATGTTGTCGGACAGACTCATCTTTTATCTAAGGATTCGACATTCCGCAAAGTCATTGATTCTGGTCATATTTCTAACATGATTTTCTATGGTCCTCCCGGAACTGGTAAGACCACAATGGCGAACATCATTGCTAAGAAAGCTAATATGTCGTTATATAAACTTAACGGCACAACAGCATCCACCGAAGACATTAAGAAAGTCATTAACGATATCAATTCCTTATTCACCAATAATGGTATTTTGTTATACCTTGATGAGATTCAATATCTCAATAAAAAGCAACAACAATCATTATTGGAATTCGTCGAAAGTGGAGACATCACTTTGATTGCTTCCACAACAGAGAATCCTTACTTCTATATCTATCCCGCTTTGCTCAGTCGATGCACCGTTTTTGAATTCAAAGCGATACAGAAATCTGAGATCGAAAAAGGCCTATCTAGAGCGGCTAAAAATATCGATGTTACTATCGAAAAAGAAGCCTTGTCTCTCTTAGCATTAAGCGCAAATGGAGATATGAGAAAAGCCCTCAATAACCTCGAATTTCTCAGCAATTCACTCACAAAAAGCAATAAAATCACCATAAAAATGGTGGAATCTTTCGTTGATAAAGCTAACATTTCCTATGATCGAAGCGAAGATAAACACTTCGATAATTTGAGTGCTTTAATGAAGTCTTTAAGAGGCAGCGATCCAGATGCCGCAGTCTTCTATTTAGCGAAGATGCTAGAGGCGGGAGATTTAATCGCTGCATGCCGTAGATTATTATGCTCCGCGGCAGAAGATGTGGGTATGGCATATCCCAACATTATCCCTATCGTGAAGGCCTGCGTTGATAGCGCCTTACAACTCGGTATGCCTGAAGCCAGATTACCATTAAGTAATGCTGCAATTTTAATTGCGACAGCACCTAAGAGCAATTCCGCTTGCTTGGCGATTGATGCGGCAATTAGTGACATCCATCAAGGCAAAGGAATTAACGTTCCTAGAATCTTACAAAATACCCATTATGATGGGGAAGATGCCAAAGTCAAAGGACAACATTATAAATATCCTCATGACTATAGTCATCACTGGGTTAAGCAACAATATTTACCCGATGATATTAAGAATGCTAGATATTATATCTATCAAGATAATAAATATGAACAGAATCTCAAGGAATATTGGGATAAGGTAAAGAAATAATGAGAATTGTTTTAACAACAGTCTTACAAGCACGTGTAGAAATCAATCAGAAAACCGTTGGCCAAATAGGTCGTGGTTATCTTTTGCTCGTCGGTTTTACCGATGGAGATAATAAAGAAACTGTCGATAAGATGATCGATAAAGTTTTATCGTTAAGAGCATTCCCTGATGAACATGGACAAATCAACATTTCATTGCAGGATGTTAATGGTTCAATATTATCCGTTAGTCAATTTACTTTATACGCAAATACAGCAAAAGGCAGACGTCCATCCTTTGTCGATGCTTTAAGACCAGGTGAGGCGGAACCTTTATATGATTATTTCAATCAACAACTTGAATTAAAGCATGGAAAAGTCT
>JBGUQI010000056.1:0-8965 GCA_045130875.1 Bacilli bacterium | reverse complement strand
TATGCTATTACCATATGATAAGTTAGCGAATTCCGCAGGTTTATCTGTCGGTGCTGGAATGGGCACTTGTGGTCTTGTGGGACCATTAAATTTCTTCGATGCCTTCAATTATCATTGGTTAGTTATCGTCATCGTCTTATCGATTATCGTCGGTGCGGGGCTCCTTGTCTTCTTCATTGATTTATTATTTAGAAAACTCGGTTGGTTTAAAAAAGGTGATTTCACCTTAACCAATTCTCTATAGAAATTATCAATAATGGAAACCCTTAAAATAGGGTTTTTTATTTACTCTATTAGTTGTAAAATAACTATGTATGCGCAAAAAACTTATCATCTTTGATATGGATGGCACAGTGTATCTAGGAAAAAATCTTTTTGAGGGTGCCCTCGATACTTTTGATTATCTAAAAAAGAACAATATCCATTTTGTCTTCTTCACCAATAATTCATCCCATGATTTAGAGTTCTATCATCAAAAGATGATGGCTTTTGGTTTAGAATGCGATTTAAAGAAGAACTTCTATTCATCCACAGAAGTGACCATTGCTCATCTATTAAAACTTGGTGTGAAAGATATCTATGTTATTGGTAATAAGTGCCTTAAAGACAAATTAGAAAAACATTTTCATCTCATTAAGGAATATGTTCCAAATAAGAAGATTGACGCTGTTATTGCAGGCTTTTCTACAGAATTAACATATAAAGAATTACAAGATGGATGTTTGTATTTACAAACAAACGATTGTTTATTCATCGCCACAAATGGCGATTGGAGATGTCCAATTGAAGATGGATTATATATCCCTGATTGTGGTGGTATGTGTGAATGGATTTATCACTGCACCGGCAAGAAAGCCACAGTGATGGGAAAACCCAATCCTGAGATTATCACTTATCTCGCGGAACAATTTAATGTTTCTTTAGATGAAGTTTTAGCGGTCGGTGATCGCTTATATACCGATATCCAAGTGGCAGTTAACGCAAAAGTGGATTCCTTGTGTGTATTATCCGGTGAATCTTCTTTAGAAGATATCAATAATTATCCTGATAAACCAACTTATATTTTAAATTCGATAAAAGAACTTCCAGAATTACTAGAAAAGGAGAAATAGTTTATGGAAAGTAGTGCAACCGCAAAACCATTAAAGCTCAACTACAAGAGAACGATGCTCATCGGTTTTGCCTTCTTCGGCATCTTGCTGTTATGGCAAGTCTATGATTCTTGGTGCCCCACACTTTTGACCCAATTATTCACAAAGAACTTTGGTGTCACAGATGAAAGACAAGTCCAATATTTGGTCGGTGTCATGATGGCTATTGATAACTTAGCCGCTTTGATCTTACTACCAATATTTGGTAGATTGTCTGATAAGACAAGAACCCCAATTGGCAAGCGTATGCCTTATATTTTAGCAGGTACCGCAGTATGTGCGATTGCCTTCCCATTTATTCCTTTGTTCTATCACTGGAATAATGTTGCGGGTGTCATCTCTATGATGTTGATAACCGTCATCTTTGCGATGATGTATCGTAACCCCGCTGTTGCCTTAATGCCTGATGTCACACCCAAACCATTACGTAGTAAAGCTAATGGTATTATCAATATCATGGGTTACATTGGCGGTGCGTTTGCCACTGTTTTAGGCATCTTCTTTGTTTTGTCTGATTATTTAGGAACCGCCGTTGATAAAAATGGTGATCCAAAACCATACACTTGGGCTCATGGTCAAATTTGGGCTATTGAAGCGCCGTTCTTAATTGGTGCTCTCTTAATGGTTATTTCTGCCGTTGTTTTATTCTTTACAGTGAGAGAAAACGAACTCGAAGCCAAATTAAAAGAAGAGATGGAAAGAGGCGAAGAAGAAGCCGAAGTCGTTGATAAAGTCAGCGAAGATGCTCCTCTTAGCAAAGCTAATAGAAACATGCTCCTTTTTATCTTAGCTGCTGAATTCTTCTGGTTTATGGCGGATAACGGCATTGCCACCTTCATGGTTAACTACACCGTTTACTTATTAAAGACTTCTACCGCATCTGCGATGGTTAATACCATCGTCGGTGGTGTGGGTAGTGTTCTCGGCTTTGCTCTAGGTGGTATTATTGCCAGCAAGATTGGCCGTAAATGGACTTTATTTGGGGGCTTAGGATTGTCCTTATTATCCTATGTTGCCTGGATTGTCCTCACCTTTACTGTTGGTGCGGAAGTTGGTAAATTCCCAATTTGGTTATATGTCATTTGGTTCATCAAAGGCTTTGGCATGTCCTTGGTTCACGTCAATTCCTTCCCCATGGTTGTTGAATTATGTCCCAATAGTAAAATTGGACGTTATACCGGTTACTACTACGCATCTTCCATGGCCGCTCAAACAATTACACCAGTAGCTTTAGGTGCGTTGTTATTAATCCCATCTTTATCTTGGGCTTATTTACCAGTTTATGGCGCAATTTGCTTACTCATTTCTGCAGTAGTCTTCTTCTTCGTGAAGAATGTAAAAACCACTAAGACGACCTTTAAAAAAGGTTTAGAGGCTTTAGACGCCGATGAATAAAAAGAAAGTCTTAGAAAATCTTAATCCATTATTGCTTCAAGGCATCGCCCATCGTGGTTATCATAACGATAAATACACCGAAAATGGGATGAATGCCTTTAGGCATGCGATTAGATATAATCTTCCTATTGAATTAGATATTCATCTCACTAAAGATAACCAATTAGTGGTTTGTCATGATGAAGATTTAAAAAAGACCACCGGTAAAAGTGGTATTATCGAAGACTTAACTCTTGAAGAGATTAAAGAAAATTATCGCTTACTCGATGGCGGAGAGATTCCTTCCTTTATCGAAGTCTTAGATTTAGTGAATGAACAAGTTCCTTTGGTGATTGAGTTAAAAGTCTTTAGAAAGAACTACAAGCCTCTTGCGGCAAAAGTCATTGAGGTTCTCAAAGAGAAAGTGAGAGATAAGAAGAACTATATGCTCATCTCTTTCGATCCTCGTAGCTTATGGCCTCTTAAGAAACTTGGTATCATGCGTTCACTTCTAGTGACTAAGTCTCATGAATATACTTTCACTCTCTTTAGACACACAGTGGAAAGCGTGGACTTAGATCAAATCCTCTTCAATGAAAAGAGAATTCGCAATTATCATAAACGCCATCTCGTCATCACTTGGACGATTACTTCAGAAGAACAACTGAATTACATCAGTCAATACTGTGATACAGTGACCTTCCAGGATATGGATGAAAAGATCGTTCGTGAGAAGTTAAAAAGGTAAAATAAAGGCTCTCGATTGAGAGCTTTTATTATTTATAATAATTCTTTGATTTTATCCTCGAATGAGGAAGGTTTATCTTGTGGTTCAAAACGATTCACAATATTGCCTTGTTTATCAACGAGGAATTTCGTAAAGTTCCATTTGATGGCTTTGCCAGTTCTGACTGGGCAATTATCTTTTAGATAACGATAGAATGGATGCTCATCTTTACCGTTGACAAAGAGTTTTTCAAATTGTGGGAAGGCGATGTTGAATCTTAAGACACAGGCGCTATGGATTTCTTCACTAGATCCTGGAGCTTGTCCAAAGAATTGGTTACAGGGGAAGTCTAAGATCACAAAACCTTGATCTTTGTATTTGTTATATAACTCCTCTAATTCGGTATATTGAGGGGTAAAACCACATTTAGTCGCGGTATTTACTATAAGTAAGACTTTTCCTCTATACTGTTCGAATGAGACTTCATTTCCTTGATAGTCTTTCATTTTAAAATCATAAATACTCATATTATTTCCTCCTATACTATGTATTTATCACGATATTCTTTCGGTTTCATGCCAATGATGTTTTTAAAGGCTTCAGTAAAGGTGGAGAGATTCTTATAGCCCACCATAGTGGCGATTTGTCCGAGAGTTAATTCATGGTTATGGAATAACTCTTTTGCTTCACTCAATCTTAATTTATTAAGATGGACCACTGGTGGGTCATTCATATAGGCTTTAAAAGCTCTGGAGAAATAAGCAGTGGAATAGCCACACATCTCCGCTAATTTGCTGATTGTTAAATCTGGATCGTTATAGTTTTCAAACATATAGAGAATAATCTGTTTGATATTTTTAGCGTAAACCTTTTCTGGACGACGATTATCTTCGCCAGAAGCTAAACCATCTTTAATCAAATTGATTAATATGTTCTTTCTAATCAATTCCAAAATCATTTTGTTAGGAACCGCTTTATGGGAGAGTTCTTGGAACTTGGTAATGCTAAGCATTATTTCCTTGCTTGCAATGAATCTTGTATAGAAATAACGTTTTTCAAAACCCAGTTCTTGCTTAAACTTCTCAATCAAAGAAGCATCCACGGTGATACTGATGACACTAGAAGTCGCAGAATCTAATTCTAAGCCGTGATTAACATAAGGATTTACTGGATAGATGAAACCAACTTCTCCAATATAATTGGCCTTCTCATATCTCAATAATGGGATAGTGGATAATGGAATGATAAATTCATATTCCTCATGAGTGTGTTGAAAAGGAAGAAGGGGTTCTTTTCCTTCTTGATAAGAATAGTGGGCGATGGAGAACCCCACAAATTCATCGATAGAATTGAATTTTTTCAATTCTTCTAAAGAAGAGCTATGGGCAAAACGAACACTCATAAAAGTATTATATACTTGTTTAATATCATTTTCAATTTTTTGACATTTTTATACCTCTATAGTGTTTTTCTTTTTATTCAAAAATAAAACAGTAAAATATAACCATATGGAACCCTGGTTAATCGTTATTATCGTTATCTCATCCATTCTCTTCCTTACTTTCTTAGGCTGGATTATCTTTAGCTTTGCTATCTCAAATATGATGGCGAAGAAATTCTGCACTCCTAAACATTACAAAGCCAAAGAAGAAAAGATTTATGAGAATAGCCAGATTAAAGACCTTGATGGTGCGGATCAATATTCCCGCACACCGATACAGTTTAAGATGAGCGATGGCTATATTATCCATGGTGATTATTCTTTGAATAATAAAAAGAAATTCGTCATTATGCTTCATGGTCATACATCAAATAGAGAAGGTTCTGTAAAGTATTCTTATCCATTCTATAGATTAGGATATTCTTTAGTCTTTATTGACCATAGGTCACATGGTGAAAATGAAAGAACGATAGTGACTATGGGTTATCAAGAACACAAAGATACCTTAGAAGTCGTGGAACAAGTTAAAGAAAAGTTTGGCCAGGATGTCGAAGTTGGCTTATTTGGCTGTTCGATGGGTGGCGCAACCGCTTTACAATGTGTTAAAGAAAATCAAAGATTATCTTTTGTGGTCAGTGACTGCGCATTCTCATCTTTAGAAGAAATGGTGAAAGGATTAATCAAAGCGCATAAGAATCCTTCTAACTGGCCAGTTCTACAAATCACTGAGATGTATTTTAAAAAGAGATATGGTTTTTCTTATAAAGAAACTGATGTCGTTCAATCAGTAAAAGAAAATAAAGAAGTACCAATATTATTCATCCACGGATTAAAAGATGATTTGGTTTATAAAGAGAATGCTGATATTCTATATAAAGCCTGTGGTGGTCCCAAGAGATTAGAATTATTCCCTGACGCTGTCCACTGCGGATCAATTATTAGTGACAAGCAAAGATACTACAAAGTAGTAGAAGAATTCTTAAAAGAGAACAAGAGGATATAATATGGCAAAAGAAAAGATGTCTATCGAGAAAAAGACCAAACTCATTTATAGCATTGAATTGATTATCATCGCTGTCATCTTTGCGGTGGTCGCTACCTTGCAAATTATCGGTGTGCTCGGTAAGAACGAAATCATGCAGATAGTTTTTAACTGGATTACCATCTTCGGTGGTACTTGGCTTATTGTTGATTTCCTTTGGACTTTATTCTCTAAGAAGAGAAGAGCGAAGAATTGTCTTTTAGACAAAATCTTAGTTTTACCTCTTGCTATCTTCTTAATCACCTTTGATATTATGTGCTTTGCCAAACTATCATTTGTGGATACTAGATTCCGTCAGATTATGTTGGGCAGCGCTTTCTATTATGTCTTTGTTGTATACCTTTTTGAAGGTATCTATCATTATTACAAACCCATTCCCGCGATCATCCAAGCCATTGAAGAAACAGAAAAAGCGGAACAGGAACAAAATAATCCAGAGGTTGTCGAAGAAAAACCTGAGGAACCAAAAGAAGAAGAAAAGGAAGCTGAGTAATGCTTCCTTTTAATTTATAAATTAAATAGTATTCTTCCTAGTCTTATATGAGTGGCGCCTTCTTTGATGGCCTCTATATAATCATCGCTCATCCCCATAGAAAGATAGGGGAGTTTGATATCGAGTTTCTTTTCTAAATCATCGCGGAGAGTTCTTAACTTAGAGAATTGTTCACAAAGTGAACACTCGTCTGAATTGGCTACCGCCATCATCATAAGACCAACAATTTCAATGTTCTTTAAGGGCATTATTTGCCTGATAAAGTTTTCAACCTCAAAATAGGGCACTCCGTTCTTGTTTTCCTCTAAATTGATTGAGACTTCAATGAAACACTTAAGAGGGCTTAAACGGCGTGTATTGATTAATTCCGCGAGTTTTAAAGAGTCTAGCGACTCGAGAAAATCAATTTTGTCGATAACAGAATTCACTTTGTTCCTTTGAAGATGGCCAATGAAGTGCCATTTAATAGGCAAATCTTTTAACTCTTCATATTTATGAAGAAAAGAATCTACGCGGTTCTCGCCTATGTTGGTAATGCCCGCATCATATAGTACGCGTACATCATTGGCACTCACATATTTAGTGGCCGCAACAACGGTGACACCTTGAGGTATAATCTTAAGAAAATCTTTGATATCTGGTCTAACCATATTAAAAATCATAGCACGGAAAGAGGAATTATTTATTTTTTTCTTTGAAAAGGGTATATTTTCTATATATGGCAAAGGATAGATTATCTCTTAAATCACAAGCTATATTAGCCAAAGATGCTTTACTCAATCATGGAGTGATTGCTTTTCCTACGGAAACAGTCATGGGTTTGGGTGTTCTTTATAATGATTTTGAAGCTTATCAAAGGTT
Source organism: Bacilli bacterium (assembly GCA_045130875.1). GTDB lineage: Bacteria > Bacillota_I > Bacilli_A > RFN20 > CAG-826 > RUG13091. The sequence goes on along the minus strand of JBGUQI010000056.1, from coordinate 1,876 downwards.
GAACGCCATTAAAGAGAGACCAGAAGATAAACCATACACAATGATGTTAGGTGATCCTAAAGACATCAATAAATATGCGATTATCAATGAAGCCACTCAAAGAGTGATTGATAAATTTATGCCTGGTTCCTTGACCATCTTAGTTCCTGTTAAAGGCGATTCTGTTCCCGCTTACGTTACGCATAGTACAGGCGTGATTGGATTGCGCGTGCCCTCAAACGAAGAAGCGCTATGCGTGTTGAGTATAGTAGGCATGCCTTTACTCGTTCCTTCCGCTAATAAAAGCGGAAGCAAACCAGCTCTAACCAGTGAAGAAGTGTTTGATATCTTTGGTCACGAGCTCGACTATGTAGTGTTTGGCAAAGCCAAATCATCTATTCCTTCAACCATCGTAGACCTTACTGGAGGCAAACCAAAAGTGGTGAGACAGGGTGCTATTTCTGAAGAGGAAATCCTCGAGGTTTTTAACAAGTACTAATTTCTATTAACCTACACACATTTAACAAAGTTAATAACTACTAATATAATACTAAAAATATACTAATAGAAAAGGAGAAAATATGGATAGTTTGAAGTCATTGATGGACAATAAACAATACGATTTAGTCCTCAAAATTACTAAAGATTCCAAAGATATCAATTATTTGTTTTATCGCATCAGCGCTTTTTTAGCGACTGGTCATGGACAAGATGCTTTGAATACAATTGAAGAAAACCGTTCTATATTAGAGGGCGACCTTCCATTGCTCATGAAAATCCATATTGAAATTCTTTGCTTGCTTGGACAGTTTGATAAAGCTTACGAAGAAGCTGATTATTATAAGAACCTTCCTTATGTTTCTCAACATGTTGAGGAACTCATTGCGGACCTCCCTAAAATCATTAGAGCGGAAGAAAAGAAAGCTTTCACCTCAAAAGACATCAGCGATGATGAAATCAAATCACGTCTATTAGAAAAAGATGAGGCGATTGTGTTGCCCGCTCTGGATATGATTAGAAATAAGGACATTAATATTTTTATTAATGAAGTGAAAGAAATTCTCCTTAATTTCCCCAAACAATCCATTAGATCATTCGCTTTATTGTTATTAGTCCAAAAGGTCTATAATGCAGAAATCGGTTTTAATCACTTAGGAACTGTAATCACAGTTAACCCATCGAAAATAGACCCTCCATTTATCGGTTCTGAGTTCAATGATTTTGTGAGAGCGCTTCAGCAAGAGATTAAAGACCCAGCGGTCAGTGAGGATGCAATACAAGTATTGAGCAGCTACATCATCTATATGTATCCTGAGAAACTTGAAATCAACTATGGGGTATTAATAACCGCGCTTCAATATATTGCCTACGATTATCTCCAGAAAAAAGATGAACCTCCGCTAGAGTATACTTGCGCTAAGAAAAAGCTCTCCTTGGATGAGGTTGAAGAATTAATTTATAAAATTAAAGACTGTATAGAAAACTTCTAAGACTAGTCTTAAAAAAACAAAAAGACACTCGAAATGAGTGTTTTTCTTGTGAGAATATATAAACTTGTTTATAATCAATATCGCACATATTTTGGAGGCAATATAATTATGGAAAGAAAAGTTACGAAATTAGAGAACTCCCATGTTCAAGTTGATGTCGTTGTCGATGAGAAGACATGGAAAGATGCTCAAGAAAAGGCCTTTAACAAATTAGCGGAGAACGTCACCATTGATGGTTTCCGTAAAGGAAAGGCTCCCAAAAACTTAGTGAGATCAAAAATTGATCCAATGAAAGTATTAGATGAAGCTATCAACGCTTTATTACCCAAAGCTTATCAAGAAATTCTCGAACAAGATGGCATTAGACCATATGCTCGTCCACAAGTCGATGTTACTAAAGTAAGCGA
>JBGUQI010000055.1:0-25132 GCA_045130875.1 Bacilli bacterium | reverse complement strand
TGTGGCCTTAGGTAGAGCTATCGTTAGAAAACCAAAAGTCTTCTTAATGGACGAACCATTATCTAACTTAGATGCTAAGTTAAGAGTTCAAACAAGAAGTGAAATCTCCAAGATTCATAAGAGAGTTGGCGCTACAACAATTTATGTTACCCATGACCAAACTGAAGCTATGACTATGGCGGATCGTATCGTCGTCATGAAAGATGGCTATATCCAACAAATCGGTTCACCAGAAGAAATCTATGCTGATCCCAATAACTTATTCGTTGCAGGCTTCATTGGCAATCCTCCTATGAACTTCTTACAAGCTCACTTCGATGGTAAGAAACTTACCATTATGGGTGAAGAAAAAGAGGAAGAAGTTAAATTGTTAAAAGGTCAACTCGAATCTTTAACTAAATATAAAGCGGGCGCATATGATGTCACCATCGGTGTTCGTCCAGAAGATATTGAAGTCTTACAAGACAAGAGAGGCCACCAAGCCTTTGATATCGAAGTCGATTTCAGAGAATTACTCGGTTACGAATTAGTGGTCTATACATATGTATTGGGCCAAAAATTACTCTTCAAGGTCTCTAACCAAATGAAGATTAAAGCCGGAGATAAGATGACCATTGGCTTTAAGCCAGAATCACTTTATTTCTTTGATAAAGAAACCACCAATAGAATTAAATAATTATTACCATGGAACGATATTCTTGGGTTGCCAAAATCAAACCAGGTAAGAAAGAAGAATATATTAAAAGGCATAATGAGATTTGGCCAGAAATGGTCAAACTCTTAAAAGATGCCGGAATATGCAATTATTCTATCTGGATTAGTGGGGATAACGTTTTTGGTTACTATGAATGTTCTTTAGGTGTGGAGTTTGCTACTAAAACACAGGCGAATTCCCCTATCGTAGATAAATGGAATGAATATATGAAAGACGTCATGGAGATGGAGATGGATCCTGTTACGGGAGCCCAACCTCATCTTGAAGAGGTCTTTTATTTAAAATAAAAGGAGATCACATTATGAAAAAGATTTTACATTTAATTTGTAATTCTCATATCGACCCTGTTTGGCAATGGGATTGGGATGAAGGCGCCGCTGCGGCATTATCCACATTCTATGCTGCGTGTAATTTATTAGATAAATATGATTTCATCTTCTGTCATAACGAAGTTATCGTCTATGAATATATCGAAAAATATGATCCTGAATTATTCAAAAGAATTCAGAAGTTAGTCCTCGATGGCAAATGGAAAATCATGGGTGGATGGTATTGCCAACCCGACTGTTTAGTTCCTTCTGGTGAATCATTTATTAGACAAATTACCACTGGTAGAGAATATTTCGATACTAGATTCAATGTGAGACCCACAACCGCATTAAACTTCGATAGTTTTGGCCACACTAGAGGTCTTCCACAGATTTTAGCGAAATGTGGATATGATTCATATATGTTCTGCCGTCCTATGCCAGGATATGTCTCTTTACCAAACTTTAAAGACTATCCTCACGGACCATTCCTCTGGGAAGGCTATGATGGCACTAGAATCAAAGCTTTAAGATATGAAGACTGGTATCATAACTATACCGCTCCATTAGGATTTGCCAAGAAAGCTATTCTTATTAAAGAAGAGCAATATAAAGATCTAGATTTAGTCCCAGTTTTATGGGGCGTTGGAAACCATGGTGGTGTTTCTTCTAAAAAAGACTTAGAAGACATCATGGAATTACAAGATGAAAAGAAAGGTGAATGGACTATTATCCATTCCACTTTAGAAGATTACTTTGCCGCGACAGATCCAAAGGTCGTGGAAAAGAGACAAATATTTGTCTTCTTAAAAGCATATTCATCCGTCTCTGCGATTAAACTCGCTCATGACCAATTAGAAAACGCTTTATACTTTGCCGAAAAAGTTTGTACAGTTGCAGATATCGCTGGTAAGTATTCATATAACAAAGATGTCCTCTTAGAGGCTGAAAAGATATTGTGCCAAATCGAGTTCCACGATGTTCTTGCTGGTTCCGCGATTAAGACCGGTATCGATTCTTCAATTAGAAAGGCTTATAGAGCCATTGAGGGCCTTAAAGCGGAGATGTTCGCTGCTTATTACTCTTTGAGTAAAGATTTGCCTAAGGTCGTCCCAAATGATGAAAACAACGTTTTCTTAAATCCATACCCATATGATTATGATGGAATCGTTGAATGTGATATTTATCCCAATATCTTTATTAGAGATTGGAATAAAGAACAATATAAGATTGAACTCTTTGATATGGATAACAAACCAGTTGATTTCCAAGTTATCAAAGAAGAGAGCAACATCGCAGTTCAACACCGTGTGAAATTAATCTTCAAAGCCCATTTACCCGCATTTAGTGTGACTAGTTATAGAGCCCATGTTTCCTATGAAGATATCGTTAAAGTCGATAAATCTTATGAAGGTGATATCGTCGTTAAAGACAAAGTCAAAGAAGTTGTTATTTCCTCTAAGACAGGTCTTATTTCTTCCTTCATTGTGAATGGAAAACAATACCTCAATAACGAGGCTTCATTACCAGTGAGTTTTGATGATAACGCTGACCCATGGGGTTGGAGATTATATGACTTAACATGTGCAACATTTAATGAAAATGGATGGCCACAACCAGAGAAGAAAAACTCCTTGAAAAACTTCAAGTTAGATAACCGCGGAAAAGGCATCAATCAAGACCTAAAAGGACTCAATATCGTAGAAAAGGGTGGCTTTTTGACGGAAATTCAAGCATTTTTCTTTAAAGATGAGAGCCACGTAATTGTCAATTATCGCATCTATAAAGACACTCCATATATCGATGTTAACTACCATGTTTTATGGAATGAAAAGAATAAAGGTTTGAAGATTAAATTCCCACTTAATGGCGAATCTAATTACTTCGCACAAATGGCCTTTGGTATCGAAAAATATAAAGCTGATGGTATTGAAAATCCATCCAATAGATATGTCGGTGTTTCTAATGGTGAAGATGCCTTTGTCATCTACAATAAGAGCGGTATCCATAGCACTTCTAAGAAAGGTAGAAACTTATATATCACATTATTGAATGGTGCTTCTTACTGCGCTCATCCCACTACCCCAGAATTACCATTAACTCCTAAAGATAGATATGATGCTTCTATCGAACAAGGCGTTCATGATTTCAACTTGAGAATGGGTGTTAACAAGATTGAAGAATGCGAAAGAATCGCTAACGAATTTAACCAACCAATCTATGTGGTTATCTCATATCCACACGGAGATGGCAAAAACGTCGCTAAAGATGTTGTGACATTATCCAATAAGAATATTGTTATTACAGCGCTTAAAAAGCTCGTTAATGGCAACTATATGATTCGTTTATATAATGGTTCTTATAACAAGGCATCCACTGAATTAAAGATTCAAGGAAACGCCATTAATGTGAACTTCAAGAAATTTGAGTTCAAGACCTTCGTCTACGATGGCGAAAACATCGCTGAGAGCTTAGATTCATCAATCTATTAATTTATTCTAATAAATTAAAATAGGCACGTTATGTGCCTATTTTTCTTTGTCTTCAAGTTCTTTAACTTTGAGCAAGATCTCCACTGCCGGAGCGGGTAATCGACCCAAAGGGTCGGGCCCTATATTTAACAGATAGTTGACGTTTCTTTCGTTGACATGTTTTTTAATCGCGTATATTTGCTCAGGTGTTTTCCAATTATTATCGTACGCCTTATACCCCCACGTGTCATTGAGTGTGCACGCACTCTCGTATAAGAGGTCACCATTTTTATATTCATCTGGAATCTCGTTGTCGCCAAATGATGTGTAATCAAATTTAACACCTGGGAACATACCGATACGAGAATTAACTAAACAGTCTGGTTGATACTTCTTCACTAGGTTATATAGTTCTAAAGATTGCTTTTCCGATATTGTCCATGGAGTATCGAACCATATGGAGAATATTTCTCCATAATTTGTTAATAGTTCAATGACTTGGGGTTTGATTTTTCTTTCAAATACTTCGGAATAATCTTTATCAGAATTATCTGGGAAATCCCAGTCATTACCCCAGTGCATACCTTCAACGTTTAAGTGTGTGGCATCCCAACCACCAGCATTCTTTTCTCTCCAGTCTAAAGCCTGAGAATAATAGATACCAAATTTCATACCTTTACGATGACATGCATCGGCGAGTTCTTTGATGATATCTCTTTTGAATGGAGTGGCATCCACAACGTTGAATTTATCAACTTTGCTTTTAAATAAAGCAAAACCTTCGTGATGTTTGGTGGTGACCACCATATATTTCATACCGACACTTAAGGCGAAATCCACCCATTCATCAGCATTGAAATAAATAGGATTAAAGTCTTTAGCTAGTTTTTCATATTCTTTATTAGGAATACGGAAATAAGATTGAATCCATTCTCCAATTGTGGTTCCCATTCTTTGGCCTTTATATTCTCCCGCTAAAAGGGTGTATAAACCAAAGTGAATCATCAGTCCATATTTGGCTTGTTTGAAGTATTCTTTGTTATTCATATCCACTACTCTATTTTAAATAAAATAGAATGTCATTGCAAACCACTAAAATAATAATTATTATCTAATTATGAAATCTAAATATTTGGATCTATATTATATCCGTCATGGTGACCCAAACTATGAGACCACCGATCTCACAGAAATGGGCTGGAGTCAGGCTAGAAAAACTGGTAATTTTTTCCATGATATTAAATTAGATAAGATATTCGCCGGAACAATTTCTCGTGCTTATCATACCGCAGTTCCAACTGCAGAAGACCACAACATGGAAATTATTAAGCTAGACTGGGCAAGGGAAGATGTTGCCTGGGAAGGCATAACCGGAGACCGTGATGATGGCAGAAAATCGTGGATTTTTGCGATTGAAAAATACGTAAAAAAGATGAAAAAACTTCAAAAAAATCCGCTTTGGTATAGGGATGAGATGTTCTCTCAAAAAGTAGAAATTGAAATAAATCGAGTAAAGAAAGAAATTTACAATTTCTTCTTATCTTTAAATATTGATAGCAATCAAAGTGATAGAACCTATTTATCAATAGGTGAAAACCCAAAAATTATCGCATTTTTTTGCCATGGTGGAATCGGTACAGAGATATTATCTTCGATATTATGTTTGAATTATCCTTATTTCATTTGCCACTATACAGGGTTAACTTGTTGCGGAATTGTTAAGATAAGAATTTATTTAGATGGAAAAACTAAACCTCGTGTTTTGTTGTACAATTATTATGATCATCTTCAAGGAGAATTAACTAAATGAAACCAGATTACATTAAACGTTTTGAAAAGTTAGGTTTTGGTATTTTTGTCCATTTTGGTCTTTATAGTCTTATTGAAAAAGGTGAATGGTTTCAATGTTTCTATATCAATGAGAAAGGAGTGAGCAAGGAAAAATACGAAAGCTTAATTGATAAATTTATTATTAAAAAGAACTGGGCTAAAGACCTTGTAGCAACCGCTAAAAAAGCAGGTGCCAAATATATTTGTTTAACCACAAGACATCATGAAGGCTTTTCATTATATGACACTAAAGGTTTATCTGATTTTGATGCTCCTCACAGTGCTTGCCATCGTGATTTAGTTAGAGAATTTGTCGATGAATGTAATAAAGCGGGTATTGTTCCCTTCTTCTATCACACATTATTAGACTGGCATCATCCTGACTATAAGAGCAATTTTCCAAACTATATCGATTATTTAATCGAATCTGTCAAAATCCTCTGCCAAAACTATGGTAAGATTGGTGGACTTTGGTTTGATGGATATTGGGATCAGCCAAAAGCTGATTGGCAATTTGATAGACTATATAAAATGATTCGTCAATATCAACCAGAAGCGATGATTATCAATAATACTGGTGTTGATGATTTAGGTGCAGTGTCACATTACGATATCGATGGTGTGACATTTGAGAGAGGAAAACCATTTATGGTTTCATCCGCTGATGGAAAAGAAAGAGCGGGAGAAGTTTGCACTGGTATTACCGATCACTGGGGATATGCTAAAAATGATATCGCCTATAAGAGTGTACCCGCATTGATCGATTTACTAATCGATTGTCGTAGCTGCGGGTGCAACTTATTACTCAATAGTGGACCAAAACCAAATGGTGCTTTAAATGAAATTGAAAAATACACACTAATTGAGATGGGCAAGTGGGTGAAGAAATATGCACACATTGTCTTTGATTGTGTGCCTGCAGGCATTGAAGCTGATAATGGTGTCATCCTAAAGGATGATAACTATTATTATGCCGTTATTAGAGAAGTTCCGATGAGTTCAAATGAAGGACCAATTAGACGCGAGAATAGACCGAGAACAGTTATTCACACAGATAAGAAGATTATCAATCCTGTTTATCTAGATACCAAAGAGCAAAAAGTGGAACTAGACAGGAAAGATAACTCCTTCCCATCATTACCATTCATGTATGGTTCAAGCCAATTTGCAAGAGTGGTGAGATTCAAACTCAAATAATCTAAAAACAACATTTTTGCCGGATTGATGTCCGGCTTTTTATTTACTCTTTTTCATTATTGTCATGTGTTGTATGTTGTGGGACTTTTTGACAAAATGTTGGTAAAACCACATAAAACCACACATAGCCGAATAATAGTAAAATTATTAATAATTTTATTGAAAAATTCAAATAAAAATGAACTTTTAGTGATTTGATAAAAACCACATAAAACAACATATTTTTGATGATGATTTAGCAATTTGTTGTTGGTTTTTGTTGGTTTTGTGTTGTTTTGTTTTTGATTTTGTTGTTTACATTGTTGCTTTATGCGTGATATAGTGTATACACAAGGGTGCATGTTATGAAAAAGTTTTATACCGACAAAATTGAAAAAAGCGAGAGAATTACCCGCTTAGTAGAAAATTTATTCAAGAAGATGCCAGAGGTTGAATCCGCTAGAGCAGTCTTACTTACTGAATCATATAAACAAACAGAAAACGAACCAATGATTACCCGTCGTGGTAAAGCTTTTGCCCATATCCTTGATAACATCCCCATCATCATTCGTGATGAAGAATTAATTGTCGGTTCAACAACTATTGCACCAAGAGGTTGTCAAACATATCCAGAATTCTCCTATGAATGGTTAGAAGCAGAATTCGAAACATTAGCAACCCGTGTTGCGGATCCATTCTATATCTCCGATGAAACCAAAAAGACTTTAAAAGAAGTCAATAAATATTGGAAAGGTAAAACAACTTCTGAATTAGCCATTTCCTATATGGATCCAAGAGCGTATCAAGCCTTCCTTCATGAAATGTATACCACTGGTAACTATTTCTTTAATGGTGTTGGACATATTACCGTTAACTATCCAAAAGTCATTAAATATGGTTATAGAAGCATTATTAAAGAAGCAGAAGAAGCTAAAGCGAAATTGCAATTCTCTGATAATGATTATCCAACTAGAATTGCTTTCCTTGATGCTGTCATCATGTCATTAGAAGCAGTTATTAGATATGCTCATAGATATAGTGAATTAGCCAAGAAAATGGCTAATGAAACAAGTGATTCCAAAAGACGTGCAGAATTGCTTGAAATTGCAAGAATCACCGCAAAAGTGCCAGAATTTGGTGCGGAATCATTCCAAGAAGCCTGCCAATCCTTCTGGTTTGTCCAACAATTATTACAATTAGAATCTTCTGGTCACTCTATCTCTCCTGGTAGATTTGACCAATATATGTACCCATACTTTGAAAAAGACTTAGAAAACGGTGCGATTACTAGAGAATATGCTCAAGAATTATTAGATTGTGTTTGGGTTAAACTCAACGATTTAAATAAATGCCGTGACTGTGTTAGTGCAGAAGGTTTTGCCGGATATTCATTATTCCAAAACCTAATCGTCGGTGGACAAGATGTCAATGGTATCGATGCCACAAATGATTTGTCATTTATGTGTATCACTGCGACAGAACATGTCTTCTTGCCACAACCCAGTTTCTCCATCCGTGTGTGGAATGGTTCTCCTCACTCTTTATTAATTAGAGCCGCGGAATTAACTAGAACCGGTATTGGTTTCCCAGCTTATTACAATGACGAAGTCATCATTCCTCAATTAATCTCTCGTGGATTAACCGTCCAAGATGCAAGAGACTATAACATCATCGGTTGTGTCGAACCTCAAAAGGCTTTCAAAACCGAAGGTTGGCATGATGCGGCATTCTTCAATATGTGTCGTCCATTAGAATTAGTTTTCTCTAATGGTGTGGATAAAGGTGTGCAAATTGGTCCAAGAACTGGTGAAGTTTCTACCTTTGATACATTTGAAAAATTCTATAAAGCTTATCAAACACAAATTAACTTCTTTATTCAATGCTTAGTGAATAGCATTAATGCTATTGATTACGCTCATAGAGAAAGATGCCCATTACCATTTGAATCCTCAATGGTGGAGGATTGTATTGGAAGAGGCAAAGCCTTACAAGAAGGCGGTGCGAATTATAACTTCTCTGGTCCTCAAGGATTTGGTGTTGCTAATATGGCGGATGCTATGTGGGCTATCAAAACTTTAGTGTATGAACAAAAGAAATACACAATTGAATTCTATAAAGAAGCTATCGATAACAACTATGGTGAAGAGATGGATCATCACCATGCTGAAAAATTAACTAAAAAGATTCTTCAAAAGCTCGCGGAAAACGGTAAAGCCATTTCTAAAGAAGACATCATCAAAGTCTTCAATATGGTGAGAGAGAATAAAGCTTCTCCAGAAAAGAAAGCCGCTTACGCAAAACTTAAAGAAGACATTGAAGCATTACCAAAATACGGTAATGATATCGAAGAAATTGATAATTTCGCTCGCGAAATGACATATTCATATACCAGACCAATGGATCAATATAGAAATCCAAGAGGTGGTATTTTTCAAGCTGGCCTATATCCTGTCAGCGCCAACGTGTTGCTCGGTTCTCAAACCGGACCTACACCAGATGCTAGATTAGGCTATACCCCTGTCGCAGATGGTGTTTCTCCAGCAGCAGGTAGAGATGTTAATGGTCCTACCGCCGCTTGTAACTCCGTTTCTCATTTAGATCACTTTATCGCTTCTAACGGTACATTGTTCAATATGAAATTCCATCCTACTGCTTTAGCAGGGGTTCAGGGATTAGAGAACTTTGTTTCCTTGGTCCAGGGATACTTTGATAGAAAAGGTACCCATATGCAATTCAATGTTGTTTCCCGTGAGACATTACGTGATGCGCAGGCACACCCAGAAAAATATAAAGGATTAGTGGTGCGTGTCGCGGGTTATAGTGCGTTATTCACCACATTAAGCCGTGCCTTACAAGACGATATTATCAACCGTACTGAACAAGGAGAGTTCTAATGGAGAATTATCTTCAAACAAAAGGAAGAATATTCGACATCCAAAGATTCTCAGTTCATGACGGACCTGGAATTAGAACCATCGTGTTCTTAAAGGGTTGTTTCCTCAGATGCCGTTGGTGTTGTAATCCTGAAGGCCAAGAATTTGGTATTCAAGAGATGACGATGAACGGTAAGACCAAAGTGGTCGGTCAAGATATCACTGTTGAAGACGTATTAGAAATCGTGGAAAGAGATCGAATCTATTACGGAAGAAGTGGTGGTGGCATGACTCTCTCTGGTGGTGAATGTTTAGGTCAAATCGATTTCGCTAGAGACCTACTTAGAGGCGCTAAAGAAAGAGGCATCAATACCGCGATTGAATCCACAGGCTTTGCTTCCTGGGACAAAATCGAACAACTTGCTCCTTACCTCGATGTCTACTTAATGGATATCAAGCACATGGATTCTCAAAAACACAAAGAATTCACCTCTCAACCCAACGAGTTAATTCTCGAAAATGCGAAGAAAATCGCGCAGAAGTTCAATAAATTAATCATTAGAACTCCTGTCATCCCCACCTTTAACGCCACGGTGGAAGAGATTAGAGCGATTGCTAAATATGCGAAATCAATCGGCGTGAAAGAGATGCATATTCTTCCCTATCATCGCTTAGGGAAAGATAAATACTATGGCTTGAAAAGAAGCTATAGCATGGAAGAAATTGAACCCCCATCCAAAGAACTTATGTATGAACTATTAAGAGTGGTACAGAGTGAAGGATTGAAGGGGCAGATAGGAGGTTAATGATGGATTTTGATAAGCTTCAGCCTAATGAGACGAAGACTAGAATCATTCAAGAGAGTGTTCCTGGTAAGCAAATCACATTAGCGCATATCATCGCTAATCCAGATAGCTTGCTATATCGCAAACTAGGATTAGATCCCAATGTGGAATATGCCTCGAAAGCCATTGGCATCATGACACTTTGTCCTTCTGAAACCGCGATTATCGCTGCGGATATATGTATGAAGGCTAGTAATGCCAGAATGGGCTTCGTCGATAGATTCTCAGGTACGGTCATCATTACTGGAACAGTATCTGAAGTCGAAGCATCAATTAAAGCAGTGTTGGAGTTTTGCATTAATCAACTGCACTTCACTGTTTGCGACATCACCAAGACATAATGCGAAAGATAATCTTTATCGGTCGAAGTGGTGTCGGAAAGACAACACTGAAACAAGCTCTAAAAAAAGAGAAGATCCAATATCAGAAAACCCAAGTCATCGACTGGACAGATTGGATCATCGATACTCCCGGGGAATATTGCGAAAACAAAAATCTCGGATGTGCCTTGGGATTATATGGCTACGAAGCCGATGTGGTCGGACTTCTAATAGCCGCGGATGAATGGTACTCATTATTCTCTCCTAATATGGTGGGAATGGTGACCAGAGAAGTGGTCGGGATAGTCACTAAATGTGACTTAGCAAGTCCAGACCGCGCGGATGCCTGGTTACGATTAACCGGGTGTCGCAAAGTCTTCCATGTTAATTCATTAACAGGTGAAGGTGTTGATGAAATCATCGAGTTTCTAAAAATCGATAAGCCAAAATATTACGATTACGAGTAAAAGGAGAAATCTTATGGCAATCATGAACGAATATGAAATTAAAAAACAAATTTGTGAGATTGGAAGAAGAATCTATAACCGCGGAATGGTCGCGGCTAACGACGGAAACATTTCCGTCAAACTCAACGATCATGAATTCTTATGCACACCTACAGGTGTCTCTAAAGGATTTATGACTCCTGAGATGATTTGTAAAGTGAATGAGAAAGGGGAAGTTATCGAAGCTCATCCACCATACAAACCAAGTAGTGAAATCAAAATGCACATGCGTGTATATGAAAAGAGAAAAGATGTTAATGCGGTCGTGCACGCTCACCCATTATATGCGACAACCTTCGCTATCGCGGGTCAAGCTTTAACACAACCCATTATGCCTGAGGCAGTTATTTCCTTAGGTTGTGTCCCATTAGCGAGATATGGTGTTCCTTCCACAGAACAAATTCCTGATTCTATTGAAGAATACTTACCATATTTCGATGCCGTCTTGTTAGCTCAACACGGTGCCTTAACATGGTCTGATTCTTTATTAAATGCTTATATGAAGATGGAATCAGTCGATTTCTACGCTCAACTTTTATACCAAACCAAACAAATTGGTGGTCCAAAAGAATTCACCCCTGAACAAGTCGAAGAATTATATGAAATTAGACGTAAATTTGGTATGAAAGGCAAACACCCCGCGAATGTGTGTTTGAGAGCTAAAGAAGGTAAACCTTCCTGTCATGGTTGCGGTGGTGCTACTTGTAAGAGTGGCGCGGCAAATAAAGGTGGCAGTGATGATGCTTTAATCGAAGAGATTACCAAGAGAGTGATGGCCGCTCTTAAATAAGAGGATATATGAATCAAGCCGAATTAAAAGAGACAGTGAGATTAGTGGTTAGAGAATGTCTTAGACCAACTGAAGACATGACTCTTTTTGCGGCGCAAAATTTATCCAAAAAAGTGAGAGAGAAAGCTGCCCAAATCGGTGTTAAAGCCGTGGTGGCCATCTCTAATAAAGGAGCACATCCCGTGCTCGTAGAAAGTAGCGATGGAGCTTTGATAGGAAGTTATGATATCGCTCTCAATAAATCCTATACAGTTGTGGCTCTCAAAATGCCCACAAAGACATTAGCGGAGCTCGCAAAACCCAGTGGTTCATTATATGGGATTCAATTCACCAATAATGGAAAAATCGTGGTCTTTGGAGGAGGAGAAGTCCTCACCAACACCAAGGGAGAAATCATCGGCGGTATCGGTGTCAGTGGTGGCACAGAAGAACAGGATACAGCCTTAGCAAAATACGGCAAAGAATTATTTGAGAAAGGAATTAATTAATATGGACTTAAGTAACAAAGAAATTGAAGAACTAGTTAGAAAAGTACTTGATGATTTAAATAATTCAAATAGCAAAAATTCAGTAAAACCCAGCTTTTCTGGAAATATTCCAAATAAAGCACACGTTGCATATTTAACTGCTTTAGAGAAATTTGAAGTCAGAGAAGTCGATATGCCTCAAGTGGGTGATGACGATATTTTAGTCAAGGTTGAAGGCTGTGGTATCTGTGGCACTGACGCTCATGAATTCCGTAAGGATCCCTTTGGTTTAATCCCTGTCGTTTTAGGTCATGAAGGAACTGGTGAAATCGTCAAGATGGGCAAGAACGTCAAACTCGATAGTGCGGGTAAACCCTTAAACATCGGTGACAAAGTCGTGACCTGTATGATCTTTAAAGATAATCCCGATATCACTATGTTCGATTTAAATAAACAAAATGTCGGTGGTGCGGATGTCTATGGATTATTAAAAGATGATGATCCAAGTAACCACTTAAAAGGTTGGTTCTCTGATTACATTCTTATTAAAGGTGGTTCCACAGTATTCAATGTCAGCGATTTAGACCTTGAGAGCCGCATCTTGATCGAACCATGTGCTGTTTTAGTCCACGCAGTGGAAAGAGCCAAGACAACCGGTATTTTACGCTTTAACTCCCGTGTTGTGGTTCAAGGTGTTGGTCCTATCGGCTTAATTTGCGTTGCAGTATTAAGAACATTAGGTATTGAAAACATCTGCACAGTGGATGGCAACAACAAGAGATTAGAATTCTCTAAGAAGATGGGTGCTACAAAGACTGTGAACTTCACAGAGTATAAAGGTATTGAAGCTTTAACTAATGCTGTCAAAGATGCTTTTGATGACCACTTAGCAGATTTTGCTTTCCAATGCACCGGTGCTCCTGCGGGACATAGCAACATCTATAAATTTATCCGTAACGGTGGCGGATTATGTGAATTGGGTTTCTTCATCAATGGTGGAGATGCCACGATTAATCCTCACTTTGATATATGTAGTAAAGAAATTACTACTGTTGGTAGCTGGGTCTATACATTAAGAGACTATGCAACCACATTCGACTTCTTAAAAAGAAGTCAGGCAATTGGTATCCCCATGAAAGAATTAATTACCCATAAATTCCCATTAGATCAAATCAATGAAGCCATGGGTGTTAATTTGAGACAAGAGGGATTCAAAATCGCCATTGTAAACAAATAGGAGAACTAAATGACACATCAAGCTTGTGGAATGGTAGAAGTATATGGCTTAGTGGCAGCATTTGCCGCCTGTGATGCAGGTTGCAAAGCCGGTAATGTCACTGTCGAGAAATTCGATAAGAACAAACCAGCTAATGCTGATTCTTTACCCGTGCCCTTACTTGTATGTGTGAAATTTAGAGGTTCTGTCAGCGATGTAAGAGCTGCAGTCGATGCCGCTTTAGCCGCTGCAGAAAGAGTGAGTGGAATAGTAACTTACCATATTATTCCACAAGTGGAGGAAGACACCGAAAAGATGCTGAAATTATCAGCCTTTGATGTCGACTAGGAGTCGTTATGGAAAGAAAATCACTTGGATTTATTGAAATCACTGGTGTGGTAGCGGCTCTCGATGCACTCGATATTATGACTAAGAGTGCAAAAGTCAGTTTGGTGACATGGGAGAGAAAGCTCGGCGGAAGATTAGTCACTGTGGTGGTAAGCGGTGACATCGGAGCGGTCAATGCGGCAGTGGAGAATGCTTGTCGTTTAGCCATTAAAAAACCCGCTGCTCATCTAGTCCTTGCCGCACCCCATGAAGAAACATGGAAAATGGTGGAATTCAGCGCAAAACGACTAGAAAAACTACAAAAACATGAAAAACCAGACGTTGATGATGGTTATCAAGAAGTTCATTTCTAATAGATTTAATAGGAGGAAAGACAAATGGCACAACTCGAAGCATTAGGTATGGTTGAAACCAGAGGCTTAGTCGCAGCAATTGAAGCGGCCGATGCAATGGTCAAAGCCGCTAACGTGCAATTAATCGGCACCGAAAAAATCGGTAGTGGATTAGTTACAGTTATGGTTCGCGGTGATGTTGGTGCAGTCCAAGCAGCAACAGAAGCTGGCGGTGCGAGAGCACAAAAACTTGGCGAGTTAATTGCGGTTCACGTAATCCCACGCCCACATTCAGATGTCGAGAAGATTTTACCTAAATTAGGCTAATATCTTAACTCTATTAAAATCTCACCGTGGCCCGAGGTGGCCGCGGTGGGATAAAGAATGTATGGAAGGAGAAAAACATGATCGTAGGAAAAGTGATAGGTAGTATCGTATCTACTCGCAAAATGAAAACCTTAGTCGGTAGCAAATTAATGGTTGTCCAACCATTAGATGCTATGGATGGCCCACACGGCAAAATCGTTGCAATCGATAACATCGGCGCCGGCATAGGCGAGACCGTTTTAGTTGCCACAGGTAGCGCAGCTAGAATTGGTTCACGTATGGCAGACTCCCCAATCGATGCAGCAATCGTCGGTATCATCGATGAAGAAATAGGTCTTAAGGGAGCTAACATCGACTAATGGATTTTGAAAGTTTGAAACAATTGATGCGCGACAACGGAATTGTCGGTTGTGGCGGAGCAGGTTTCCCAAGTTATGCAAAGTTAAATAATAATGTTGATACATTAATCATTAATTGCGCAGAATGTGAACCTCTTTTACGCCTACATAGACAACTCATCGAAGTCAGAGCGGAAGAAATTGTTCAAACTGCAGAACTCGTTGCTAAAACAATTGGAGCAAGTCGCGTCATTATCGGTATTAAAGCCGCATATAAGAAAGCGATAGTTGCTTTGAATGCTCAATTAGAAAAATACACATTAACTAAACTTCATCTATTACCCGAAGTTTATCCCGCAGGTGATGAATTCGTTCTCATTTATGAGACGACAGGAAGAGTAATTAAACCTGGTAAATTACCCGCGAGCGTCAATGTATTAGTCTATAATGTTGAGACGATTTATAACGTGTACCGTGCTTTGCACGGAAAACCCGTTACCCACAAGTTTGTCACCATTACTGGTGAAGTCAATCAACCCGAGACATTCTACGCTCCAATAGGTAGCAAAATATTCGGTTTAGTCAAAAGATCTGGCGGACTCAAAATAGAGGATCCCGCTTATCTCATCGGTGGTCCGATGATGGGTGTATTATGCACCGACCAAGACGTGGTTACCAAAACCACAAACGCGGTTATTGTCTTACCGAAAAATCATCCCGTGATTTTAAGAAAAAAGACAAAAGCTGGAATTGATTTAAAGCGTGCGATGGCCGCTTGTAGTCAATGTAGTTATTGTACGGATATGTGCCCAAGACATCTTCTTGGTCACCCCATCGATCCAGCGGAATTTATGAGAGTCGTCTCCAATCAGGATTCTCATAATGTAACCCCATATTTAAATTCTCGTTATTGTTCATCCTGTGGTGTGTGTGAAACATATGCATGTCACCAAGGATTATCACCAAGAATTTTATTGGGTGTTGTAAAAAACAGATTAAAAGCAAGCGGTGTTAGATATCCTGATTATGATGGAGAAATAATACCCGCGAAAGATTGGACTTTAAAACGTGTTCCCCTTAAAAGGCTCGTCGCGAGATTAGGCTTAGAGCAATACACTAATCCCGCACCGATATACGAAGAGCCGATCAACGCTAAAGAAGTTGATATCAAATTAGTTCAGCATATAGGAGCACCCGCTAAACCAGTGGTAAAAGTTAATGATTTAGTGGATATTGGCGATAACATCGCCATTGCTGAAGGTGAATCGATGTCAGTCAATATGCATGCTTCTATAAAAGGCACTGTGACAGAGATCACCAGTACGTATATCAGAATTAGAAAATAAAGTATGTCAAAAGCGATAGGTTTAGTAGAGTATAAGACTGTTTCCAGTGGTATTACTGCCGCCGATATTTTAGTCAAGACTGCGGAAGTAGAACTCCTTCAAGCCGATACAGTTTGTCCTGGTAAATATTTTGCTCTTATCGAAGGTGAAGTTGCTGCTGTTAAAGCGGCAGTGGAAGCTGCGAAGAACGCAATACCAGATAAACTCATCGATGATTTTGTTTTGGGCAATCCACACGAATCAATTTTTAACGCTATCTGGGGAACAACCACAGTGGATAAACCTGCCGCGATTGGTATCTTAGAAACTTATTCCATTGCACAAGCCATTGTTGGTGCTGATGTTGCTGCTAAAGCAGCAGAAGTTACCTTAGTGGAGTTAAGGCTCGCTCGTGGTATGTGTGGAAAATCCTTCTTCTTAATCACCGGAGAAGTGGCCGCAGTGACAATGGCGATTGAAAAAGCCAAAGCCAGTGCTGGCGAATACGGCATGTACTTAGATAGTTCTGTGATTCCAGGACCAGATATGAAGACATGGCGCAAGATAATTTTATAGGTCATTTATGTTAACTTTAGAGAGAAGAAATTTAATTATCCAAAAGCTCAATTTAGAAGGCAAAGTTATTGTCTCCTCTTTATCACGCGAATTTGGTGTCACTGAAGAGACCATTAGACGTGATATTGATAAGTTGGTGCGTGATGGTTTAGCCACTAAGACCTATGGTGGTGCGGTTTCTTCATCCTTACAAACCAAAGATTTACCATATCAGATTAGAAAGAAATCTAATGTGGACTTAAAACAGAGAATTGCAAGAGAAGTCGCTGCCATGATTAAAGACGGTGATCAAATCATGTTAGATGCCTCTTCTACCTCTTTGTTTGTGGTAAAAGAAATTAAACAATTAAATAACATCACAATCATCACTAACTCATTAGAGATATTACTCGAATTAGGCGATAAGACTGGTTGGACAATATTGTCCACTGGTGGTTCCTTAAGAGAAGGAGCTTATTCCTTATCCGGTTCATCCGCGGAAAGAATGATTCGTGATCACCATGTCGATTTAGCGATTTGTAGTGCTAAAGGTTTAGATATGAATATGGGAGTCACCGAATCTAACGAAAGAGATGCGGAAATGAAGAAAGCTATTTTCAATGCGGCGAACACCAAGATTCTCGCGATGGATAATACCAAGTTCGATAACATTTCCTTTATCAAGGTATGTGATATCAAAGATGTCGATATGATTGTGACTGATAGACACCCCGGAGCAGCATGGGAAAAACGCATTGCCGACAATGGTGTGGATCTAGTGATATATGGAGATAGGTATGAAAATATTGGTAATTAATTCGGGTTCATCTTCTTTGAAGTATCAATTATTTGATATGGATACCGGTAACGTTATCGCTAAAGGTACCTGTGAAAGAATCGGTTTTGGTGGCTTTATTACCCATAAAGTCCCGCAAAAAGCGGATTTTTGTGAAGAAATTGATTTTCCCAGTCACGACGACGCCTTAAAAGAAGTCTTTGCTTTATTAGTGGATAAAGAACATGGTGTTTTATCTTCTATCGATGAGATTGATGCTGTCGGTCATAGAGTCGCTCATGGTGGCGAGAGATTTAAAAAATCCTCGATGGTGGATGAGGATGCGATTAAATATCTAGAATCAATCGTTCCTATCAATCCATTGCATGGACCAGCGGCCATTAAAGGTATGAAAGCCTGTTTGGCGTTATTACCCAAGACTCCTCAAACAGCGACTTTTGATACTTCCTTCTATGCGAACTTCAAAGAAAGTCGTTATATCTATGGCCTCCCATATGACTGCTATGAAAAAGATGGTGTCAGAAGATATGGCTTCCATGGAACGAGCCATAGATACGTTTCTGCGAAAGCGGCAGAATATTTAGGTGTTCCATTAGAATCATTAAAAATGATTACTTGCCATTTAGGTAATGGTAGTTCCATCACCGCAGTAGAAAACGGTATTGCGGTTGATACCTCTATGGGATTTACTCCACAAGAAGGTATTTTGATGGGTACAAGAAGTGGATCTATTGATCCCACAATCATTCCATATTTGATGAAGAAGAGAAATCTTACTCCTGAACAAATGGATGATTTATTAAATAAACAATCTGGATTATTAGGTGTGACTGGTCTCTCCAACGACTCACGTAACTGTGAAGAAGCTGCTTTAGCAGGTAACAAGAGAGCCCAATTAGCATTGGATATATTATTTGATGGTATTAAGAAATATATCGGTGGCTATGCCACCGAGATGAATGGTCTTGATGTCTTAGTCTTTACCGCTGGTATTGGCGAGAACTCCGTTAATACTAGAGCGGGTGTCTGCAAGAACATGGACTATTTAGGTATCAAGATTGATGAAGACAAAAACAAGAACTTCAAAAGAGGGGCAATCAATGACATCTCCGCGAAAGACTCTAAAGTTAAAGTCCTTATTATCCCCACAAATGAGGAATATATGATCGCCTTAGATACGATGAAATTGGTTGGAAAGAGGTAAGTTTTATGGCAAATATTGATGAAAACCAAGTAAAAGAGATCATTGAACGCATCGTTAAAGAATATAAAGGTGGTAAAGCATCTTCAATTTCTGTTAGCGAAACTGGATATACTCCAATTTCCTATAACGGAAGAAGATATATCGGCATCTTTTCTGATATGAACGATGCCATCGCTGCGGCTAACAAAGGCTATCAAGCAGTGAGAAGCATGACTGTCGAACAAAGAGAGAAGATTATCACTGAAATTAGAAAACTCACCAGAGAAGAAGCTCAAACCTTAGCGGAAATCGGCGTTCACGAAACCCATATGGGTAGAATTGAACATAAGAGAGCAAAACATATCTTAGTTGCTGATAAAACTCCTGGTACCGAAGATATCACAAGTGTTGCTAAAACTGGTGATAACGGTTTAACACTCATTGAAATGGCACCCTTTGGAGTGGTGGGAAGCATTACTCCTTCCACAAACCCAAGCGAAACAGTCATTTGTAATTCTATCGGTATGATTGCTGCAGGCAATGGTGTGGTCTTTAATCCTCATCCAAATGCCGTTTGTACTTCTAACTATGCTGTTGACTTAGTCAATAGAGCATGTAAAGCCGCGGGTGGACCAGAAGTTTTAGTGGCTTCTATGGATAAACCCACGATGGAATCTAGTGCAATTATGATGGGACATCCATTAATCAAACTATTAGTTTGTACTGGTGGCCCTGGTGTGGTTAAAGCGGTTTTAAGTAGTGGCAAGAAAGCTATCGGTGCGGGTGCCGGTAATCCTCCAGTGATAGTGGATGATACTGCGGATATCGCGAAAGCGGCAAAAGATATTATCGATGGTTGTACCTTTGATAACAACTTACCATGTATTGCCGAAAAAGAAGTCTTTGTCTTTGACAATGTTGCTGATGAATTAATCAGAGGCATGAAAAAAGCTGGTTCTTATCAGATTACTAGAGCCCAAGCTGACCAATTAGCGAAGATTGTCTTAGTTACTAAGACTGGTAAAGATGGTAAAGTTTCTAAATCCGTTAATAGAGACTGTGTCGGTAGAGATGCAAAAGTCTTATTAGATAAGATTGGTGTACAAGTCGGTGATGATATTAGATGCATCATCGCAGAAGTGCCATTTGAACATGACTTTGTGCAAAATGAGTTAATGATGCCTATCTTAGGTATTGTGAGAGTGAAAAATATCGATGAAGCCATCGATTTAGCCTGCAAGGCTGAAGGTGGAAGAAGGCATTCCGCGCATATGCATTCGAAGAATATTGATAATTTATCAAGATTTGCAAAAGCAGTGGAAACCACAATATTTGTGAAGAACGCTCCTAGCTATGCTGGTATCGGTTTTGGTGGTGAAGGTCATACCACATTTACCATCGCTGGTCCAACTGGTGAAGGCATTACTTCCGCGAAGAGTTTCACAAGACAGAGAAGATGCGTTATGGCGGATTCCTTTAGAATCATTTAAAGAAAGGGGGAAGATGGTTTTATGGACGAAAAAGAACTATCTCAAATTATTAGTGAAGTAATTAGAGAATATGAGAATAAAACCAATGAAAGTTCAAAGAACTTCCAATCTTTAAGTGACGGCGATATTCCTGTGGGAGTATCCAATAGACATATACATTTAACCCAAGAACATCTAGATATATTATTCGGTCCAGGGTATGAACTAACTAAGTTAAAAGATCTATCTCAACCAGGACAATATGCCTGTAAAGAGCAACTGACATTGATCGGTCCTTCCTTAAAGGCTATTGAAGGCGTGAGGGTGCTCGGACCATTAAGAAAGAAATCCCAAGTGGAGATTTCCAAAACTGATTCCTTCACATTAAAAATTAAAGCGCCAGTGAGAGAAAGTGGTGATGTGGAAGGAAGCGCTCCAATCACAATTGTCGGACCAAAAGGTATCGTAGAGTTGAAAGAAGGATGTATCTTAGCGAATAGACATATACATATGTCTCCAAGTGATGCTGAACGATTTGGTGTCAAAGATGGTGACTATGTCGCTGTGGATACAGTGGGTGATGGAAAGAGAACCACATTATGGGATGTGCAAATTCGTGTATCGGAAAAATTCATCTTAGAGATGCATTTAGATACCGATGATGCAAATGCATGTGGAATTGGTAATGGTTCTAGGGTTAAACTAATAAAGAACGAATAAAGAGGTGGAAAATTATTATGAAAGTTGAAGATGCAAGCAAATTATTACAATTAATGTCTGATCCAAACAGACTCACAATCGTCGTTTTATTAACCAAGAAAAAGAAGATGTCGGCGAATGAATTTTTAGCTTCGATTTCTTGTAAGCAATCCACCTTATCTCACCATTTAAATGAAATGGTGGATGCCAAGTTATTAAAGTGCAATAAAAAGGGTAGCAAAGTGTTCTACTCCTTAGATAATGTGAAATATGCTCAATTATTAGCCTTCTTAGGTAAGATCGATAGTGCTTCTAATGCAGTTAACGAAGAACCTAAAGTTGAAGAAGTCAAAGAAGAACCCAAACCAATGGTTAAGGAAGAACCAGTTAGAGGTAATCCTGTTAAGATTGAACTTCCCTTCTATCTATTATAAGAAATGTGCTTATTACGAAGAGCTAGGGTGACCTAGCTTTTTGTTCGCTATAATATTAATCCCAAGGAGGTATTTCTATGGCATTACAAGATAAATGGAAAAAGACTGGTAAAGAAACTGGTGGAGCCTTTGCTAATCTTGGAAAGTCACTAGGCAAGACCGCACAGGTGACTGTTGGTGGTCAAGAAAATAAAAAAGATGAAGATGGTAATACCGAATTAGGTAATGCCTGGAGAAAGACCGGTAAAAGTTTTGGTGAAGCTGGCAAAAGTTTCGGACAAGCCATGGCTGGAACCGCGAAAAAAGTAGTGGGTAAAGAAGAGAAAGAACCAAAAGAAGAAACTCCTAAAACCGAAAATGGTGAAGAAGTTGCGGATGAAGTTATTTGATATTTTCCTATAAAAACTATGAAAATTGACTGTTTTTGCAGTCTTTTTTCATGAAATTCAACTGTTGGTTGATAAAAACATTGGTTGAGCAACAGACTAGTTATAAAATATTTTTGACAAATTTATTAAAGTATTTGTGTCGAAAGGGAGGACACTGATATGAGTGAAACATTTGGACAGAGATTATCAAGAATTAGAAAAGAAAAAGGCATGACCCAAGAAGACATCGCAAAGAGAATAACCATCTCTCCTCAAGCGGTATCGAAATGGGAAAACGATATTTCTTCTCCTGACATCCTTATATTATCTAATCTCGCGGATATTCTAGGCGTGAGTGTGGATGAATTATTAGGAAGAGAAGAAGGCTCTTCTAAAGTTCATGAAGAACCAAAGAATGAGGAAGAAGAAAAACCTGAAGCTTCCGAAGTAGTGGATGATGATGAAACTGTAAATGAAGAATCCATAAGAATTAATAAAGAAGGCATTCATGTCATTGATGATGATGGCAAGAGAATCCATGTCGGTAATGATGGAATCATCATTGAAGAAAATGGTAAGACCAGAAAAGTCAAATATGGTGACAAGGTTAAAGATAATAAGAAGTTTATTATTACCACTTCCACATTATTCGGTTTAGCCTTAATTGGCTATATCGTAATGGGTTTATTGTGGACTGATCAAACTATGGGCTGGAAGATGGGTTGGATCCTATTATTGGTCCCCATGATTATCGGTTCTATCTTCTCTTGTGTTAGACATAAGAGATTTTGCGACTTTGCTTATCCCATTTTAGTGGTGGCGGCATATTGCACACTTGGATTCCTCGGAATGTATTTCAACTTTAGAGGCTGGGACTTCTATTGGTTCTTATTCCTAACTATTCCCGCTTTCTATTTGATATTCGGACCGATTGATCGTTATATTCATAGGAATGATGTCCGCATCGATTATCACTGCAAATTCGATGATGATGAAGATGAGGAAAATGATGAAGAATAGGAAAGGCGCTCTTAAGAGCGTTTTTTCTTTAATTCATTTTTCTATTTATTTACAATTATTTATATGGAACAAGAACATAAAGGTTTAAAAGCATTTTTAGCGGTTGTTTCTTTATTAGTATCTCTCGCTTTATCCGTTTATAGTGGATACCTATCAGTTTTAAAGAATTACTGGTTTATTTTGATATGTGTCTATTTTGCTTTTGAAGCTCTATTTATCTTCATTGCTTCACTTATTAAAAATGAATATAAGGCTATGAGATTACAAGGTGTCTTCCAAATCATTGGAGTCATCATTATGATGGATTATCTCTTAGTGATGATTCTCTGGAATGACCCGAATGGATTGATACCATATATTCCTTCCTATTTTGTTTTTGGAGGAGCGGCCTTAATTAAAGGCATATTATCTTTAATATCCCATATATCATTAAAGAAATATAATGCGTGTATACATGCGTATAGGAATAATGATTTAATCACTTTCTTCTATTTAATTCTCATCATTGAATTAATTATCTTTAATCATATCTGGCCTGAAGCTAGATTAGTGGACTTTGAGAATAAGACCATTATTACCACGCATCTATATGTCTATATCATCGAAGTGGTGACTAATGCGATATTAACTATCCTTGCCGCTTTCTTGGCTCTATCCACAGATATCACCTCTAAAGAAAGAATTAAATTAGGACCTGTGGCGAAGATTAAACACACTGTTCAGTGGTTCAATGATAATGAAGTAGGAGTGTACTTCGGTACAATCTTTACTCTCTATTTGGCTTTCTTAGCGTTCATGAACCAGAAACCCATCTATTTCTTCTTGGGTTCTTTCTATTTAGCTTTAGCCTTAATTAGATTTATTGGATATATCTGGCATAGAACAATTATTAAGGACACTAAAGGTAATAAGATTGCGGAGAATAGACAATCATCATGGATATTACTATTTAATGCGATTAACTTCTTCGCTTTAGGTATCATCATCTCTGTTGCGGCAATTGCTTTAATGATGGAGAAGATAGGTGCCGACACTAATATATATTTATTCTTATTCTTTATCGTCCCATTTATGATTCTTAGATTTATTACCGCGCGTATTAATTTAAAGAGAAGCAGAACTACAGGAGATATCTATCAAATAGGTATTGGATATATTTCATTACTATCTGCGTTATTCTCCTCCTTAGAAGTATTCGCTATTTTGATGCACACACTAAATAAGACATTAAAGATCACCATGATTGTCATTTTAGTGGTCGCTCTTCAAATTGCCCTCATGATTATATGCATTACAATGATAGTTTTCTGCGTAAAAGGGCGTATTGTGAACCGTAAAAGTAGAGAAAAAAGATAGTTCTAATAAAAAAATAATAAAAATATTTTTAATTTTTTTGTTCGACTACATCGAACTTTTTTTATTTTCTTAAAAAATAATTAAAAAAAGTGCTTGCAAAATATTCATAAAATAGTAGACTATTCATCACCGAACCAAGAAACGGGTTCGGCGAGAGTTAAGTACTGATAAGTACTTAAATGGCTCAGTCTAGGTCAGCCAATCGACGCTTAAACGAAGTTGATACAGCGGTTCCTAGGATTAAAAATCCTAGATTCACGATTGCACTAGCACGGTAAGGGCTCCTCCTTGCTACGGTAAAAAACCTCCCTGATGAGCAATCATCAATGGCAGTTGAGTTAAGACTTGACAACGTAAGACCATCACCGGACACGATCGAAGAGGAAACACCTCAGGTTAATAGCCTAAGGAACCACCAAACCCCACGCTAAAGCAGCTCAAAACGTGGACAGAGCAGAAAAAGCGCAAGCAAATATCTGCGACCTGGTGTAACAGTCTAGACTAGATAAGTCGATCGGCGACAAACCAACGTTGATAGGCCGCCTTCTGAAACTAACTTGTTCAGATTAACGATCGCCCTAGCACCGAGTTACTAGAGATAGTAATTCCCGGCCATGCCTCCCTGCTTCAGTGGTACCTGAGTTAGAGCTTAACAGGTTAAAAACCACCGCCGGACACGTCGAAGAGGCAAATAACTTATGACTAATCCCCATAAGCGAAGCTAATCCACATTACTCAACTTAACGTGTGGAGATAACGAATGGATCAACACTCCTGGTACCATTCGCCAAGAAATGACTTACAAAGCTTAAGACTAGATCAGTCAACCAACTCCTTGAAATTGATGGGGGAGTTCCATGGAATTAAAAAAAGTGGTTAATGGTTGCACTAGCAAAGAGTTAGTTGGAAACAATTAACTATCGGTACGTTCCTCAATGATGCTTGCATCACTGGTCGCCGCGTAAAAGTTTGACGGCATAAACCCAGTACCGGACATGACGAAAAGGAAGAAGGCCTCGAAGCTAATAACTAGAGGAAGCTGGCCACCGACAAGCTAATCAGTTC
>JBGUQI010000054.1:0-2637 GCA_045130875.1 Bacilli bacterium | reverse complement strand
TCAGTATTAGAGGCCGTCAAACAATTAGAGGAAGTGTTTGGTTTTACTGCTACATATTTACCGGTAAATGAGAATGGCATAATTAATATTGAAGATTTAAAATCCGCGATCAGAAAAGATACTATCTTGGTAACCATTATGGCTGTCAATAATGAGATTGGTTCCATGAATCCTCTTCATGAAATCGCGATGGTTTTGAAAGCCTATCCATTAGTGGCTTTCCACTCTGATGTTACTCAAGCAATTGGTAAATACAATCTCCCATATAACGAACTTGATATGTTCTCTTTTTCTGGTCATAAGATCCATGGACTCAATAGTTCAGGCGCTTTAATTAAGAGAAAGAAAATTGAACTACTTCCGTTATTAAGTGGTGGTGGACAAGAAAACAATTTTAGAAGCGGCACAAACGATGTCGCTCTCGCTGTTTCTTTAGCTAAGGCTTTAAGACTAGAATGTGAGAAAATAGAGCAAAACAGCACTAAATTATTGTATTTTGCGGAGTTTTTGACCGATTATTTGAAGTCTAGACCAGATTTATATGAACTCAACAGTCCATTAAATCCTTATATTATTAACTTCTCATTAAAGACTAAGAAAGCATCTGTTCTTGTTGAAAGTTTATCCTCATTTGGCATCATGGTGTCTTCTGTTTCTGCTTGTCATTCTCGTGAAGAACCGATGAGTTATGTCGTTAAGGCTTTAGGTAAAAATGATCAGTTATCACATAACACAATTCGTGTTTCTTTAAGTGAAGAAAACACATTAGAAGAGATTAAAGTTTTTGTTAATAAATTAGAAGAAATTGTGGAGGGACTTAAGTAATGATTCAATATGATCATATCATGGTGAGATTTGGTGAACTCTCCACAAAAGGTAAAAATAAAATCGACTTCATTCGTGTTCTATTTAATAACATCAAAAGGGCGTTAAAAGATTTCGAAGGCTTAGAAGTGACCATGAGACATGACCATATCTATGTCTCTTTAAATGGCCAAGACTATGCCCCTATCGTTGAAAGGCTTCAAGATGTCAGTGGTATTCAAGGCCTCTCTTTAGTCTATAAAGCGGAAGATAGAGATATCGAAAACATTAAAAATGTTTCTCTTGAATTAATCAAACAAGAAGAAGGCAAAACCTTCAAGGTGAGAGTCAAGAGAAGCGATAAGAAATATCCCCTTATTTCTGATGAGATTACTCGTTTAGTTGCGGGGCATATTTTACGCAACCAAAAAGACCTCAAGGTCGACGTTCATAACCCAGACATTCTTTTATCCATTGAGGTCAGAGATGAGCCTGCATACATCTATTCTCATACATTCCCAGGTGCGGGAGGATATCCTCTTGGTGTCGGTGGTAAAGCGATGCATATGTTATCCGGTGGTATCGATTCTCCAGTCGCTGCTTATCTATTAATGAAAAGAGGAGTGACTATTGAATGCATCCACTTTGCTTCTCCTCCTTATACACAGGTAGGCGTGATATATAAATTAGAAGACTTACTTAAAGTTTTGAATAGATATCAATCTAGAATTAGATTGCACATTGTCCCATTCACTAAGATACAAGAAGCCATCTATGATCATTGCGATGAGAGTTATTGCATCACGATGATGAGAAGAATGATGTTCCGTTTAGCGGATCGCCTCGCTCATAGGAGAAAATGCCCAGTCATCTCTTCTGGTGAATCCGTGGGACAAGTTGCCTCTCAGACATTACAATCCATCCATGTGATTAATGAAGTGACGAATACTCCAATTATTAGACCATGTGTCACAATGGATAAAAACGACATCATTGATATCTCTAAGAAGATTGGAACATATGAAATATCGATTAGACCTTATATCGATTGTTGCACAATCTTTACTCCTAAGAGTCCGAAGACCGCACCTCATTTAGATGAATGCCTTAAATATGAACAAGAGTTTGATTATGAACCTTTGATTCAAGAAGCTCTCGCTAATATCGAAGTGAAATTCATCAGCGATGAAGATGAGGTAGTGGAAGAGTTATTATAAAAGAAAAAGACCAGTAAATACTGGTCTTATTTTTTGCATTTTTGAACTAATTATTTAGCGTTTTCTTTTGCGAGTTTCACTAAATCGGCAAATGCGGCTGGATCGTTAATCGCTAATTCAGATAACATTTTACGATTGACTTGGACGTTGGCTTGTTTTAAACCGAACATGAATCTGCTATAAGAGATGTCGTTCATTCTGCATGCAGCGTTGATACGTCTGATCCATAATTTACGATAATCGCTCTTTAATTTTCTACGATCATTGTAAGCATAGCTCAAGCTGTGCATGACTTGCTCTTTCGCGGTTTTGAAGAGTAAGTGTTTGCTTCCGAAGTAACCAGAAGCCATTTTTAAGATTTTTTTACGACGAGCACGTGTAACTGTGCCACCTTTAACTCTAGCCATTAATGGTTACCTCCTTACTTGATGATGAGAAACTTAATTCTCTTGTAATCGCTCTGATGGACAGAGGTGGATTTCATTAAGTGTCTCTTTTGTTTTGTGGTTTTGTGTGGGGCTAAATGTGATACATAAGCGTGGTGTCTTGTGACTTTGCCACTGCCTGTGACCTTAATTCTTTTCATAAGGCCTCTTTTGCTTTTCATTTTAGGCAT
>JBGUQI010000053.1:0-1821 GCA_045130875.1 Bacilli bacterium | reverse complement strand
ACGTGGAATTTATTATTAGGAGTATTGTATTCGTAGATTTCAACATCGCCACTTCCTTCTAAGACATTTGGCTTGATGTAGCTTTCTAAATCATAGATATAATCCTTTTGATTCCAAAGACGGGTTCTAACAGTGTAATACAAAGAATTAGTGTACGCAGATCTATACCCGCCATCGTAGAACACTTGAGGAATCATTTCGTTTTGCGCACCCGAATATTTAATATCTTTGGCAAATTGTTCTCCATCGTTAACGATAATAGCGGTTGGATTATTTTGGAAGATAACTCTCTTTTCAAGAGTACCCATAGTCACAGTCATTAAACCACAGGCAATAACGGAAACAATGGTGAGCGCAATCTTATTTGTTTTAAGACGTGAGAAGATTAAAGAAACAAGCATCGCAATCAAGAATGAAAGCATGCTATACATTCTCCATGGGAATTGACCTTTATACATAATAGGTGGCACTAGTTTCCAGGCCCATGGGACAAAAATAAGCGCTAAAGTAATGATTAAAGCGACAATTAGGAAATATAAATCAACGCTTTTATATAAAGGAACGTACTTTTCAGAACTATCAGGTAACT
Organism: Bacilli bacterium; assembly: GCA_045130875.1. GTDB lineage: Bacteria > Bacillota_I > Bacilli_A > RFN20 > CAG-826 > RUG13091. The sequence continues at coordinate 1,232 of JBGUQI010000053.1, read as the reverse complement.
TCTTAACCAAGAATGAGATAAAGAAGTAAAGAATTAAGGAAATAAGGACCGCTAAATAGATTTCAATTCGTACTTGGAAAATAATTGGAAGAATGAAGGCCGCAATACAAGCGGCTGGATGCTTATACCATTTACTATATTTAGCGTTAGTTAATAACTTATCTACTAAGACGGCTAATACCATGGAGATGATATAAACAACAGTGCTGAATGTTAAAGAAGAAATAGTGTCTTTAGCCCAAACTGGATCGCCATCACGGCTACCAATGAAGATATAGTTAATGAAACCACTGAATTGGAACGATCTCTTGGTGTCGTTTGAAATGAATTCATATGTAGTCCACTGTCTTTCATCATCGGAAATGTTATAGATTTCTAAAGATTCATAATGTTGGCTATTTAAAACATAGAAAAGGACGCACATTATAATAATAATGACCGCCGCTCCCATAGAGATAAGCGCGCGTTTATCACGGAACTTAGCAATTACGCCTTTAATGTTAAATAAGACATATAAAAGGCCAAATAAAACAGTGATTAAAGCGGTAAATGGGTGAGATAAGACTATCAGAATCGCGCCACTAGCGAATACTACGTATGGCTCAACACGATAATCTTCATTATGAATAAAGCTATATACTCCATAGAAAATCATTGGAATAAGTGACATAGCGATACTTTCAGCGTAAGCACATCTGGCTAAAGCACAGAAGATACGGTATGGAAGTAAAAGAAATACGATAGGGCAGACAATAGCAATAGCCCTGCGGCCGTTTGACATCTTAAGGGCTAGTTTGTACATGTAGATGCCACCTAATATCGCGGAAGCAAAAATCATGAACTTTAAGCCATCAGATGGACTAGCACCTAATCCTCTAAATAAATATGTATAAATAGCCGCACCATAATGGGTGACTGGACCATAATAAGCGTAGTTATATAAAGCAAAGCCCCCGATGAATAAGTGATTCGTGGAATAACCAAAATAACCATGGTCAAAGCCATAGATTAAATCGTTAACCATACCGAGATGGAAACCAATATCATCACCAGCGGCAAGTCCATTACAGACATAAACAAAGCATGAAAGAATAGATGCAATAATGATTACTACATATGGGAAGAACTTCTTGAATAGATTGATAATGGAGTCTTTCTTAACCATGATTTAATATCTTATCATTTGCTTTATATTTATAAAAGCGCTTTATAACCTCTGCTAATAAGACGAT
>JBGUQI010000052.1:0-10363 GCA_045130875.1 Bacilli bacterium | reverse complement strand
TAGAGCGATTCTCTTCTCCACACATATCACCAGTGACTTAGATAAATGCGCTAGCGATATCACTTATATCCATAATGGAGAAATCATCTATACAGGTACTAAACAAGACTTCATTAATTCCTATTTATTTATAAAAGATAAATCTATGAATAGGGATTTATTAAATGAATACATCGCCTATAAAGAATTCGATGATCGTATCGAAGGCTTAATAGCCGCGGATAAGAAAGACTTATTCATCGAAAAAGGCATTGAACCACAAGAACCAGATTTAGAACAAATCATGGTGTACGTTGAAAGGAGCAAGGACCAAAATGAAAGCTTTGATTTATAAAGAATTCAAACTAGCAATGCATCCTATTTGCTATGTCTTTATTTGCTTATTTCCACTTATGATTTTGATTCCATCCTATCCATTAGGTATCGGATTCATCTACATCTTATCTTGTTATCCAGTCCTCTTTTTAGGGGCGAATAAAGGTCAACAAAGTAATGATTTACTCTATTCAACCTTATTACCAGTTCGTAAGAAAGACATAGTCTTGGCAAGAATATTTACCGTTATTTTCATGCAAGTGGCCTTTATCTTAATCCAATGCGCTTTATTTCCATTAGCGTTATTGATTAATAACTCCGTTAAATCGGCAGCGGAAAACCCAGCGGATTATGTCATTCCAGGATTAGGATTTAATAGTTTTGTCTTATTACTTGGTATCGCTATTATTGGTTACGCTATCGCGGACTTAATCTTCTTCCCAATCTACTATAAACATGGTAAATCCATTGTGATGTCCACCTTATTCACAATCTTAGGATTTGTGGTCTATATTGGCTTATTCACAGTTGGTCTACCATATATTCCGGGATTAGGATTTCTCAATAACTTACACATTGGCATTCAATTCGCGATACTCGGTTTAGCCCTTCTCATCTCGTTTGGACTACATGCAGTTGTCTACCACGTTTCTTCAAAACGTTTAGAGAAAGTCGACTTCTAAAATAAAGGATTGATGACATTCATCAAAGCCAACAACTGCACGTTTTGTATCTAAAGGACGTGCTATCTTAATGAATTAAGACACCTCGAATAGTGGCTTGTCCCTTTGTATTATTTCTATACATCTTAGCCAATCGACTATAACAGTTCTGGAATTCAGGACTGTTATTTGTTTGAATAATTGATAAAATAATTCAAAGAGGTTTTATTTATGGATAAAAAATTATTCGCTTTTGTGGCTTTATGTATTTCTTTAGTCATTGGTCTCTTCTGTATGTTGAGTTCCATGTCTTACTTTGCTAGCTCTGCTCTTCCAGGTGATAGATCGGAAGTTATTGTTACTGGTGTCTTCCTATTACTTACCGCGCTCGGTTTATTAGGTGCTTCTTTAGCGGGTATTGCTCTATTTGTGATTTTCTCTCTTAAGAAGAAAGAAACAAAATTACCATCCATATTAGCATTAGCTTGTGCTGGTATTCTTGTCGTGGTTTATCTCACCATCTATACTGTTATCGATATTAAAAATATCGTTGATTGTGCCAAGATTCTGAGCGATGGTGCTGGTGATTTTGCTGCCTATTATGGTATGGAAATCTTTGTGGCCCTTTGCTCATTATTCACTCAAGCAGTGGTGAGCTTGATCGTTGCTGCGCTTGCTGTTTTATCACTCATTACCTTTAAGAGAAAACCAAAAGCGGAACCCAAACAAGAACCGGTTGCGGAAACTGCTGAATAATAAAATAGACCCTTATGGGTCTTTTTTCTTTTTCTGCTTTATTTTAAGAAATGATAAAATATATAAAGCATGGATAAAAACTTTGTTTATTTTCAAGATCGCAGTGAATGGAGAGAATGGCTTAATAACCATTTTGAAACCGAACAGGAGATTTGGTTTGTTTTCCCCACGATAAGTTCTGGCGAAATGGGAATTACTTATAATGATGCAGTTGAGGAGGCTCTTTGCTTTGGATGGATTGATGGTGTAGCGGGCACTCTCGATGAAACGCATCAACTCCGCAGATTCACACCAAGGAGAAAAGGAAGCCCATATTCTCGTTTAAATATTGAAAGGTTAATCTTTTTAGATTCCCTAGGAATGATTCATCCAAAACTCCAAGAATCTATTAAAGAAGTCATCAGTGTCCCTTTTGTATTTCCAAAAGATATCATTAAGGAGCTCAAGAAAGATAAAGAAGTATGGAATAACTATCAGTCATTTTCTGATTCATATAAAAGAATCCGTGTTGCGTATATCGATGCCGCTAGAAAGAGGCCGGAAGAGTTTAGAAAAAGACTAGATAATTTCATTAAGAAAACGAAAGAGAATAAGATAATCACTGGTTATGGTGGAACCGATAAATATTATAAATAAAAAGCCCTAAAGGGCTTTCTTTTATTATTTATAGAACTTTATTTCCTGGGCGAACCATCATCAAGAGTGAAAACATTGGTAATAGTTTGGCCATAAGATGTAGCTGGTAAGCTTACAAAGGTTTTGTCATCATAGAAAAGCCCTAATATGAAATAATAATTTGGATAATCTCTTAGTCTTCCTTGAGCATAGACAGTGACATATTCTTTTTCCATATCAATAACTATTTCTGGATAATCTCTATTGTTGTAGTCACCTGATGGCAATTCAGTCGTATAAAAACATGGCGTAAGTAAATCACTTTGAAAAGCGACAAACCCATCATAGAATTTGCAAGCATAACCATAATCATCAACATAAGTTTTATTGAAGAATTTGACATATTTACTTTGCTGGTTTTGAGCCTGAGATTGAGTGCCGCATCCGGATAAGACAAATAAAGCCGCTAAAGGGGCCATAGATAAATTCTTAAATATTCTTTTCATATTAGTTTCCTCTTTTTATTCATCATATCATACATTTTCCCGAAAAATACTTATTTATTAATCTAAGTTTAAAAAATAATCATCAATGTCTTAATCAACATTGATTGGTAGAAATGTAGTGATATCTATAGTAGAATATTTAAGTAATAACTTAATATATTGAGAGGAGGCGTTCTCTATGAAAGCTCACAAGATTATTGTTTTAACAATTTCATCAGCGGTTTTATCAATGGGTGTTTTATCCACAACGGTGTCATTAAAACCATCTCTAAAAGTGAATGCAGAACTACCAAGCTATACCGTCTATTTCGATATGAATGGACATGGAACTAATAAAGATGTCCCGGTTACTAGTGGCACAACCGTAGCACAAGCAGTGAGGGATAATTATAGTCCATCAGACTACACTGATGGAGATTATTATCTCATCGGTTTTAATGAGGGACGTCCTCTATCCGATAGTGTGGAAGGCCTTAGTCGTTTCTATAAGGCAGCCGCTCCATTCCAAAATATGCAAATCACTAGAAGTCTTGGTATCTGTGCAGGATGGGCAAAAATACCGGAGAATCCAAATGTCTTTAATAAAATTAAAAATACAACTATTAGTAAGGTAGATAAGATATCTAAGGTTGGAGATTTATATTTCTCCAATATGCAAATCCCTTCTTATTGGATTAATACAAAATATGCCAGTTATAAAGTTGAGATTGAGACATCTGAATTAGTCAATGTCGAAGATCCTTCTGAAAAAGTGGAATTCGATATCTTTAACGATGTGTGTTACACAACCGATATGACTGTTGGAACAGAAGCGTTTAAAATCTACGAAAATGAAAAACAATCAAAGCTTTTCTCCAAGAATTCAGGAACAAAAGATTATGTTTATATTGATGCTCCAGGAAGATATGCGGATTTTACCGCTATCGGGGATATCGCTAAAGATAAATTACTTATCGTTAATGCGGGAGATAATTCCTTAGATGATAAAGCGGAAAATGCTAAAGATTATGGTGTTGGTTCCTTATTAATTGCAAACGATGATGAAGATGTATCAGTTCTCAAATTATTATACGAATATGATTTTTGCATCGGTTCTATTTTGAATTCTGCAGTCAGTAAGATTAAGGAAACAGGCCAATCCTCTAGTGTAAATGGAATTACTGTTTATACAGGAACGCTCAATATAGGCAAAACAAAAGAAGAAATCGGTATTCCCTTTGAAGGTGAATATCGTTTGAATTATGGCGAAGATTGTAAATCAGAAATGGGTTCTTTGTATATCAAAGCGAAAAATCCAGAATCCATGAAATTAGGTTCGACATATCAATTCTCTATCACTTATAGTGGCACCGCATTAGATAACGGTGGTGATTTCACACAGGCAAACCTCGGTGTAGATGAAGAAACCATTGTTACTATTACTCCAAAGAAGAGTACTCCTGATAAACCAGATAATCCCGATGGATCAAGCCAACGTAAAGGCTTACCAGCTGGTGCGATAGTGGGTATTGTTATCGGATTGGTACTAATCCTTGCTCTTGCGGGATTTGCTATCTTCTGGTTTGTGATTAAGAAGAAATCATTTAAAGATTTAGGTTCTATCTTTAAGAAAAAACAATAGTCAGGGCGACTAATTGCATTTTATAAATGTGTGTGCGACAATTTTTATTGTCAAAAGAAGTTACCAAAACCGCAACATATCAAGTTACAGTTTCTGAAGAACCAGTTGTTTCAGAAGATCCGGACTCTGAAACATCTGAAAATCCTGATAAACCCGCCAAAAAGAAAGGCTGTGGTGGATCAATTATCGCTACAAGTGCTATTTATCTGCTATCGCTTTTGGTGGCTTAGGATTGCTATTATTTAAGAAAAGAAAAGAAAAATAATTCTCACTAACTAATAACGGCATCGAGAAATCGGTGTCGTTTTTATTTTTCCGGAAACTTTTAAAAATAATTATTTAATAAATAAATAAAAATGATAATATTTTAAGTGGAGTGATGTCACCAAAATAACATCGCTGTTATTTAATAACGACATCAATTTACGGAGGATGAAAAATGAATTACACAAAAGAAGTTGAAGAAATGTGTAAAGTAAAATGCGGTGCATCCCACGGATGTGCCCCAATCCCAGAAGAAGGTAAATGGGTTTACTCAAGAGAAATCAAAGACATTAATGGTTTCACCCATGGTATCGGCTGGTGCGCCCCTCAACAAGGTGCTTGTAAGCTCTCTTTAAATATTAAAAACGGTATTATCGAAGAAGCTTTAATCGAAACAATAGGTTGTAGCGGAATGACTCACAGTGCGGCGATGGCAGGTGAGGCATTAGTTGGCAAAACCTTATTAGAAGCTGTTAATACAGACTTAGTTTGCGACGCGATTAACACCGCGATGCGCGAATTATTCTTACAAATCATCTATGGTAGATCTCAGAGCGCTTTCTCTGAAAACGGTTTACCCATCGGTGCAGGTTTAGAAGACTTAGGTAAAGGTCTCAGAAGCCAAATTGGAACCATCTATTCCACCAAGGAAAAAGGTCCAAGATACCTCGAATTAACCGAAGGTTATATCACCTCAATGGCCTTAGATGAAAACAATGAAATCATCGGTTATCAATATTTATCCATTGGTAAATTCACCGATTTCATGAAGAAGGGCTTATCTGCTGAAGAAGCTTTAGAAAAAGCAAAAGGCCAATACGGCAGATACAATGATGGCGTCAAGTTTATTGACCCAAGAAAGGAATAATAAACATGATTACATTTGAAGGCTACGAAAGAAGAATTGCACAAATCAATAAATGCTTAAACGAAAACGGCATTGCCTCTATCGAAGAAGCAGAAAAGATTTGTAAAGATTTAGGATTAAATGTTTATCAAGCAGTTAAAGATATTCAACCCATCTGCTTTGAAAACGCTTGCTATGCTTACACCGTCGGTGCCGCATTAGCAATTAAAAACAAGGCCAAAAACGCCGCTGAAGTCGCGAAATGGATCGGTGTTGGATTACAATCCTTCTGTATCCCTGGATCCGTCGCAGATGACCGTAAAGTGGGCTTAGGCCACGGTAACTTAGGTGCGATGTTATTAAGCGAAGAAACAAAATGTTTCTGCTTCTTAGCGGGTCACGAATCATTCGCCGCTGCTGAAGGTGCGATTGGTATTGCCAAAAAAGCTAACAAAGTTAGAAAAGAACCCTTAAAAGTTATCTTAGATGGTCTTGGAAAAGACGCTGCAAAGATTATCTCTAGAATTAATGGTTTCACCCATGTCGAAACTGAATTCGATTATTTCACCGGTAAAGTGAAAATCGTTAAAGAAACCAAATATGGTAACAATCCAGATAGATTAGCAGTCCGTTGCTACGGCGCTGATGATGTTCGTGAAGGTGTTGCCATTATGCACCTTGAAGGTGTTGATGTTTCCATTACTGGTAACAGCACCAACCCAACAAGATTCCAACACCCAGTTGCTGGTACATATAAGAAAGAATGTATCGAACAAGGTAAGAAATACTTCTCCGTCGCTTCAGGCGGTGGCACAGGTAGAACCCTACACCCAGATAACATGGCTGCTGGTCCAGCAAGCTATGGTATGACAGACACAATGGGCCGTATGCACAGCGACGCTCAATTCGCTGGTTCCTCATCCGTTCCTGCTCACGTCGAAATGATGGGCTTAATCGGAATGGGTAACAACCCAATGGTCGGCGCCACCGTGGCAGTCGCTGTTTCTGTCAGTGAAGCTTTAAACAAATAATCGCTTCATTAAACTAAACATTAGCCTTCTAACGTCTTCTTGTTAGGAGGCTTTTAGTTTGCCTTTCATTTTGCTTAACCGGAAAAATGAAATAAAAAATTTTCACACCAGGGAATTTTATTTGAATGATTTGTTATATAATAAACTTCGAAAAGAGGTTGTCTCTAAGGCAACTTTCTGATAATATAAAAATATGAACGAACTAGGTAAAAAGGTCAAAGAAATACGTCTAGTCCATAAAATGACCCAGCAAGAATTTGCCGAATCTTTGGGTTATTCTCATAAATCTGTCATCGCGAAAATCGAAAAGGGCCAAAGAGAAATGGCTTATGACAAAATGCTTCTCATGTTTAAACTTTATAACTTTAATTTAAAAGATATTAACCTACTTACAAATGAACAAGTGAAGCCAGTTGATAAACCAGAAACTCATAAAATCGTTATTTATATTTGTGGCGCAAATGAACCTTGTCCAAACAGCAAATTGATCGCATCAATCTTCAGAGACTGTTCGGTTAAAACCATCAAATACCAAACTCCAAATGTTTTTGTCGAGGGTATGGAGATTAAGAAGAAATTCGCTAAGGCAATCAGGGAATATGAAGAGGTTATTTTAGTGACTCATTCCTTTGGCTCTATATACGCCATTGAGTATCTTTATACATATGATATTAAACAGGCATTTTTCATCTCACCTGTTATCGATATGTATCAATATTATTTTGACATTATGAATAAAATTCATATTACTGAAAAGAAACTCAAAACAAGTAAGTTAATTACTTTAGAAAACGGCGTTCAATTATCATATGATTCTTACCAACATTCAATGATTGATGCTGATAAATGGGAGGCTCCCACAAAAGTCTTATATGGTTATAAAGATCGCTTGGTGTTCATTAATACGATTACTAACTTTATTGCGGACCACAATGCAAAGCTAGTTATTAGCAGAACATCAGACCATCCTTTCACTGAACCCAGCGATAAAGAATTCTTAATAAAAGAACTGAAAGTCAAAGATTTTTAATTAGACACATTGTTTAATTAAGATAATCTTATATAATAAATGTATGCGACAAATAGTAGTTATTGAGTCAATTAAAAAAGGACTCTCTTCCTTACTTAATAAAAAGAGGTATATGGATATCACCATTACCAATTTAATTAATGAATCAAAAGTGTCACGTGCTTCTTTTTATCGTTATTTTTCATCTTTAGATGAAGTTCTTGATTGTTTGGTTCAAGATTTTACAGATGCTTTGAAACATAAAGTTATTCCCGTTCTTTTAAAAAAGAATGATTCCAAGACTATCGAAATGGCGGAATCCTATCTAAGAAGAATTCAAAATAAAGAAAAGACTTTCTTGACACACTTGCCAGAAAATCGTGAACTGCTCATTGCAAAGTTTGAAAAAGAAATGTTTAAGTCCTTTGATAGCACAGACACCAATGTTGCTTCTAAGTATTCCTTAGTTGCCAGTCTTTCTATCTTATTTGGTGTCGCAACTGCATGGATTAACGGCGGGTGTGTGGAAGATCCTCACGATGTGGCTATTTACATCGTTTCATTGCTAGCTAAGTAAATAGACAAATTTATTAAATTGTGTTTAATTAAATTGATTTATCTTTATAAATCGGTTTTTTTATTTATATTATTTATAGCGATGTATTTCATCGGATTACCTGTGTGCTACTCCCCTTATCGCATGCAGGTAATTTTTTATTTTTTAAAATAACTTGAAAATATGGTGAGTGAAGATCATAAAGACGATGTCAAGAATCCAAATTATATTCCAACCGAACACTAATCTGATTAGTCCGCACACCCAATGACCTTCCACGAAACGAGTTAAGAAGCCTAAAACCCACGATGTCGCGGGAATAATACAAAGGATTAATGATAATATCCAATTGAGTCCAAAGTAATCTCTTTCAATACGCATCATAATATTTACCTCAAATAAAATATACAGCAGAAAAATATTTTGAAAATGATAAAATATCATTAATAAACAATTATGAAGATAGACCTGAACAAAATAAAACGCTCTGAAATTGAAAAGTTATTATTGGAAAAACAAATGAACATCGCTGCCGCTGACGCATTGTTTGAATTTTGCTTTTATTCCACTAATAAGTTCAACCATTCTCACTATTTAGAGGCTATAAAGGATTATCTTGAACTTAACTTAGAGAATGAAGAAGATCAATATTTCTTTGATTCAAGAATTAGACCCGCAATCCATAAGTTAAGAGTTAAGGATTATGATAACGATTATTATCGCCAGCATATTCATCCTCAACAATTCATTTCTAAGAATTATCAGTTAACCTACTTAAATATTAAGCCCTATCAAGCACTCCCTTTTGATGACATAAAAATCGACGAAAATTATAATGAAGTCAGTCAAATTGGATACTTCACTGACAACTTCTCTTACTTAGCGGTTAATAAGGATGATGTCACCTGGATGAGTACCGATCCTAACGAAATTAACACCATGAAACCGTCGATTGATAGAGCACATGGAAACGTTTTGGCGTTTGGATTAGGTTTGGGTTATTTCCCAATTATGTGTGCTATTAAGGAAAATGTTGAATCTGTCACAATTGTGGAGAAAGATTCGATTATAATCGAAATATTCAAAAAACACATTCTTCCGCTCTTTGAATTTAAAAATAAAATACACATTATCGAGGATGATGCATTTAGTTTTGCTAGAAAAGATTTATCCAAATTTGATTTCTTATTCATAGACATTTGGCACAACCCTGAAGACGGGTTACCTCTATACATCAAATTTCAACGTACTTTAAAGAATAAAGATATTAAAGCTGAATATTGGTTAGAAAAATCTATCCTGGCAATGCTTCGTAGATGTGTACTCACTATTGTTGAAGAATCCTTACTAGGTTATTCCGATAAAGATTATAAAAACGTGATAAACGATTACGATACAATCATCAACGATCTATATTTCAAGACAAAAGAGATGAAAATTTCTTCTTTTGTTCAATTAAAGCAATTATTACAAGACAACGAACTTAAAAAACTTATATAATATAACTGACATAAAATGTCACATAGGAGTTTATATGGAATTAAAAGGATCAAAAACCGAGAAAAATTTACAAACCGCTTTTGCCGGTGAAAGCCAAGCTAGAAACAAATACACATATTTTGCTTCCAAAGCCAAAAAAGAAGGCTATGAACAAATTGCCGCTATCTTCTTAGAAACAGCAGATAATGAAAAAGAACATGCCGAAATTTGGTTCAAATACCTCCATGGTGGAGCAGTCCCAACCACAGAAGTCAACTTGCAAGAAGCTGCTAATGGTGAGAATTACGAATGGACAGAAATGTATGCTCAATTCGCCAAAGAAGCTAGAGAAGAAGGTTTCTTAGAAATCGCTGCCAAGTTCGAATTAGTCGCCAAGATTGAAGCCGAACATGAAAAGAGATACCTCGCATTATTAGAAAAAGTTAAAGGCGGAAAAGTCTTCATCGCTCCAGATGTGGTAGTGTGGAAATGCCGTAACTGTGGTCATATCCATGTTGGCAAAGAAGCTCCAAAAGTGTGCCCAGCATGCAACCATGCCCAAAGCTATTTTGAATTAAGAGTGGCCAATTACTAATTGATTAATAATATTATTAATAAGGGTTCAGAAATGAGCCCTTTATTTTTTGTATTAATTACTTGCATTTTTTCTTCATTTCTATAATAATATAAAAGCGCTGCGAA
>JBGUQI010000051.1:0-37782 GCA_045130875.1 Bacilli bacterium | reverse complement strand
TGAATTCATGTAATTCTTCAATTCTCTTATGGATGTATTCAACAGAATGTCCTGTTGCTTTGGATAATTCTTCAATCTTATCTTCTTCTTGTGGTAAGAATTCGTGTAGTGGTGGGTCTAATAAACGAATATTGACGTTTAATTCTTCCATCACTTCAAAGATACCTTCGAAGTCTTTTTGTTGGAGAGGTTCAATTTCCGCTAAAGCGGCTTTTCTTTCTTCAACGTTATCAGCTAAGATCATCTTTCTGAAGTGGAAGATCTTATCTTTATCAAAGAACATATGTTCTGTACGGCAGAGACCGATACCTTCAGCACCAAAGACTCTCGCTTGAGCGGCGTCTCTTGGAGTATCAGCGTTGGTACGAACTTTTAATTGACGAGCTTCGTCAACCCAGCTCATTAAACGACCAAAGTTACCACTGGAGAGGTCTGGTGCGACTTTCTTGATATCGCCTTCATAGACACAACCTGTGGAACCATCTAAGGAGATGGTATCTTGTGGTCCATAGACCTTACCATTAATGGTTAAGGTTTGTTTTTCTTCATCGATTAATGCAGCAGCACAACCGGTGATACAGCATTTACCCATACCTCTAGCAACGACAGCGGCGTGACTTGTCATACCACCACGCATTGTTAAGATACCTTGAGAAGCAATCATACCGATTAAGTCTTCTGGGGATGTTTCAGCACGGACTAAGACAACCTTTTCACCTGCTTTATGTCTTCTTTCAGCATCTTCAGCGGTGAAGGCTAATTTACCTGTACCGGCGCCTGGGCCTGCAGGATTGCCTTTGGCAATTAAACGTTTTTGCGCAGCGGCTAAATCGTCTTTGTCAAAGTTAGGTAATAATAATTTATCGAAGGAAACTGGATCAATTCTTAACACAGCTTCTTCTTTGGTGATTAAACCTTCGTCGACCATGTCACAAGCCATCTTTAAGGCTGCGGCAGGGGTTCTCTTACCACTTCTGGTTTGTAAGAAGTATAATTTGCCTTCTTCAACGGTGAATTCCATATCTTGCATATCGCGATAGTGGAGTTCCATGTTCTTGATTGTCTTGACGAATTGATCGTAGACATCAGGCATTCTCTTCTTTAATTCATCGATGTGGAGAGGTGTGCGGATACCAGCAACAACGTCTTCACCTTGAGCATTTGGTAAGTATTCTGCGGAGATTTCCTTTTCACCTGTGGCGGCGTTACGTGAGAACGCGACACCTGTACCAGATGTTTCACCTTTGTTACCGAAAGCCATGGATTGCACGTTAACGGCAGTGCCCCATTCATAAGGAATGGAATATTGCATACGATAAACGTTAGCACGTGGGTTGTCCCAGCTTCTAAAGACAGCGGCGACAGCTTCCATTAATTGAGCTCTTGGATCGGTTGGGAATTCTTCACCGAATGTTTGTTTATAATACGCTTTATAGCGTTTAACTAAATCTTTTAATTGTTCAACGTTAACTTCTGTATCGAGTTTATATCCGTTATCTTCTTTTAATTTTTCAAGCATCTTATCCATCGCATCTCTTGGATGACCTTTGGCGATGTTTGTGAACATAAGGATGAAACGACGATAAGAGTCCATTGCGAATCTTTCATTACCGGTTTCTCTTGCTAAAGCAGCAGCGGTAACATCGTTTAAACCTAAGTTTAAGATTGTATCCATCATACCAGGCATACTCACACGAGCACCTGAACGAACGGAAACTAATAATGGGTTATGATCCCCACCGAATTTTTTGCCTGTTTTCTTTTCGATACCTTCAATAGCATCAAAAATTTGTTTTTGAACAAATTCGGGAATCTTTTTGCCACTTTGATAATAAAGTGTGCATGCTTCTGTTGAAATTGTGAAGCCCTCTGGCACTGGGACACCAATGTGTGTCATCTCAGCTAAGCCAGCACCTTTACCACCTAAGAGTTCTTTGCCTAAGCCATAAGCTTCTTCAAAGGGGTAAACGTATCTTTTTTGTTCAGCCATATATTTCCTCCTAATAGGCGTATTGTGTAGCGTTATATACGCTCACACCAGCATTACTATCGTATCACACGCGAGAGCATATATGATATAGTTTTTCTAATTTTTGTTTTGTTGTAAAATGTATGTTTAGGAGGGAAGGATTATGAATAATATCCCTTGTGTATTAACACTAGACTTTGGAACCCAATCGGTTAGAGTCTCCATCATTGATAAAAACGGTGTCATAAAATGCATTATTAAAGAAAGTTATTCACCGGCATATTTTTCCACTAAAAACGGTTATGCTGAACAGAACCCAGATTTCTATTGGACTTTAGCTTTTAAATGCTTAAAACAAATTGCTAAAGACGGAAAAGAATATCTTAATGATATTATCGGTGCTGCAGTCACTACCTTTAGAGATTCATCTGTACAACTAGATAAAGATTTAAAACCAGTGAGACCTTGCATCCTTTGGCTCGACCAAAGAATGGCTCAAGCAAAAGAGAAATTACCATTACTCCATAGAGCTGCGTTTAGACTCGTGGGAATGACCAATACAATTGAGTTAAATAGAAGAAGAACAATTGCCCATTGGTTAAAGGAAAATGAACCAGAAACCTGGCAAAAAACCTATAAATACGTCAATATTTCCACTTATTTAGTCTATTGTTTGACTGGAAAATTGGTCGATAGTGCCGCTTCTTTAACGGGCCATTACCCCATCTATTTTAGAAAGAGAGTTTGGTATAAAGAAGGTGCTTTAAAAGGAAGAATTTTTGGTATTCCAAACAGAATGCTTCCTGAACTCAGACAACCAGGTGAAGAACTTGGTGTCATCAAAGATGAAATTGCTGATGAATGTGGATTACCACGTGGTATTAAATTAATCGCTACTGGTTCTGATAAAGCGTGTGAGACTATCGGTCTTGGTGCTCTATCAAAAGATATTGGTGCTATTTCCTATGGAACAGCTTCCACAATTGAAGTTTCTAATAGAAAATATCACGAACCAGAGAAATTCTTACCTGCGTATCCCGCAGCCACACCTGGATGGTACAACATGGATGTGCAAATCTATCGTGGTTATTGGATGCTCACATGGTTTAGTAGAGAATTTGCTCCTGGATTGGTGAGCGAAGCCAAACTTCAAGAGATGGCGGTTGAAGAAATTCTCAATAGTAAATTAGCTACCATCCCTCCAGGAAGTGATGGCCTTGTGTTACAACCATATTGGGGACCAGGATTATCAAGACCTTTAGCAAAAGGCGCAATTATTGGGTTCTCAGATGTTCACACAATGGAACACTTCTATAGAGCCATTATCGAAGGTATTGCCTATGCCTTAAGAGAAGGTTTAGAGAGCATTGAAAAATCCCAAAAACATAAAATTAAAGCTATCAGAATTTCTGGTGGTGGATCACAAAGTGATGCAATTTGTCAGATTACATCTGACGTCTTTGGTTTACCAGTCTCTAGAGTGCAGACTTTTGAAACCACATCATTAGGTGCAGCGATTGCAACATTCACCGCTTTAGGAGAGTTTGAATCTATCGATGACGCTATCAATCATATGACCAAAATTACATCGACATTTGAACCCGATGAATTAGCTCACAAGAAATACAATTATTTATATAAAAAGGTTTATGTTAAGATGTTCCCACAATTAAAAGACATCTACAAAGACCTCAAAAAATACGACCGTAAAGAATTTAAATAAATGAAAAATTTTGTTTTTATCTCTCCCCACTTTCCGGACTCTTTTTATCGTTTTGTTGTGGCCTTAAAAAACAACGGTTTTAGAGTGCTTGGAATTGGCGATGAAGATTATAACATTCTTAATCCAGAACTTAAGAATGCTCTCACTGAATATTATCAATGCCATAACATGGATTGGTTTGATAATGAAGTAAATGCGGTGAGATATTTTGAACAAAAATATGGTCACATTGATTACTTGGAAAGTAACAATGAATACTGGTTAGAGAAAGATGCAAAGTTAAGAGAAATCTTTGGTATCACCACAGGACCTGTTGGAGATGAGATTAAGTTCTATCAACATAAGTCATTAATGAAACAAGGCTACTTGAAAGCAGGTGCTAAAGTGGCTAGTTGGATCATTGTGAAAGATAGAGAACAATTAGAGAAATTTATTAAGGAAGTTGGTTATCCGGTCTTTATAAAACCAGACCAAGGTGTTGGTGCGGAAATAGCATTTAAGCTAGAAAAACCCGCAGATATTGATTATTTTTTCGAAAAATCTAACAAAAATGTCGATTATATATGTGAACAATTCGTCTCTGGAGACATTATCTCTTTTGATGGAATATGTAACTCCAAATCAGAAGTGGTGTTCTGTACATCAAACTTCTTCCCTCCATCAATTGCAGATATAGTTCATCAAAAGAAAGACCTTTTCTATTTCACCTATCCCTATCCTCCAAAAGATTTAGAGAAGATTGGCCGCAAGGTCATTAAAGCTTTTGGTGTTAAACAGAGATACTTCCATTTAGAGTTCTTTAGATTAACTAAGCCCGTTAAGAACGTTGGTGAAGTTGGTGACATTGTGGCTTTAGAAACCAACATGAGACCTCCAGGAGGATACACTCCTGATTTGATCAACTTCGCAAATTCTGTTAATACTTATCAAGTTTACGCAGACATTATTGCGTTTGATGAAAATAGACAAAAAGATGAATTTGAACATTACTTCGCTCCTGTGGCATCTCGTAGAGATGAGTTCAACTATTTACATAGTGATGAAGAAGTTTTGAACAAATATAGAAACGTCATTTGCCATCATGGAAGATACGCA
This sequence comes from Bacilli bacterium, assembly GCA_045130875.1. Lineage (GTDB taxonomy): Bacteria > Bacillota_I > Bacilli_A > RFN20 > CAG-826 > RUG13091. Next base: position 32,995 of record JBGUQI010000051.1, on the reverse strand, counting down.
AAAGTATTCTCTGGGGCAATGGGTGATAGATTCTTTATGGCAAAGTTTAAGACTGTTGAAGAGATGAATGAATTCCGTGATTTTGTTGAGGCTAGACAATAATGGAAGAAGAGAGAAAAAGAAGAAAACGTCGTCATCGTCGTTTGACTGGTGAAGACATCGATATGTTTAGAGAACGCGAGAGCGATAGCAGAAAGAAAAGAGAAGTTCCTATCTGCGACCGCCATATAGATGGGGCTTAACTCATTTATAAACATTATTTTACAAGTGTAACTTTATTTTAAAATGGAATAGCAAACCTACTTATATTTAGGTAAATATATTACCGGAGGAATTTTTATGTCCAAATTTAAAATTTTTGGTGACTCATGTAGTGATCTGAGTACTGAATTACGTAAACAATATGATATCGAATACGTCCATATGGGAGTCGTGGTCGATGGTGAAGAAAAACGCGCTGACCTCGACTGGGAAGACTATAAACCAGAAGAATTCTATGGATGGTTAAAAGAAGGTAGAAAAGTTAAGACCACACAAGTATCTGTTCAAGAATTCAACAATTGTTTTATTCCTGTATTAGAAGAAGGATATGACATTCTTTATATCGGATGTTCCAGTGCATTATCTGGTTCCGTGGCAACCTGCCAAACATTAGTTAAAGATTATTTAGAAGGAAAGTATCCTGGTCGTAAAATTGTTGCTATCGATAGCTTAAACGCTAGTGTTACCGAAGGTATGATTCTTATTAAAGCTTCTCAATTGCGCGCGGAAGGCAAATCCTTAGAAGAAGTTGCGGATTGGGTTGAAAAGAATAAATTGAAATTCAATTTCTTCGCTACAGTCGATACACTCAATTATTTAAAAGCCGCTGGCCGTATTAAAGGTGCAAAAGCTTTCTTCGGAAACATTATGGGCGTTAAACCAATCTTCATCAGCGATGCTCATGGTAATAACTTTGTTATTAAGAAAGCCAAAGGCACAAAGAATTCTATCGAAGAATTAATCCAAGGATTAAAAGATGTCATCGATTTGAATGAATGCAAGGAAGTCTTCGTTGGACAAGGTATGGTCATGGATCGTGCTGAGTATATCAAACAAAGATTAGAATCCGAACTTGGTGTTAAAGCTCACATCGTATGGATTGGTCCTATCGTGGGAACCACATGTGGCCCAGGTATCTTAGCGACATTCTGTTACGGCAAAGAAGTCACCAGATTTGAAGGCGACGGAAAATAATTAAAATTATTTATTTAATATTAAGGTGGAAACCCCACCTTTTTATTATTATGATAAATAGGTATGAAAGGTCTTATTATCGTTAATCAAACAATAGGTCATAATCAATATAAGATAGACCGCTTATTTGAAGAAGCATCTAAAAGAAGTATTCTTTTAGAAGTCTTTATTAATGATGGCACTTTAGCGGAAATCGTCAATGATGAAATCAAGGTCAATTTACCAAAAGCAGACTTCGTATTTTATTTCGATAAAGACATCTACTTAGCCAGATTATTAGAGAAGGCTAGATATAGACTTTTCAACAAAGCCGACTTTATTAAACTCTGTGATGATAAGATGCTTACTTTTATAAGATGCGCTAACGAGGGAATCAAAATGCCAAAGACCATCGCGGGGCCATTGATTTATACAGACTTGAATCCATGTAATTTCAAATTCTTGGATAAGGTAGTAAAAGAGATTGGCTTACCAATGGTGGTTAAGAAAGTTTATGGTTCTTTAGGAGAAGGTGTCTATCTAGTTAGAACAAAAGAAGAACTCGTTAATCTTTATCAAGAAATCTATAGAAATCCAATTTTGTTCCAAGAATATATCAAATCCAGTTATGGACAATCTATTAGAGTGCTTGTTATTAATGGTAAAGTTTTTGGCTCATTCAATAGAGTTAATGATAGGGACTTCAGAAGCAATTATGGTGGAGCGGCATCAGGTAAAACTATTGAAAATCCCGCAAAATACCATGATTTTGCTCAAAAAATCGCTGATAAATTACAAATTGAGTATGCTGGTATCGACCTTTTGATTAATGAAGATGACCAACCAATTCTCTGTGAAATCAACTCCAATGCATTCTTTGAAGAGTTTGAAAAAGTGACCGGATTAAATGTTGCGTCCGCAATACTTGATATGGTTGAAAATAAGATTAAATAGTATGAATAAGAATAAAGCTCGTGATAGTAGGCCTACCAAGGATTATAAGAATCTAAAACAATATGTGGTGAAAGAACCATGTGAACTTTTAGAATTCCTTTTAGCGACTTTCAAAGATCAATCTAGAAACTCGGTTAAGTCTTTATTAGGTTCCCATAGAGTGAGTATTGATGGTGCGCCAGTCACACAATTTAATTTCAAATTATATCCTGGTGACACAGTCATTATTTCCAATTCACCAATCAGGAAAAAGACCCGTTCTAACTTACCAATTATTTATGAAGATAACGATTTAATCGTTATCAATAAACCCACAAAGTTATTATCTGTTCCTTCAGATAACGAAAAAGGATCAACCGCTTTTAGAATGGTGAATGATTATCTACAACAAAAAGATAAACACAATAGAGCGTTCATTGTTCATAGACTTGATGAAGATACCTCTGGTGTTTTGATGTTTGCTAAAAACGACAAGATGGCAAGAGCATTAACCGATGGGGATAATTGGAATAACCTAGTTAAGAAAAGAGGATACTACGCAATCATTGAAGGACAATTGGATAAGAAAGAAGGAACCATCAAATCTTATCTTAAAAAGAATTCTCAGAACCTAATGTATTCTTCTAAGAAACAAGGTGACGGCCAACTTGCTATTACAAAATACAAAATTATAAACGAGAACAAACTATATTCTCTTGCGGATGTTGATATTCAAACTGGTAGAAAGAATCAAATCCGTGTCCACTTTGGAGATTTAGGACATCACATTATAGGTGATGATAAATACGGAGAACCATCTAATCCAATTAAGAGATTAGGCCTCCATGCTTATGAACTTGATATCATCCATCCATTTAGTAAAAAACTGATGAAGTTCAAAGCTCCAACGCCTAATGAATTTAGCCAGTTGTTTGGTGATAAAAAAACCAGGTAGCAACCTGGTTTTAATTTTCTTCTTTTTCCAATGCTTTTTGTCTGGCATCGAACTTCTTACGATCAACAGTGTTGAGAATCTTTTTTCTCATACGATATGTGGAAGGAGTGATTTCCACAAGTTCATCAGAGTTGATGTAATCTAAGCAAGCTTCTAAGGACATTTTTCTTGGAGTTTTAAGAACCACAGTAGTGTCCTTATTAGCGCTTCTCATATTAGTTAATTGTTTCTTTAAAACACAGTTAACCGCTAAATCGATATCATAACGGTTTTCACCAATAATCATACCTTCATAGACTTCGGTTCCGGGCTCGATGAACATTGTTCCTCTTTCCTCAACGTGTTCAATCGCATATGGAGTAGCGGTGCCAGCTTCTGTGGCAACAAGAACACCTAATTGTCTTTCACCAAGGTTCATTCCTACCATTGGACGATACTCTTTATAGACGTGAGACAAGATACCGTAACCTTTGGTTAATGTCATGAAGTTGGTGACATATCCCAATAGTCCTCTAGAAGGAATAACATATGTTAACTTTGTGGTAACATCCTTAACATCCATGTTAATCATCTCGGCATCTCTATTGCCTAATGAAGTCATAATGTCACCGACAAATTCGTTTGGAACATCGATTTCTAAATCTTCATATGGCTCACATTTAACACCATTAACTTCTTTAATGATGACTTGTGGTTTAGAGACTTCTAATTCGAAACCTTCGCGTCTCATATTTTCAATGAGAATACCTAAGTGAAGTTCGCCTCTACCAGAGACAATCCAAGATTCTGAGTTTTGCACTCTTTGTACTTTAAGAGCAACGTCTTTTTGCGTTTCTCTAAATAATCTCTCTTCAATCTTTCTGGCGGTTAATAATTTACCATCGCGTCCGGATAATGGAGATGTATTAGTGCCAAAAGTCATTTGTAATGTGGGCTCATCCAAGTGAATAAGTGGTAGTGGCAACACATTATCGGTATTACAGATTGTTTCGCCAACATTGATGTCTGGTAAACCCGCAACTGCGCAAATTTCACCAGCAAAAGCCTGCTCAATTTCCAATCTTTTGATACCTTGATAGCCAAAAAGCTTCATAACTTTAAATGCTTTTGTGGTTCCATCAAGACGAGAAACAGTCACCATATCATTAACATGGATAGAACCGTTCTTCACTGTACCGATACCAATTCTTCCCACAAAATCGTTATAGTCTAATAATGAGACTTGTAATTGAAGTGGTTGCTTAACGTCTGCTTTTGGTTCAGGGATTTCATCAACAATAAGTTGTAAGACAGAATCCATTCCGGGTTTTTGTGTGGCTGGGTCTGGATCCATAGAGGATGTACCTTGTAAAGCAGAAGTATAAACAGTTTTGAATTCTAAGAATTCATCTGGAGCGCCAAGCTCAATGAATAGAGTTAAAACTTCATCTAATGTTTTGGAGATATCAATATTAGCTCTATCAATTTTATTGATGACAACGATTGGTTTGATGTGTGCTTCTAAGGCCTTCTTTAAGACAAATCTTGTTTGAGGCATTGTGCCTTCAAAAGCATCTACTAGTAAGAGGCAGCCATCCACCATATTCATAATACGTTCGACTTCTCCACCAAAGTCAGCGTGGCCAGGAGTGTCTAAGATATTAATTTTAGTACCGTGATACATTATGGAAGTGGTCTTGGCTAAAATAGTGATGCCTCTTTCTCTTTCGATGTCGTTGCTATCCATAACACGTTCGGCAACGCCTTCGTTTTCTCTAAAAGCACCAGACGATTTTAATAATTGGTCAACTAAAGTAGTCTTGCCATGGTCGACATGAGCGATGATTGCGATGTTGCGAATGTTCATAAGACTACCTCCATAAAAAATCTTTTCTATGATAGAAAAGGATAGATTAAATTGCAAGAAAAAGAGAGTTTATTTATTCACATATATGTGTATAATGTGTATATATGGGCAACGAAATTATTATTAAAAACAAACGAACAATCAAAGATTATCTGCCTGTTTGGTTAAAGAATTTGAACTCGATGTTCTATTATTTTTTGTTCCTTGTTTTGCTCGGTGTAATCTTCTTTGCCACATCATTATTTATTAACTATTTCACCACCCCATTTACTGGTGACTACACCTCTCAACAATTTGCTTTTTACACAAATGGTTATGATGACTGGTGGCATTTCTTTAAAACTGGTGAATTTGTTCTTTATGACACAAACACCTTTTTAGGTGCTGATAATATCGGTTCAAACTCTTTCTATTATTTGTTTGATCCATTTTTCTTACCTATTTTATTAGTACCTAGACAACTTATCCCTCAAGGTATGGCAGTATTAACTATCTTTAAGATTGCCGCTAGTGGAATGACTTTCTTCCTATACCTCAAATATATGGGAGCATCTAGAAGAGCAAGCAAGATTACCGGTATTGCTTATGCCTTCTCAGGATGGATGACTTGGTATCTATGGTTCAATCACTTTACTGAAGTAGCAATAGTGTTCCCATTAATCTTGTTGGGTGTCGAAAAGGTTCTAAGAGAAAAGAAACCTTGGATTTTAGCGGCCTCCATCTGTTTGATGGGCTTTGTGAACTATTTCTTCTGCATCTGCTTTGTAATGTGCGCATTCCTATATGCGATGTTCCGTTATTTCCAAAGAATTAGACTTAATAATTGGAAAGATAATTTAATTATCCTAGGACTTGGTTTCTGTGGATTCTTAGTGGGATTAATGCTTCCTATGATGGTGGTTTTCCCATCCGCAATGCACGCATTAACATCTCCAAGAGCATCTGGTTCTAATTATTTCGATTACCTTAAAGAAGCATTTAAAGAACACAATCTCAAGAGAATCTATGAACTATTAACTTCATGGACAGCGACAAGCAATACTGATCAAAACAAAGCTCGTTCACTATATCCATTCATTGACTTTATATTCCCAGTGACAAGCTGTCGTGGAACACCACTAACAGTGATGGGCAATGAAACTTATGATAATGTCGCAGGATCATATTATTGTTTCTTACCAATGACATTATTGTTAGTTCCTGCTTTAGCAGATTCATTAAAGAAGAAACACTTCTCAGTCATTATTCCAGTTGCGTTCTTCATCTTTGCGTTGTTCACACCAATGTTCTATTACTTGTTCCACGGCTTTACCCAAGCCTATAGTAGATGGACATTATTTGTAACAACATCGATATTAGCTTATACCGGCTTATATTTAGATAAACTCGAAGACAAAGAGCCAAACATCTTTATCTTTGGTTGGTTAACTGAAGCCATCCTTGTTGTGGGTGCCGCAGTCAGTGCGGATTATATAGTTAAAAATTATGGTGAAACATTTACCAGTAGAGTTCCAATATGGTTAGTAACAGTTATTGAATTAGCCTATATAACCGTCCTCACATTTGTATTAATAATCGTTAAATTTAAGAAAAAAGTTCACTTTTACAAGTTTTTCACCGGTTTTATTGTGATAGAAATCGCTTTGATGGGCGCCTTTGTCATCCAAGGTCATGGTGTGGAAGACTACTATTACACAAACAAAGGTTTAGTGAAAAACAACGTTTTAAGAACCTTGGTATCTAAGACTACAAAGAGAGATCCAAGTTATTATCGTAGTTATTCTTCTTTAGCGAGCAGTAGTGCTTCTAATGATGAAATGAGAAACGGTTATAATGGCGCAAACTTCTTCCACTCTATCTATAACTACAACACTGCTGATATTTGTAACTGGTCCGCTATCACAAACGGTACTGCTCCTGGAAGCTGGAGTGGTGATTATCTCCAAAAGAGAGCGAACCTCGATGTCCTCCTTGGTATGAAATACTACTATGTAGAAGACGATTATTATCGTTACCAAAGCAGAGGCGAAGTAACTAGTAAGGACTTTAGATATAATGTTCCATTCAACTATGTTGATGTCACTGATGAATATCCCAATAGCGAATTTAGAGTCTATAAGAATATGGACTATGTCGATTTCGCTTTAACTTATGATAAAGCCTTCATCACTGTGGGAGATCCTTCTAAAGAAGAAAAATATGAAGGTCTCTATGATGGTGGATACCGTGATGTTTTAGGTGTTGAAGATTTATATTTTAAAGGTGCGATTATCAATGCCTACCGCACTCCAAACTTTGAAGCGCTATTATCTGAACATCCAGATATTTCTTATACAAATGCAGAAATTCAATCTGCTTCTAACTGCTATCGTCAAATTCCTCTCCAGAGATATAGTAATAATTTCTATTCTTCTGCGATGTTAACTTTCTATGACATTTTAAGTGGGAAGAACTCTAAAGGAGAATCCGTTAATTCTTTAGGATTAACCGCTAGAGAATATATCGAACTATTAAATAGAGACAACGAAACATTTAAGAAAGTTGCTTATACCGCTGGCGAAGAGAATAGACGCTGGGTGGGTGTTTTAGAAATCAAAGAATCTTATATGGATTATATCTATGATCCAAATGGCATGTCCTTCTATATCAGAGCGTCTTATTATCGTGGTTCAGAAGTTGATATCTACTTTGTAGATATGAATGATGAGATTGTCACTTATGATAACCATAATGATGGTTTCCATTCCAGTTATCGTTCGGGAAAAGATATTAGAGGATTCTATATCACTCCAACTTATAACGAAGATGGTTCCATTAGTAAACCCACTCCAAAGATTAAGAAGATTATCTTTGCCTATCGTGGCAATAAACCAATTACCAGTTCTCCTGCTGTTTATTATGAAAGTTATACTGACTATGCTTTGAAGTATGCGGCGATGAAAGAATATCAAGTCACTGATGTTGTTTCTAACAAAGCTAATACCTATAAGTTCAAAACAAACTTCGATAAAGAGAGAATCGTCGTTACTCGTTTAGCATACGAAGATGGATTTAAACTCACTTACAAAGACGCTAACGGACAAAAACAAACCAGACCAGTATTTAATGGACAAGGTGGTTTTGTCTCCTTCATTAGTGATGTTGGTGAATGTAGTTATACATTAACATTCTCCACACCATATTTAGAAATCGCCTCATTAGTTTCTGGTATGGGCATCATTGCTTACTTCTCTTCTTTATGTGCTTATCTCTATTTAGATATTAGAAAACTAAAAAGAGAATCTTGTGAAGAAATACTCAGAATTAAGTAAAAAGGCTCGAATTTGAGCCTTTTTTAAATATCTTGCGCTAGTTTATAGACTTTGTTTTTTGGCTGCTTTAATTCGTCAGTAACGATTTCTATAGCGGCTTTTTTGCTAATGCCTTTGGAGAGACAGAAGTTCAATCTTTCAATTATCTTCTCATCGCTTATTTCAGCATTCTCATTTTTATTTCCTTCAACGAGGACGACCATCTCACCTTTTAATGTGGAGAAATCCATCTTAGTTAGTTCAGATAAGTTACCTCTAATATATTCTTCGTTTATTTTAGTTAACTCTCTAGCGATAACTGCGTTACGTTCTTTAAAGACTTCAAACATGAGTTTAATCGTCTCTTCAATATGATGTGGAGATTCATAGAAGATTAGTGTTTCTTTTCTATCAACCATTTCCTCTAACGCACGCTTAGCTTCGTTGCCTTTCTTGGATAAGAATCCGTAGAAGTAGAAGTGGTCGGTTGGTAGTCCAGAAGCCACAAGAGCATTAATAAAAGCAGAGCTGCCAGATATAGTGGAAACCGCGATGTCGTGTTCTATTGCGGTCTTCACTAATAGGTAACCAGGATCACTAATTCCAGGATATCCAGCATCGCTAACATAAGCGATTTTCTTACCTTTTAATAAAAGAGAAACGAGATGATTAGAAGCTTCGATTTCGTTGTGTTCGCGCAAGGAAAAAAGTTCTTTTTTTATCCCGTATTGGGATAAAAGCAAACCAGTATTTCTTGTATCTTCTGCGGCTACAAGATCCATCTCTTTAAGGGTCTCTAAAGCCCTTTCAGAAATCTCTTTTAGATTACCGATAGGAGTGGCAATTAAATATAAAAGTGGAGAAGAATTATCAAAACTTTTATTTCTCTTCATTGTTCTTATTGTTTCTCTTCCAACGAGCCTGTTTGTTTAAATCTTGAATAGGAATGAACTTAACATCATCGGTGTTTTCAATTTTTACTACCTTAGAAATGATGTTGACACCAGTTACTGTGTATTCCACTTTATCAAGCCAAATCTTAGAACCTAATTCAGGGAAGTTCTTTCTTTCTTCGCTATAAATAGCGTCTTCATATTTCAAACAGCAGATAAGTTTTCCACAGTGGCCGGATAACTTCGGAATATTAATCGCGAGCATTTGGTTCTTGGCTCTATTGATACCGATACCATCAAATTCGTTTAAGAATGTGGAACAGCAAAGTGGAAGACCACATATACCGATTCCACCAATCATCTTGGCTTTATCTCTAGAACCGATTTGTCTGAGTTCAATTCTTGTTTTCAATCGACTTGCGAGAACCTTTAATAATTCTCTAAAGTCCACTCTATCGTCAGCGACATAAGAGAGGATAACTTTAGTCTTGTCTAAGGTATATTCACAAGAGATAAAGTTCATTTCTAAGTTAAGCTTTTCGGCCTCAACTTTACTAATTTCTAGTGCAGAAACCGCGTCTTTTATGTTTCCTTCATGAATTTTGACATCCACAGAAGTGGCTTTTCTGAGAATTGGTTTGAGTCCTAATTCGCTTTCGTATTTATCAATAGAAATGGGTTCAATTGCGATTTCACCAAGTTCTAAACCTCTCACTGTTTCAACGATGACTTTATCACCTAAAGCGACAGGTTCATTTTCTTTTTTAAGGCCAAAGAAATAGGCACGAGGAGTATTGTAAAATTTGACACCCACATAGTGGGAGTAAACTGAATTATCGATTGTTTGTTCAACATTGTTTTGTTTTTGAATCATTGTTTATTCCTCCTTGAGTATTTTAAAAACCAAGTGGTCAATTAATAATGATGTATCAACATTAAGATTAATTAAATTACGGTCCTTGAGTATTTCTATCAAACTTTCATCAATGTCGTTGAGATTCTCTGAAAGTTCTTGAAGAATTGTAGCATAACTTTCTAAGAAAGGCGATTTTCCTTGTTGGATATTGAGCATATCTTCAAATCCTTCCACAAGCATATCGAGGAAGAACCTCGCGCTTTCTTTAGTTTTCACTAAAGGAATTATGCTAGTTTGCGCAAAATAGATAGCCTCTCTTTTATCTTCTTTTCTTAAGGCTTCTAAGAAATCGAGGAATGCGTTTTTCGCATCGACATAGTTTTCTTGTCTATCTTTGTCTTTATTTAAGACATCGAATATCAATTCTCCATCGTTATAGAAATACGACAATAATTCGGCATCATCTTTAGGAACGTTTAATTCTATAGCTCCTTGGATAACTTCGTTTCTATCCACTGGTATTAATCTCATTAATTGGCAACGAGAAATAATAGTGGGCAACACATTATTCTCATTGTTTGTAGTTAAGAAGGCATAGATATTGCTATCTGGCTCTTCTAAAAATTTTAAAATGCTATTGGTTGCAGCATCACCCATGTTTTCCACGAGGTGGATGATATAAATCATTATCCCTTTGGTCTCTAAGGCGGATTTATCGAATTGTGTTTCGATACTGGTAACCTGTTCTTTTTTGATGTTGTTTTGTGAACCATCAAGAACAACCATATCCGGATAGTTTTCATCATCTACACGTAAACAGGTGATGCAGTTATTACACGCAAGTGGATCAGGATTGTCACATAGAATGGATTTAGCTAAATACTTAGCGACATTCAAAAGTGGTGTTCCTGGATTTCCACTTAATAGATAAGCGTGTGATAAGTGATTACTATGTAAAGCACGCACAAAAGTGCGGTACATAATGGGTTGTTTGGTTTCGAGGTATTTGCCTACTTGCATAAGCGAGACAAAATAGCCTCCATTGTGTCTTTCGCCACTTCTTCTCTAGATTTACTAGCGTCGATAATGACAAATCTTTCAGGCCAGCGGTTAGCTAAAGCTAAGAATGAATCTCTTACCTTGTTATGGAATTCTATTTTTTCTAAATCTAAACGATTTACTTCTCTATCCGCATTAGCACTGATCCTGGCTAAACCAACCTCTGGTTTGATATCAAATAAAAGAGTTAAATCAGGCCAGGTGTTTTCGGTGGCAAATAAATTAACATTTAATACTTCATCAATACCAAGTCCTCTCGCGCCACCTTGATAAGCTAAAGAACTATCTAAATAACGGTCACAGATGACAATTTTACCTTCTTTTAAAGCAGGCCAAACCTTTTCTACAAGATGTTGTCTTCTACTTGCAGCATATAAAAGGGCTTCGGTTCTACCATCCATTGCGGTATTACCTTTATCTAAGATAACATTACGAATTTGTTCAGCGATTGGAGTTCCACCTGGTTCTCTAGTACGAACAATTTCATAACCCATTTCTTGAAGTTTTTTAACAGCGGCTTCAACAGCAGTGGTTTTGCCAGATCCTTCTGGTCCTTCTAAAGTGATAAACATAAAATTGCCTCCTAGATTTTGCGGCGTCCTTCAATAGCTTTCGCTAAAGTTAACGCATCTGCGTAATCGAGATTTCCACCCATGGGTAAGCCATAGGCTAAACGTGTGACATTAACATTTTTAGGTTCTAATTTCTTCGCTAAGAATAAAGCGGTGGTCTCCCCATCAATTGTGGGATTTGTGGCGATGATAATTTCTTTAATATCGCCTTTATCAACACGTTCCATTAAAGATGGAATGTTTAAATCATCAATGCCTTTGCCTCTAGAGATTGAGATTGTTCCACCGAGGACATGATAAACACCATGGAAACCTTCCGCGTTTTCAAAAGCGATAACGTCTTTAGGAGAAGAAACTACCATTAAGGTAGATTTATCTCTAGATTCATCCTTACAGATTTCACAAATATCATCTTCGGTGATATTTCCACATATAGGGCAGAAGTGAATTCTCTCTTTTAATTCTTTAATCGCTGCAGAAAATTCTAAGAGATCATCTTCTTCCATTTCGAGCATAGCAAAAGCCATTCTCTCCGCGCTTTTCTTACCAACGCTTGGGAGCTTTGCTAAAGACTCTTGTAAACGAACTAAAGATTTAAGCTTCTCCATTAGAAGCCCATTCCTCCACGGGAACCTGTGATTCTCTCATTGATTTCTTCTTTTGCTTCTTCGATTTGTTCAGAGAGTTCGTTAATCGCAATAACGATTAAGTCTTGAATCATCTCTTTGTTATCTTTTTCAAAAGCATCTTCATCAATTTCAATAGATTTGATGGAGCCATCACCCATCATAACTACTGTAACCGCGCCACTCTTATTCACAGAGAATTCTTGTTTGGCTAATTCATCCATAGCCTTCTTTAATTCTCTTTGCATCTTTTGGGCTTGAATCATCATTTGTTGCATGTTCATAACTATTTATCTCCTACGTATTCAATTACGACATTATCCGCTTTTGGTAATCTACCAAGTTCTAATAGATTTCTGTATCTAGTTTGTGAATCGACAGAACCTTTTCTATTCACTGCGTAGACAAACATCTTCTTACCAAAAACCGTTCTTACGATATTTTGAATATCCTTTTGGTTTTTAACCAAATTCATTTTTTCAGCGACACTGTCAGATTGGAATTCCACAATCATGGATTTATTAGAGGCCACTAATGGTCTACCATCCACAAGCATAGAAGCAATCTTTCCAAGTTTGGGGTGAGCAATTAATCTCTTAATGTTCTTCCAACCTTCTAATAAAGAGTTTTTAATCTCTTTCTTGCTGGTAACCATCAAATCAATGAGAAGGTCAGTGGATAATTCATAACTCTCACCATTTGAAGTGCCTTCAATGTAGATGATGTTGTCATCTGAAGCCACAGAATCATCATCAAATAAACTGATGGTTTCTTCTTTCGGTTCCTCAACAACTGGTTTAGGTGGTTCAACCTTAACTGGTTCTGGTTTTGGAACTGGTTTGGGTTCAGGCCTAACAACTGGCTCAGGTTTAGGTTCTTCTATAACTGGCTTTGGTTGTGGTTTTTCCACATAAATTTCCTGGTTTTGCACAGGTTTTGCAGAAATTGCGGACATTTTTAATAAGGTGATTTCAAATAAAGGATTGATTGCGGTGACATTCTTATAGTCTTTAAGGGCATCCATCAAGATGGTAATCATCTCCATCGCCATTTGACTATTAACCACACCAGAGAACTCTTTGACATCAGCCTCAGTTAAAGCTTGTAAGTATTTATCGTTTCTTGATGTTTGATAGATAAGGACGTCTTTTAAGATTAACAATAAGTCGTTTGTGAGACGTTTGATGTCGGTGCCTCTTTCGATATAGTTACCTAATCTCGCTAAAACATCATTAACATCATGACGAGCAACGGATTTAATTAATCCCATCTTCTCTTCTTTACTTTCTAAAGCGAAGATGTTTAGAACATCTTGAACATCAAGTTTGTCTCCGGAATAGGCGAGAACTTGATCGAGCATAGATAAAGCATCTCTCATACCACCATCAGCTAATGAGATGATTAAATTGATAGCTTCTTCGTTATATTCAATTTGTTCTTTTTGGAGAACAACTTTGATTCTTTCTCTAATGTCATCATCACCGACTTTGGAGAAGTCATATCTTTGACAACGTGAAAGGATGGTGGCCAAAATCTTATGAGGTTCTGTAGTGGCCATGATAAAGATGACATGTTCTGGTGGTTCCTCTAAGGTTTTTAATAAAGCATTAAAAGCTTGAGGAGTAATCATATGAACTTCGTCGATGATATAAATTTTATATCTACCGAGAATAGTTCCATATTTGACTTTGTCAATTAAGTCTCTCACTTCTTCGACACCGTTGTTACTAGCGCCGTCGATTTCTAAAACGTCTGGATGTGTTCCCTCATTAATTGCCTTACAGTTTTTGCATTCATTACATTGGCAGCCAATCCCGTGTTCACAGTTTAAAGCTTTGGCTAATAATCTAGCCATTGTGGTTTTACCTGTGCCTCTTGGACCAGTAAAAAGATAGGCATGTGCTATCTTGCCTGTCGCTAATGCATTTTTGATTGTTTTGACGATATGCTGTTGACCGGCAACCTCATCAAATGTTGTGGGTCGATACGTACGATAAAGAGCTTTATATGCCATTTTATATTCACCTTATTTTGATTATACACAAAGAGGGGTCCTCATTAAAGATTAATATGAATATTAAGGAAATAAGAATGCCCCTTTTTATATATTGTCACTATGTGATACAATACATAAGGCTTAAACGAGGTATTAACTATGGAAGAAAGCATGAGACAACGCCTAGAAGTCGCCGTTAAAAGATTAGCGGAAATAGATGAAGAATTATCCAGTGAAAAAGTCATGAAGGACATGGCGCATTTTCGTGATATTTCTAAAGAAAGAGCAGTCTTAGATCCCCAAGTTGAAGCCTTTAATCAATATAAGAAAAATGAAATTGATATCGTTGAAGCAAAAGCTATGGCGGAAGATAGTGATCCAGACTTATCTGAGATGGGCAAAGAAGAATATAAGAGATTAACTCAAGAGCAAGAAGAACTCGAAGCCAAATTAAAAGAACTCTTGTTACCCAAGGATCCTAATGATGACAAAGATATCATTGTGGAAATCAGAGGCGCAGTTGGTGGAGATGAAGCCAACATCTTTGCGGGAGACCTTTTCCGTATGTATACCAGATACGCTGAATCACAAGGTTGGAAGATTCAAATGTTAGACGAAAACCCATCAGAAAGTGGTGGTTTTGCCTTAGTTTCCTTTAAAATCTCCGGCAAAATGGTGTTTTCTAAGTTGAAATTCGAAAGTGGCGCCCACCGTGTTCAACGTGTCCCAAGGACTGAAGCAAGTGGTAGAATCCACACTTCAACCGCGACAGTTCTAGTCATGCCAGAAGCGGAAGAAATCGATATTGAAATCAATCCAAGCGACTTACAAATTGATACCTATCACTCTCAAGGTGCGGGTGGTCAAAACGTTAATAAAACTGAATCCGCAGTTCGTATTACTCACATCCCCACAGGCACAGTCGTGGCCTGTCAAACAGCGAAGTCTCAAATCCAAAACAAAGAGCTCGCTATGCAGATGTTGAGAACCAAAATGTATACCGATCAATTAACAAAACAGCAAGAAGCTATTGGTAATGAGAGAAGGTTAAAAATTGGCACTGGTGAAAGAAGTGAGAAAGTTAGAACATATAACTACCCACAAAACCGTGTAACCGATCATAGAATTGGATTCACTATTCAAAAGCTTGATAGAGTGATGGAGGGCGAACTTGATGAAATCGTCGAAGCCTTAATCCATTACGACCAATCAATGAAAATGGCAGGTGAATAATCGTGCCCACCAATAGAGAAATCTATTTTCCATTATTAAAAGAAAATAATAAATATTTAAATAAAAGTGTCATCGTTTCCTTGCTTGCAGATGCAAGTGATTTTGACGATAGAATGAATCTATATACTAACTTCGATAAAGAGGTTAAGAATGTAGAAAGACTTTTTAACAATATTGAACAAGTTAGAAAGGGCGTTCCTTTTCAATATGTTCTTGGTTATTCTTTCTTTTTAGGTAACAAAATTAACGTTGATAAAAATGTTCTAATCCCTAGACAAGAAACAGAAGAACTCACTGTTAACGTCATTGTCTTTATCAAGAAATATATGAGGGAAGATGAACACTTTATTGTCGGTGATATTTGTACTGGTAGTGGTGCGATTGCAAGAGCTATTGAACACGACGTTCCTGGTGTGAAGATATATGCTACTGATATTTCTGAATCCGCGATTAAAGTTGCTAAGACTAATACAGAAAATGTTGAGTTTTTACAAGGAAATTTAGTGGATCCATTAATTGAAAAAGGCATTAAACTCGATGTTTTAGTTTGTAACCCTCCTTATATTGAGAACGAAAAGAACATCGATGAACAAGTTTGGAAGTATGAACCACATGAAGCGTTACTTGCTAGTCCTGGAACAAAATACTATGAAGAGATATTTAGTAAAGCCGGTAAGATTATGAGGGATCATTATCTAATGGCTTTTGAAATTGAAGAAGATATGGAGAAACCATTAATCGAATTAATGAATAAATATCTCGATGGTGTTAGTTATTCCTTCGCAAAAGATTTATATAATAAAACTAGATTTCTTTATATAATAAAGTAGTACTTAGAGGTGATTGATATGTTAAAAATCGCAATCGGATCAGACCATGGTGGATTTGATCAAAAAGAAGAAGTTGTTAAACATTTAAAATCCAAAGGATATGAAGTCTTAGATGTGGGTACACAATCTAAAGATTCATGTCACTATCCTGAATTTGGTGCGGAAGTCGGAAAACTTGTTGCTATTAAAGAATGTGATTTTGGTATTGTCATCTGTACATCAGGTGAAGGTATCTGCATGGCCGCGAATAAAATTAAAGGCGTGCGTTGTGGCATTGGCTATAACGATGAAGTCTCTAAGTTAATGAGAATGCACAACAACGCGAACGTCATTGCCTTTGGCGCTAAGTTTATGGACACCAAAGATGTTATTAGAAGAATTGATTTATTCTTGTCCACTGAGTTTGAAGGTGGAAGACATCAAACCAGAGTGGACCTTATCTCTAATCTCGAAAAATAGAATTTTTCTGACAAAGAAATAAAATAAGCCCCCTATGTATATTGGTAGGAGGCTTTTTTGATGAAAAAAGAAAGCAAAACATTTGTTTGCCCAACATGTAATAATTCAGACCCCAAATACATTGGTTATAGAAACAATAAACCTTATTGCAGAAGATGCATTACTTTTAGAGGTCAAGAAGCAAGTTCAACTTTCGTTCAAAGCGATAGGGCAGAATACACCCTTCATTATCAATTATCAGAAGATCAAAAAAGGCTTTCCAAACAACTAGTAGATAATTTTAAGAATGGATATGATAGTTTAGTTCATGCTGTATGCGGTAGTGGGAAAACCGAAATTGTGTTGAGTGTAATTGCTTATGCAATTAATCACCACATGAAAGTGGGTTTTAGTGTTCCGAGAAGAGATGTGGTTAAGGAATTATACGCTAGATTCAAAGATATCTTTACAAACAATAAAATAGGTGTCGTGTACGGTGGTCATACTTGGGGTTTGGAAGCAGATTTAATTTGCATAACAACACACCAATTATTTAGATATAAAAATTATTTCGATTTATTGATTATCGATGAGATAGATGCTTTTCCCTACCGAGGCAATGATGTATTAGAAGCTTTCTTTCATCAAGCCGTTAAGGGGCATTATATTCTGATGTCTGCGACACCTCCTGAAAAGACTATTGAAGAGTTTAAAAAGAAGGGAAAGAGAACTCTTCGTTTAGATACAAGATTTCATGGCTATCCTCTCCCTGTTCCGAGAGTGGAAATCCATCATGGTTTATTGAAATATGTCTATTTAATGCGTGAATTGCGTAGGTTTTCACTGGAAAATAAGCCAGTTTTTGTATTTACTCCTACGATTGATGTATGTGAACAGACCTATAATGTCTTGAGATTTTTGTTCTCTAATATCGATTATGTTCATTCTAAGAAAGAAACTAGATCTGAAACTATCGATAGGTTTAGAGAAGGCAAAACCAAGATACTTGTTACCACAGCGGTTTTAGAAAGAGGAGTGACTATCAAGAATCTTCAAGTCATCGTCTTTTATGCCGATCATGTCCTTTATGACTCTCATGCTTTAATCCAAATTGCGGGCAGAGTGGGGAGAAAGAAAGACGCTCCAAAAGGGGAGGTGATTTTTGTTGGAAAAAGAAAAACCAAAGAGATGGAAATTGCCATCGCTGAAATCAATAAAGCCAACCAAAATCTGTAAACTCTGCTTTAAAGAATTTGAAGATAAATCTCTATTTCATCTTTCCCATGAAAATGTGAAATATTGTCGTAATTGTCTAAGAGAAATTAAGGCACAATTTTCATCTTTTAAAATCTCGGGTTATGCTGGTTTATCTATTTATAGATATGATGACAAGATTCAATCACTTTTATATCAGTTAAAAGGATGCTTTGATATTGAAATTGCGGATGTCTTTTTGCTTCGTTACAAAAGAGAATTATCTCTCTATTTTCACCGCTATGTTGTAGTGCCCATTCCCTCCTTTGAACATGATGACAAGATAAGAGAATTTAACCATGTGGAAGAGATATTCAAATCATTAAATCTCCCGATGAAAAAATTGTTTCGCAAAACCAAAAAAGTGAAGCAAGCAGATCTAACCGCGGATAAGAGAAAACTTATTAACAAATACATTGAACTTATTGATGAAGTTGATTTATCAAAAACTAAAATATTGCTTGTGGATGATGTTTTTACAACCGGTTCAACAATGAAAGCCTGTATCTCATTATTACAAAAACTCCATCCCAAAAAGATTAAGGTTTTAGTGATGTCAAAGACCGATTCTCCGAAAGAAAAAGAAGAATCTAAACATTTATTATTTGACACCCGTTGATAATTAAAGATAGTATATAAAAGCGAATGTTATAACATTCTTTGTTATATAGAAAGGCACAATTATTGTTGTGTTGGTGAATGATTATGGGATTTTTTGACAGAAGAGCGATTAAAAGATATTCCAAGGCCGCTGACAAAGTTTTAGCTTACGAAAAAACAATGGCGGCATTAAGTGATGAAGAACTCCGTGCCAAAACAGATTATTTCAAAGAACAATTAGCTAATGGCAAAACATTAGATGATATTAAATATGAAGCTTTCGCGGTTGCTAGAGAAGCTGCAAAGAGAACTATTAAAGAATTCCCATTTAAAGTTCAAGTTATGGGTTCTTTAGTGATGCACGATGGTGATGTCGCAGAAATGAAAACTGGTGAAGGTAAAACCTTAACCGCTACCATGGCGACATACTTAAATGCTTTATCCGGAAAAGGTGTTCACGTTGTTACCGTTAACGAATACTTATCAGGCCGTGACGCTGAATGGATGGGTCAAATCTATAGATTCTTAGGTTTAACTGTTGGTGTTAACGCTAGAGCAAAAACCACAAGAGAAAAGAAAGAAGCCTATTTATGTGATATCACATATACCACAAACTCTGAGTTAGGTTTTGACTACTTGAGAGACAATATGGCTACCGATATGCAACACAGAGTCTTAAGAGGACTTAATTTCTGTATCGTTGACGAAGCTGACTCCATCTTAATTGATGAATCCAGAACCCCATTAATTATTTCTGGTGGTGTGAAGACCTCTTCCAGTCAATACACAGTTGCGGATAGATTCTGTAAAGCCCTTAAAAAGGAAGTCGATTTCACTGTTGATGTGAAAGAAAAGACTGTTGCTTTAACCGATGCTGGTAACACTAAGGCCGAAAGAATGTTTGGTATCAAAAACTTATATGATCCTGAATACTTCGATTTAGTGCACCGTATCCACAATGCCTTAAAGGCAAACTACATCATGCAAAGAGATGTCGACTATTTAGTCGATGGTGAAGGACAAGTACAAATTATCGACCAATTCACTGGCCGTGTCCTTCCTGGTAGAGAATGGTCTGATGGTTTACACCAAGCCGTTCAAGCAAAAGAAAATGTCACCATCAAACAAGAAACCGTTACCATGGCGACAATTACTTACCAAAACTTCTTCCGTCTTTATAAGAAGATGGCCGGTATGACTGGTACTGCGAAAACCGAAGAAGAAGAATTCCGTAAGATTTACAATATGCGCGTTGTTTGCGTACCTACAAATAGACCCGTTGTCCGTGTAGACGCAACTGATTACATCTATGCGCATAAAGGACCAAAACTCGCCGCTTTAATTAAAGAAGTCAAAGAAAGACATGAAAAGGGACAACCAATCTTGATTGGTACCGTCTCCGTTGAATCATCTGAAGAAATTTCCAATTTATTAACTCAAGCGGGTTTACCACACGAAATGTTAAACGCTAAAAACCACGCACGTGAAGCGGAAATCATCGCTTTAGCGGGTAGAAAAGGTGCGATTACCTTAGCCACCAACATGGCAGGTAGAGGTACCGATATTAAGATCGACGATGAAGTCAGAGCGTTAGGTGGCTTATGTGTCTTCGGTACAGAAAGACATGAATCCCGTCGTATTGATAACCAATTACGTGGTCGTTCTGGTCGTCAAGGCGATCCTGGTTTCTCCAGATTCTACGTTTCCTTCGATGATACTTTATTAGTGAGATTCGCCGCTGATGCGATGAGAAACTATATCGAAAAGAATTTCGGTGAAGAAGCTCTTGAAAGCAAAGTGGTCAGCAATGCTGTTACAAGTGCCCAAAAGAAAATTGAAGGTATGAACTTCGATACTCGTAAGAGCTTATTGGATTATGATGATGTTTTAGCCAAACAAAGACAAAATGTCTACGATAAGAGAGACAGAATCATTGAAGGTAGCGATATCAAAGATATCGTTGATGATATGTTCAACCAAACTGGTATGTTCTTAGCGAAGAAATCCGTTCCTCAAGGAAGTAACGATCAATTAATCTCCGCTGATTTATTAATCAAACAAGTTGAACCCAGATTCTTACCAGAAGGTTCTATTAATAAAAATGCTTATGAAGATGACCTAGTGGATAACTGTGGTCAAGATTTAGGCGAACTCATCTTACGTAGATATATGCGCAAGAGAAGCAAATTACCGACCGAACTCTGCGATACTATCGAAAGAGATTTAATCTTACACTGCTTAGACCAAAACTGGACTAAACACATTGACGCGATGGCGCGTTTACGTGAAGGTATTCACCTCCGTGGATATGCGAACGTGAACCCATTACAAGACTACGTTAACGAAGGTTACGATATGTTTAGAGAATGCTTAGAAATGGCTTCTGTCGACGCTGTTTTAAACCTCGTTAATATCGATAGATTTGTCAATCAAGTACAAGCCGCTCAAGCTGCCGCAAGAGAACAAGAAGAAGCCAGAAAAGCTGCAGAAGCTCAACAAAATGCTCAAAATGTTGAGGAAATTGATGCAACTAAGAAGGAAGAAAAATAATGAAAGACATCGCTTTAGTAAAACAAGAGCTTTGTGCTGTTGGTGAGTCAATCCACCAACTCGGGTATTCTCTTTGACCTCGCTAAATTAGATGCCGAAGTTAAAGAACTAACCGCTAAGAGTGAGGATGAACATTTTTGGAGTAACAACAGCGAAGCTCTAAAAGTCATCTCTAGACTTAATTATTGTAAAAACTTAACTGATACATACCGCAAATTAGAAAGTGATTATTCTGACTTGTCAGAACTTTTAGATTTGGGTGATGATTCTTTGATGGAACAAATCGAAGAATCTCTTGAGATTCTCAAAAAAGAAGCCAAAGAATTTGAATTAGAAATCTTATTCTCTGGTGAGTTCGATAATATGAACGCTATCATCGATGTCCATCCAGGTGCGGGTGGTACAGAAGCTCAAGATTGGGCGGATATGCTTTATCGCATGTATGTGTTATATGCCGAAACCCATAAATTTAAGATGAGTCTTATCTCTTTTGAACCTGGTGAAGAAGCCGGTATTAAATCCGTTACTTTAAAAATCTCAGGACATAATGCTTATGGTTTATTAAAGAGTGAAAAAGGTGTTCATCGTTTAGTGAGAATATCTCCATTTGATGCGAATAAGAGAAGACACACTTCTTTTGCTTCTGTAAATATCGTTCCTGAATTCAAAGAAAATTCTATTGATATTCAATTAAACGAAGCTGATTTAAAGATTGATACATACCGCAGTGGAGGAGCTGGTGGACAGAATGTCAACAAAGTTGAAACCGCGGTTAGAATCACCCATTTACCCACCGGAATCGTCGTTTCTTGCCAAGTGGAAAGAACCCAACTTATGAATAAAGAATTAGCGATGAATATGTTAAAGGGTAAGTTATACCTTATCGAATTAGAAAAGCGCGAAAAGAAGATCAACGACATCGTTGGTGAAAAGAAGAATATTGAATGGGGTAGCCAAATCCGTTCATATGTTTTCTGTCCCTATACTTTAGTCAAAGACAATCGTACTGATTATGAAGAGACAGATGTGGAATCTGTAATGAATGGTGCGATTGATGGATTTATATATTCATTCTTAAGAATGGAGGCTAAGAAAAATGCCTAAAACAAAGAAAGAATGGTTAGCGGCAATATACCGCACAATTATTGTTATTCTTGGTACCACAGTTGTGGCTTTTGGTAGTGTGGGATTCTTAGTTCCATTAGATATTAATGCTGGTGGATTAAGTGGTATTGGTATTGTAGTTAGACATTTCGTGGCCGAAGACTATAGAGTCTTAGCTTATAACATTGTGGTTACGACGTTATCGGTATTATTTTGGTTGATTGGTTTAATCTTTATTGGAAAAGATTTTGCTATTAAAACCTTAGTGGCCACAATTGTATTCCCTGGTGCTAACTGGTTATTTACCGCTTGCCCAGGTGTCGCCGATTTAATGAATGAATTAGGCAATTTAATGAGCACAACCGGTAATGCTGGAACACCGACAGCAGGTAACTTCTTATTATCAGGCATCTTTGGTGGTGTCTTTATCGGTGTTGGTGTGGCTGTCACCTTTGTGGGTGGTGGTTCCACTGGTGGCGTTGATGTCTTATCTTTCCTTATGGAAAAATACTTAAAAATCAGACAATCAATCGCCTCATTTATCGTTGATGGAACGATTATTACTGTTGGTTTATTCTGCTTAGTTCCATCGAATAAAGAATTATTATTACCATGTCTTTCCGGTATTATTTCCGCCTTTGTGAGCGCTTTATTTATTGAGTTTATTTATATTGGTTCACAAACCAGTTATCAAGTCGATGTTATCTCAGATAAATGGGAACAAATTTCTGACTTTGTGCAAAATGAAGTAGGTCGTGGATGTACAGTTATTCCCGCGAAAGGCGGATTTAAAGGCGATGAAAGAATTGTCTTAAGAATCGTTTTCAACAAAAGAGAATATAACAAGATTAGGGCCTATATTGCCAAAGTTGATCCTAAAGCCTTTGTGACATATACAAGAACCAATGCGGTTTTCGGAGAGGGATTTAGACCTCATAAAGAAACCACAATCTTTACTAAAAAGGATGATGAGGATGGAAAAAGATAATCATCTCTTCAAAATAATATCTCCTTTTAAGCCTACTGGTGACCAACCCACCGCGATAAAGCAATTAGTGGAGGGTGTTAATTCCAACAAAAAACTACAAGTCTTGTTGGGTGCAACTGGTACTGGTAAAACCTTTACTATGGCCAACATTATTGAGCAAGTTCAAAGACCCACTTTAGTGCTTGTTCATAACAAAACATTAGCGGGCCAATTATATAGTGAATTCCAAGAATTATTCCCTCATAACAGAGTGGAATATTTCGTCTCTAATTTCGATTTTTATCAACCAGAAGCTTACATTCCAAAAAGCGATACTTATATAGATAAGAACGCTGTCATGAATGAAGAAATTGAGATGCTAAGAACCAGTGCTATTAACTCTGTATTAGAAAGAAGAGACACAATTGTTGTGGCCTCTGTAGCCTCTATTTATGGTTTAACTGATCCAGATGAATATCGTAATTTAGTGTTTAATATTCGTGTTGGCGAAGAGATAAATCGTAACGAATTATTTAAGAAACTAGTCGACGCTCAATATAAAAGAAACAATTTAGATTGCACACCCGGAAGTTTTCGTGTTAGAGGGGACATTATTGAGATAGTTCCAGCGAACATGGATAGCAATAATGTCATTAGGATTGATACCTTTGGAGATGAGATTGAAAAGATATCACAAATTGACCTACTTACCGGTGAAGTAAAGCATACTTATAACACCTACCCAATCTTCCCTTCCTATGATCATGCGTCCACAAGAGAAAGAATCAGAGAAGCTTGTGAAACCATCAAAGCGGAACTCAAAGAAAGGCTCCAATTCTTCAATGAACAAGGCAAACTTTTGGAGGCTGAAAGATTGGAGATGAGAACAAACCAAGATATTGAGAACATGCAAGAGTTTGGCATGTGTCCTGGTATCGAAAATTATTCTCGTCACATCGATAAGAGACAACCTGGTGAAAGACCCTGGTGTTTAATTGATTATTTCCCTGAAGATTTCCTTCTTTTTATTGATGAATCTCACGTTACTTTCCCTCAATTAAGAGGCATGTATAATGGTGATAGATCAAGAAAGGAAACCCTTGTAGAATACGGATTTCGTTTGCCTTCTGCACTAGATAATCGTCCTTTGAACTTTGATGAGTTTGAAGAAATTATGCCTCAAACTATATGCACAAGCGCTACTCCAGGTGACTACGAATTAAATAAAACAGATGGCCCAATTGTCGAACAGATTATTAGACCAACCGGTTTATTAGATCCGCGCATTGAAGTGAGACCCACATTTGGTCAAGTTGATGATTTATTACAAGAGATTAAGAAGAGAAATGAGCGCAACGAAAGAACGTTAATTGTGACTCTTACAATCCGTATGGCGGAAGACCTCACAACCTTCCTTAAAGAAAGAGGAATTAAAGTGGTTTATCTCCATCACGAAACCAAGACTCTTGAGAGATCTGAAATCATTTATCAACTGAGAAAAGGCAAGTATGATGTCCTTGTTGGTATTAACCTATTACGTGAAGGTTTAGATATCCCAGAAGTGTCCTTAATTTGTATCTTAGATGCCGATAAAGAAGGCTTCCTTAGAAGTGCGAGATCACTCATCCAAGTGTGTGGGCGTGCAGCGAGAAATCAAAATGGTATGGTCATCATGTATGCGGATAATATAACCGATTCTATGAAGGTCGCAATCGATGAGACATTACGTCGTAGAAAGATTCAAAATGAATACAATATGGAAAATGGTATTGTGCCAAAAACCATTATTAAGGATATTAGACCTCCAATCCATAATACCGATGATGAGATTAATGAAATCATTAAAGCCACGAAGAAAGCTTCTCGTACCGAGATTCAAAAACGTATTAAGGATTTAGAGAAACAAATGAAACAAGCGGCAAAAGAATTCGACTTTGAAAGAGCCGCGGAACTCAGAGATATCATCTTTGAATTAAAAGCAGAACTATAATTAATTATAGTTAAATCAAAATATTAAATTTTTGTAGTATAAAATCAAAAATGCTTTGCTATTAACAAATAATTTTGTTATTATCATTAGGCAAACTTTCTTTGGGCGAAGTACTGCTCAAGGCGGAAGGAGAGATGTTTATGAAAGCGAAAATTCATCCAAACTATCAACGTTGCACAGTTACATGCGTGTCCTGTGGTGCAACATTCGAATCTGGTTCAACCTTAAAAGAAATCAAAGTTGATACCTGCAGCAATTGCCACCCATTCTATACCGGCAAGCAAAGATTCGTTCAATCTGATGGTCGTGTTGCGAAATTCAATCGTAAATACGGTTTAGAAGATAAGAAATAATTAGAAAAAGAAATTAGATTACCGCTTTAAGCGGTTTTTCTTTTATAATCATATTACCAAATAACAAGGAGGCTCATTTGCCATGGAAAAGAAAAGATTCTATATAACCACTCCGATCTACTATCCGAGTGCTAAATTACACATAGGTCATGCTTACTGCACAGTATTAACTGATATTTTTGCCCGTTATAAGAGATTAAGAGGCTTTGAATGTTATTTTCTTACTGGTGCGGATGAACACGGCCAAAAAATCGAGAAAAACGCCGCTTTAGCCGGAAAGACACCACAACAATTTGTGGACGAGATTGTGGAAGGTTTTCATAAGCTCTGGAAACTATTAGATATTTCTAACAATGACTTTATTAGAACTACACAAGAAAGACACATAAAAGTTGTGCAAAACATCTTTTCTAAGATGTTGGCTAACGAAGATATTTATCTCGGTAAATATAAAGGTTGGTATTGTACACCCTGCGAATCTTTCTGGACCGATACTCAAGTAGGACCAGATCATCTTTGCCCTGATTGTGGTAGACCTGTTCAAGTCGCAGAAGAAGAATCCTATTTCTTTAAAACCAAAAAGTATGTTGATTCATTATTAAAATTCTATGCTGAGAATCCTAAATTCTTAGTTCCCGAATCTCGTAAAAACGAAATGATTAATACATTCATCAAACCTGGATTAGATGATTTGTGTGTTTCTAGAACAAGTTTCTCCTGGGGTATTCCTATTAGAGAAAATCCAAAACACATTATCTATGTTTGGCTTGATGCTTTAACCAATTACATTACTGCTTTAGGTTACGATAGCGATAATCCAGAATTATTTAATAAATTCTGGCAAGATCCAGAGTGTGAAACAATTCACATTTTAGGTGCTGACATCACTAGATTCCACGCTATCTATTGGCCAATGTTCCTTGAATCATTAGGCTTAAGAAAACCAGATAGAGAATTTGTCCACGGTCTTCTCATGATGAAAGATGGAAGAATGAGCAAATCTAAAGGCAACGTTGTCGATCCATTCCCGTTAGTGGAACACTTTGGCTTAGATGCTGTGAGATATTATCTTGCTAGAGAAATCACCTTTGGACAAGATGGGGCCTTTACTCCTGAACAATTTGTGGAAAGAGTTAACAGTGATTTGGCTAACTCCTTAGGCAATTTATTAAATAGAACAGTTTCTATGATTGATAAATACTTTAATGGTGTTGTTCCTGCCTATAATGGTGTTAAAACACCATTTGATGGCAATTTAGAAAGTGTTGCAAAAGAAACCATCAAACAATATGAAGCCTTAATGGATGACTTAAAGATTACAGAAGCCATCTCCGTGGTTAATGAATTAGTCAACAGAGCTAATAAGTATATTGATGAAACCACTCCTTGGGCTTTAGCAAAAGATGAATCTAAACAAGAAGAACTCGCTAGTGTAATGAACCACTTAGCTAATGCCATCTATATTTCTGGCATGTTATTAAAACCAGTTCTTACACGTGCGTGTGATAAGTTATTCGCCCAACTCGGTGTTGATGGTGAATTGCTCAACTACGAAAACGTTTATAACTTTGGCTGTGTCCAAAACGTTACCGTTAATAAGGGCGATCAATTATTCCCAAGATTAGATGTGGAAGCAGAAGTTACTTTTATTAAAGAAATGATGAACGGTGTTGAATAATGAAAGAATTCAAAAACGGAACCTATACTGGTGAGAGAGCATTATTTGCTCTTCAAGATGCCACAATAGTGGACTGCGTTTTTGAAGATGGAGAATCTCCTTTAAAGGAAGGAAGAAATCTCAAAGTAAACAAGACAACATTTAGATGGAAATATCCTTTATGGTATTGCCACGATGTCGAAGTTAAAGATTGCGTGGTAGAAGAGACCGCAAGAAGTGGTGTTTGGTATACCTTTAATATCAATATGACTGATTGCATGATTGCTTCTCCTAAGACTTTTAGGTGTAGTGGAAACATCACTTTAACCAATTGTGAAATACCAAATGCGCAAGAAACGTTGTGGAATTGCAGGGATATTAAGTTAAAAAACGTCAAAATTAAAGGTGATTATTTAGGTTTTAACTCATCCGATATTGAAATAGACAATATGGAACTCGATGGCAATTATGCCTTTGATGGCGCAAAGAACATTGTCATTAGAAACTCTATTCTCTATACAAAAGATGCTTTTTGGAATTCTGAAAACGTCACAGTCATTGATTCCACAATTATTGGTGAGTATTTAGGATGGAACACCAAGAATATCACTTTAATCAATTGCACAATCGAATCACACCAAGGATTCTGCTATATGGAAAAGGTCAAAATGGTTAATTGTAAATTAATTAATAGCGACCTATGTTTTGAGTATTGTTCTGATTTAGATATTGAATTAGTGGCTCCTATCGATTCTATCAAGAATCCATATTCCGGTAAGATTGTGGCACCAGAAATCAAAGAACTCATCTTAGATGAGAAATTCATCGATCCAAGTAAAACAGAAATAATCATTAAATAATATGGGGAAGTATAATTTCAACGAAACTATAGATAGAAGAGGACTCCCAACTTATAAATGGGATGTCAAAGATAACGAACTCCCGATGTGGGTCGCGGATATGGATTTCGGCACGCTTCCAGAAGTGGTGACCGCCATTAAAGAGCAAGCTGATATCTCTGCTTATGGGTATTCATATTGTCCTAAAGAATACTTTGAAGCTTATCAAGGCTGGTGGAAGAGAAACCATGATTTAGATATAGATCCATCTTGGATGACTTTTTCTAATGGAGTTATTGCATCATTAGATTCAATTCTTAAACACATTCTTCCTAATGGAAGTGGTATTCTTATCCAAGTCCCTGTCTATCATGTATTTGCGAGATGTATCGCCAATAACGGACATAATGTCATAACTAATAAAATGGTTTTCAAGAACAATGATTATCAAATCGATTTTAAAGATTTAGAAGAAAAACTTTCTTTGGAAACCACTAATGCAATGGTGTTATGCAATCCTCATAATCCAGTTGGCCGCATCTGGAGTAAAGAAGAAATTAAAAGAATTGCTGAACTTTGTGATAAATATAATGTCTTATTAATCTCTGATGAAATTCATTGTGACATTGTAGAACCACGGTATAAATATGTCCCTGCTTTAGCAGTAACCCATAACGTAATAACATTACTTGCACCGTCTAAGGTCTTTAACATGGCGGCAATTCATTCATCGGTCGTGGTTTTCCCAAACAAAGAACTATTAAATAAGATTGAAGAAGGTTTAGGCAAAGATGATTTAGGTGAACCTAATTATTTTGCTTCTGTGGCCACAATTGCGGCCTTCACCAAAGGTGACCAATGGGTTAAAGAACTTAATGAATATGTTTATAACAACAAAAAATATATGGAAGAGTTCTTAGCTAAGGAACTACCCAATATTTCTTTAGTGAATAGTCACGCCACATATATGGTGTGGATGAATATTTCTCATTACACAAACGATAGTGAAAACTTCGCTAGTGTATTAAGAGAGCAAACTGGTCTATTTGTGAGCAATGGAAAACAATTTGGAGATGGTGGAGAAACCTTCCTAAGAATCAATCTAGCAACTTCACTAGAAAATGTAAAAGATGCCTGTCAAAGGCTTAAAAACTTTGTAAAAACCCTATAAATAGATTAAATTGATGTAAAAACAGTACGATCATGGGACCAAGATGATGTCTCATAATCAGAAGGATTTAATGTTTTCCCTGAATTATATTGATTGGCCATGAGCCAATCTTTTAATATCACACGATATGTCTTAGATAACATTGTTGTGCTTGTTCCTCCAGTAGTGGGGAAGAAGTCATAATAACGATTCTTGTTAGTGTGCAAATAGATGAAGTCAATCACTGCGATTTTATATGTTCCGTTTGGATCAATGTAATTGCTGGTGAATGATGGGCTACGATAGATGTAGTTCCAGTTCACAATTTCATTAAGGAATTCACTTCCAGTAATCTCTGTAATATAAACTTTATTATCAAATGGGAAAGCTTCATATAAATCGGAATAAGTCCAACTATCAGATGGCAAGTCAGTTCTTGCTTCATTTAAGAATGATAAACAAATATCGTTATAGCCTTCACTTACCGCTTGATCGTAAATAGCTTTGGCCATGAGGTTTTCTGCATATCCATAACGATAGAAAGGCGCTACAACAGTGTTGGCAACAACTTGGCTACCTTCAGTGGCTACTTGGTTAACATAGGAATCAATGATTCCTTGGACACCAGAATCAATAGTGGTAACTGTTTCAGAAATGGTTTGTCCATAAACATATTCTACTTTAGTGTTTGTGACATCTTTTTGTTCTCTATCAAATGTTAAAGTCACGTGACTAAATGATTTAGTGTACGCTGCGCTTTGAACATAATATAAGTTACCTTCATTGCTATATTCTTTTCTATGTGTATGACCGCATAAAACTAAATCAACATAGTCAGATAGGCCGTTTCTTCTAACTGAATCTTCGCCTGTATGAATAGAGCAGATAACCACATCACAGTTTTCATCATTTCTTAAATGAAGAGCTTCGGATTTAATAAAATCAATATGATTGGTAAAGGCGATATCCATAGTGAAGTTAGAACTGATGGATGTGATTTGATCTTGACCAATGCAACCTAAAATACCAACCTTAACACCATTCTCTAAAGTATATGTAACACTTTTAATACCGATATCAGATTGTTGTGTTGTTCCAACAACCTTGGTATCAAAGTTATAGTCATAAACATTACCCGCTAAAACGGGAGTGGTATAGCCATTATATTTCTTCGCGGTATTGGTTTTGACATATTCTACTCCCCAGTCAAAATCGTGATTTCCTATTGTCCTAGCATCAAAATGAATATAATTCATCACATCAGTGATTAATTCACCATGATTATAATTTGAATAAATAGAACCCTGCCAGGTATCACCTTGGTCAAGTAATAAAGTATTTGGTTGCTCACCTTTTGCTTTGAAATAAGTAGCAAATTTGCCTATTCCACAACGATAATCGCTTGTATCTTCCATGACCGCACCATGAATATCATTAGAAGCATAGATTTCAATTGTTGCGGTTTTTTCTAACTCAGAAGACTTACTGGATGTTTCAGAAGTTTCTGATGAGGTGGTGGAGGATGATTCTTTATCTTGAGACTGATTACTACTTGATGGTGTGGTGTTATTAAAACAACCAGTGACTAAGACCGCTAAGATGCTTAAGACAAACAGCGTTTTTTTATTCATAAACTATTCCACAACGTAAGTAATTTTTATCTGATGGACAAATACTCTTTCATTCTTGTCCTTGGAGGATAGAGAAAAACTCTTTGCGCCCGCTTCCATCTTTGCGCTGACTTCCACTTCTTCAGTATTGCCTGAATAACTTTCTGCTACAGATAAATCTGTAGATGCTTGATTAATATAGAAAACGCTATTGTAATCGATATTATAGCTTTGGCTGTATTCTATGTATTTACAATAAGCTTGTACTGTACAAGTAATACTCTTAATAACTTTAGAAAAGTTAAATGTCATCTTTCCCGCATAATTTTTACTACCAAGAATGTAGGTGGAGAATCTATTAGCATCACCTTCATTACCGATGTAATTCATCTGCACATAATAATTGTTTTTGTCATAACCAATTGAAGTTAATAATCCATTTGCATTTTCGTGATTATTGAACCAATTAATAAAACTACTTTGAGTTGTATCTTTTTCAAAAGTGCTTGTGGTAAAACCACCATTACGGAAAGTAATAGTGCATTCTTCGGTTTCTACTTCCTCTTCTTCCTCGCTACTACTGGATTCTGCTTCAGAAGAAATAACGGATTCAGAGGATCCTTCTGATTCAGATGTTTCAGAAGATGGCTCAGAATCAGGTATTGATTCCTGATTATTAGACTTAGCGGTTTGACCACAACCAACGAGTAATGGTAATAGGAATAAGAAATATATTCTTTTCATAACATAAAACCTCATTTTATATTATAACCTTGTATAATAATTACTAAATATGAATAGAATCATTAGAGGCAAATGTGTTGATATTTCATCCGAAGGAAAAGGTGTGGTTAAATGTGGACCAGATATTATTTTTTGTGATGGTTTGTTCCCTGGTGAAGAAGCTGATATCGAAGTTCTATATCAACGTGCTGGAGTGTCTTTTGGTAAAGTTAAAAAACTATATAAACTATCTAAAGACAGAATCCAACCAAAGTGTAAGATTTGTACCGCTTGTGGTGGATGCCAATATCAACAGATTAATTATCAAAAACAATTAGAGTTCAAAACCAATAGAGTGAAAAACGCTTTAAATCGTATTGCCCATATACCTTGTAAAGTTAATCCCTGTTTGGGAATGAAGAACCCATATAACTATAGAAACAAAATCCAAGTTCCTTTCGCAAAAGATAGAAAAGGAAACATTTTATTTGGGTTTTACAGGGAAAATAGCCATGAAATCATCCCCATTAAGGAATGTGCAATAGAAGATAAAAGAGCGGCTTCTGTCTTATGGGACATCAAAGAATTAGCTAAAGAATTCAACATTAGTATTTATAACGAAGATAGTGGTAAAGGCATCTTGAGATATGTCCTCATCAGAACCTCACACCACTTTAAAGAATTAATGGTAGTCCTAGTCACCTCCATCATGAACTTCCCCAGTCAAAGGAACTTTGTTGATGCCCTAATTAAGAAACATCCGGAGATAACCACAGTAGTGGAAAACGTTAATAGCAGGCACACTAATGTGATATTAGGAAATAAAGAAAAGATCCTCTATGGGCCAGGCTTTATCAAAGATACAATCCTTGGTTTGACATTTGAGATTTCTGCCTCCAGTTTCTTCCAAGTTAATCCTGAACAAGTGGAAGTGTTATATAAGACCGCATTAGATTTAATTGATGTTAATAAAAAACAAATTGTTTTAGATGCCTATTCTGGTGTTGGCACGATTGGTTTAATCGCGAGCAAGAATGCTCAAAAAGTTATCTCTGTGGAAATAGTTAAGGATGCTCATAAAAACGCTATTGAGAATGCAAAAAGAAATAATATCAATAATATTGAGTTCCACTGCGGTGATGCTGGTGAGTTTATTAATAACTATGATGGCGATTTGGATATCGTTATCATGGATCCACCTAGAAAAGGTAGCGACAAGAAATTCCTATCAACTCTATTACATAAAGAACCTAAACAAATTATTTATATATCTTGTAATCCCGAAACGCTAGCCAGAGATGTTGAATATCTATTAGATAAATATGAAATAACATATGTTCAACCAGTTGACATGTTCCCCATGACCGCTCACGTGGAAACAATCGTTGGCTTGATTTTAAAGAAGTAAAACCCATTTATTTTTAATAAAAAACCTATATTTTTGAATAAAGATATG
>JBGUQI010000050.1:0-1782 GCA_045130875.1 Bacilli bacterium | reverse complement strand
CGAAAGCCCTTTTTTAAAAGGAGAAAGATTATGAAATTATCAAATTCTACTTATGACATCTTATCTTTTATCGGAAAGATCGTCCTTCCTGCATCTGCCACACTTTGGCTTGCTCTTGCTGATGTTTGGCACTTTCCGTACAAAGTGGAAATTGCGACCACCATAGTTGCGATCGACACATTCCTTAATACTTTATTAGGAATTTCAAGTGCGAATTACTATAAGGAAATTGCAGACAAAGAAAAAGTGGTTGATTATAACGAAGAAGGGCAAGGCTAATGGCATTGATGTTTTTAGAAAGACTATCGAAAAACGGCATTGAAGAATCGCCGTTTTATAAACGATGGGGAACATCTGGAGATATGCCTAACTGCACACGATACGCATATGACAGAACACAAGAAGCCTGCGACAATCCAAACATTTATATTGCCAGACCAGAAAGCGGTTTTAATACTGCAAAAAAATGGTGGTATGAAAGCCCATATCCAAAAGGAAGCGAAATAAGATGCGGTGCGGTTGGTGTATTCGATGGTAAAGACGGGCACGTTTGTTATGTCGAAAGAGTAACCGATAAAGCCAAGAACAAAGGTCTTATTTCGCAATCTCAGTGGGATGCAGATAAAAATCGTAGAGATTATAAATACTTTGAAACCAAAGAAATAACTTTCGAAGTAGGAAAACCATCAATGAGTGGAATAGGAAACTTTCTAGGTTTTATCTATTCGCCAATCAATGATATTAGAGTCGCTAAAAATCAGAACAATCAGATTGAAATTATCGAAACTATGGTAAATGTCAGAAAAACACCAGAGGGCGATTTAACAAGAGTTGGATGCTATTGTCCTATGGGATTCTATGATGTTTTAGAAAGACAAACAATCAATGGTTATGTATGGTACAAAATTGATGGTGGTTGTTGGGTTCGTGAAGGCAGTTGGCTTAAAGAATATAACACTACCGATGATGATTATTACAAGGAATTATATTGGTTAGAAGTTGAAGAAAATAGAAAGTTAAAATCTCAGCTTGACGAGATAGGAAGGTTGGCAAAATATGAGTGATACAATGATAACTTCTATCGTTGTCGCTTTGATTACTGGCGGAATAACTTTGATGGGAACCTGGATTCAAAACTCTAAAACAGTGGCGATTATCGAAACCAAATTAGAATTATTGACAGCATCAGTAAACAAGCACAACAACTTTGCTGAAAAGATACCGGTAATTGAAGAACAAATTAAAGTCGCTAATCACCGAATAGAAGATCTGGAGAGAAAATGAAAGTGTTTATTATGTGTGGTGGGCACTACACTAATTTCGATTATCCTAAAGCATTGACACGAATTAACGGTGAATGTTTATTGGATAGAACTTTGAGATTACTGAGTGAATACGACACAGAACCTATTGTATGTTGCAACGTTGGAGAAACCTTCTTCAATAACTACAACAAAAGAGAATGTGATTTTACATTCGATTATGTAAAGCAGAGCGGTTATTATCTAGATTTGTTCGATGCGTGCGAATGTGATGAACCGTGCATTTATTTATTTGGCGATGTTTATTACACCGTAGATGCTATTGCGAGAATCATATCGGAATTCAACACAACATATAAAAATATCTTTATATGCAACAGTTATCCGTTCAATGATCGAGGGTTAAGACAAGGCGAACCTTTTGGTTGGATAGTTAAGAATCCTGCAGAATTCCATTGCGCGGTTAAGTTATGCAAGAGTTTCCAAGATCGCGGATTGATAACACATTATAACGGTATTC
>JBGUQI010000049.1:0-20693 GCA_045130875.1 Bacilli bacterium | reverse complement strand
AGCGTGATCATACACCGCGACTACTAGAAAACCACTTTTAAAGGCTGTTTTTATACAAGTCGGCATATCTTCTAAGACCAAGATGTTTTCTGGCTTAAAACCGAGTTTATCCGCTAAATCGAAATAAATCTTTGCGGATTGTTTACCTTCTTTGGCGGTATTCACATCAGCGATTTCATCAAAATAATCGCCAATACCTAATCTTTGGATACAAGGCTGATATAGTGTTTCATCGTTTGCGGTAGCGATAGCCATCTTAATTCCATTAGCTTTTAATAGTTTTAGTAGTTCTAACGCACCTGGTTTTAGTTCAACACGATATTTGTACATGTCTAAAGACATATCATGCCACTCTTTAATAATTTCTTCGATAGATTCTTTTAAATGATATGTTTCTTTTGTATACACTGCTGCTTGCGTTAAACCTAAATGAACAATATGCTGGGCATAATCTTTAGATAATTCAAGACCTCTTTTGTTAAAGAACTCTTTATCTATTTCATGCCAAATACCGGTGGAATCAATTAAGGTTCCATCCATATCGAAGATAACAGCGTTAAATTCATGATTTAAAAGTTTCATATTTGTAGCGTATCATCTATTGATTTTATTATAAAGAGAAACAAAGATATTTATTATTTCTTATACTCTTTTGGCACACATTTTGCATAAATAAACTAACAAATGTTAGTTTTCGTGTTATAATAATCATCACACTATTATCAAATCTTTTACTTTAACAAGCATTAACAGCCAGTTTTTGAAATATCGAAACGCTTAAAGAATTGATGAATTAGTCAAAGAAAAAACTTCTTTAAATAAAAAAACAAATCTCTATCTAATTACAATATTTTTAAATCACATTAATCGATGCCTAGTATAATAGAGTTATGTTGAAAAAATCATTGGATGATTTTAAATGGGTAACGGTTCCTAAAGAGATTGAATCCGCTTATCTTTTATCGTCTTTTGAATTAAAAGAAAAGAAAAACACCACTATTACGATATGTGGATTAGGGTTCTTTTATCTATATATCAATGGTCAGTTAGTGAGTAAAGAAATTAACAATCCTTCTTTTTCTGATTATGATAAACGCTACTATTATCGAAGATATAACATCACTAAATATCTTAAAGAAGGTACTAACTATATCGGTATTATCTTAGGCAATGGTTGGTTTAGAGAAACTAAAAAACTAATTGAATTCACCCACACTTATAGCGATATCCTTAAATGTGGTTTTTATATCTTAAGTAATAATGAAGTTATCTCTTCATCTGATGATGATATCTTCTATAAGAAGAGCCATGTAGTCTTTAATAATATCTATTATGGTGAAACCCATGATTATTTTTTATTTGATAAGGATTGGAATATTAGATTAGATAACTCATACTCACTATGCAAAAAATGTGATTCTCCAAAAGGTGTCCCCACACTTCAATATCTAAAATGTGAAGAAGAGATAAGAGATATTAAACCAGTGGAATTTAAAAGAGATGGAAATATCATCTATTACGATAATAAAGAAAACATTGTGGGCTATGCAGTAATTAAACCAACAAGTGACTTTGTCAAAGTGATATATGCTGAAGAATTATATGAAGATGGTTCTTTTGACTTGACCCACACTTCTAATCTAGAAGATCAAATTCAAAATAATGTTTATTTAAACTGCAAAAATCAAAAAGAATTAAAACCAATTTTCACGATTAACGGATTTAGATATTTCTCTGTTGAGGGTGGCGTTTGTGAAGTTGTCAAAGTCATCCATCCAAGACTAAAAACCATCACTTCTTTTAAATGCCATAACAAAGTTATCAACTGGGAATATGAAGCTTATGTAAGAACAATGTTAAATAACATGAACTATAGCATTCCCACAGACTGTCCCACTAGAGAAAGACAAGGCTATTTAGGAGATGGACAGTTAACCGTAGAAAGTGCGATGTTAACATTCGACTCACAAAAATTCTATAAAAAATGGATTCAAGATATTTTGGATTCACAAGATATCAAAACTGGCTTTGTTCCTTATGCCGCTCCGAACTATGGAGGGGGAGGAGGAATTGGTAACTGGTCATCCGCAATTGTAAAAGTTCCTTATATCTATCACAAAATCTATAATGATAAATCATTATTGAATAAGTGCTTTAGCCATATGGATAAATGGTTTAACTATGTCGATACCTTGTTAGAAGATGGTTTAGTAACTAAACATAAAGAAGGGCTTTGGAATGTTGGTGAATGGATCACTCCATATCCCAATAAAACAGACACCACTCTATGTAATTCTTATGGTATCGCTAAAGCATTAGAGATGATGCTAGAGATTATTGATATTCTTGGTAAAGAACATAAGAAGAATAAATATCAGAAGAGATTAGATAATCTTCTTACTGCAATCAAAAAGAAATATGTCAAAGATGGAATGCCTTTATTAAAAGAACAAGGACAAGATGTTTTGCTATTTGATCTAGGTCTATTAAATCCTTCATATATCGATGTTTTAGTGGACTTTTATAAAGAAAAACAACATTTTGATACTGGAATTATCGGCACGGATGTTTTATTAAAAGTCCTATTTGAAAATAAGGAATATGATGTCGCGTACACTTTATTAACTTCCACTACTTATCCATCATTTGGCTACGAGATGGAACATAACGCAACCACATTATGGGAAGGATGGACCGGAGAATGTTCGATGGATCATCCGATGTGGGGAAGCTATATTAAATACTTCTATTACTATTTCTTAGGCATTAGTTTCAAATATGATGTTCTCACACTTAATCCAAAACTTTGCAAAGACATGTTGCCTATCAAAGCAAAAGTGATTCACAAAAAAGACAAGTATCAAATTCATTACTCATTAAAAGAAAACAAAGTTCTAGTAAAAGTTATTAAAAATAAAACCGATATTAAAGAATCAATAATTCCATTGGGATTCTAAATAAAAAGTGCCGGTTTAGATCGACACATTTTTACGGTTTTGGCAGGGGTGACAAGAATCGAACTCGCATCAGCGGTTTTGGAGACCGTTGCACTGCCATTGTGCTACACCCCTATATTTGTGCTTGAAAATTATAATCTAAAAATGGGGAAAGTAGCAAGAATATAAATAAACTATTTAAGATGTTTAACAATTAAATCCATCATCGCATTATTCACTTCAATGCCGTGGGGATGATCAGGATGCAAGACGTTATGGACATGACCAACATATTTATCATCGGAATCGATATCCACGAAGACAAAGTCATTAGGCCTATTTTTCATATCCTCATTGAGCATCAAACTTTGAGCGCGTAAGAAATCTTTCTTACAAGTTGAAACAAATAATGGACAAGTCAAGGAATCAATGTGAACTTTAGGACATAATCTCTGCCTATTTTCTAAGACTAAATAGCCCTTGCCGAACATTCTCTTAATACCACTTTTGGTTAGACCTTCGATACCGATATTCACAAAATCGTAGACAGGACAATTGACTAAACACGCAACGATATTAGCTTTAGGAAATTCCCATCCTAATTCTTTCGCATATTTCTCATCTAATAATGCTTCTGTCATCGTTAAAGCGAGATGACCACCCGCACTATCACCGGTGATCGCAAAGCGATTATATTCAAGATTTAGTTCTTTTAAATGGGTGAGAATATATTTGATACAAGCCGCACAATCATCTAACAAATCCTTGGTGTCCATCTTTCCGTTATTGGGAATATAGTCGACAGTAATCGCGTCAAATCCTTCTTTAACAAACGGAACAACGAAAGGATAGTTATCTTGATGTTCACCCATGATATAAGAACCACCATGGATGTCGATGATGCAGCAATTCTTTCTCTTCTCTTTTGCGTAATAAATATCAAAAGAATGCTGAGGGTTAGTATCTCCCTCGTAATAAGGGACATTTATTCTCTCTTCAAATAATCCGTGTGGAGGATAGGTTTTTCTTCTTTTTAAGTTACCTTTGATGGAGTTTCTCCCCAAAATCCTCACTAAAAGTCCATTAACTTTAAACATATTTATCCCTCCACCACTTCGATAAGTTGATCTTTACTATATCTCAAAGTCATCTTGATAAATTCCTTAGTGCTAAGCAATTTGGGGAGGAAAGTTCTATCTCCTTCCCAGAGATTTAAACTTAGGATTTTACCTTTATCAATCCAGTGCAATTCCCCTTCATCACACTCGATGATATCACCAGTAAAATCATCAGATGTATAGAGATACATTATCTCTTCATAATCATCGTTGATGAATATCAAATCACCACGATATTCAAAAGAATTAATTAGTAAACCGGTTTCTTCTTTAACTTCTCTAACTAGAGCTTGTTCTTTGGTTTCACCTGGTT
This sequence comes from Bacilli bacterium, assembly GCA_045130875.1. Classification (GTDB taxonomy): domain Bacteria; phylum Bacillota_I; class Bacilli_A; order RFN20; family CAG-826; genus RUG13091. The sequence continues at coordinate 16,326 of JBGUQI010000049.1, read as the reverse complement.
CTAGATGACCCCCGATACCAATCCATTTTCCTTCGTTGATATCCACTTTCTTTTTATTGCGATATAAAAGGAGGTATTTATCTCCTCTATGTAAATAACATAAGACTGTTTTATCCATCTAATTCATTTTACTCATTATTTGAATGAATAAAAAGTTATGACTTGGTATTATTAATATACGATGAGTGAAAATAGAGTTATCGATGATAGACCATATAGTCTTGGCAAAGATAGAAATGGCAAAAAGCACGATATTAGAGAAGTGCATCCTATCTTATTAAAACTAATTCTTGAATTAGATAGGATTTGTCGTAAATATGATATCGGCTACGCCCTCAGTTTTGGCAGTGCTTTAGGCATCTATAATTATGAAGGGTATATCCCTTGGGATGACGACATGGATGTCGCTATCGATTACTTTGATATTCCCCGTTTAGTGGAAGCCTTCAAAGAAGACCTCGGAGAAGAATTCTCCTTCGACTGCTATGAAGATAATCCTAAGTTCAATGTTTTAATCCCAACATTTAAACTCAGATATAAGAATTCTTATATTAAAGAAAGTTTCTTCTTCACCCTTCCTAATAGATGCCAAAAAGGAGATGGTATCTTCATTGACATCGTGGCATTTATGGGTGTCCCAGAAGACAAGAAAGAACACTACAAGTTATTAAGATACACAAAGAATAGAACTGTTGGCTACGTTTTAGCGGACGCTCTCTTTAGAGTGCACCCCTATAAACTCAAAAAGAAGATCAAAACTTTTGAAAACGCAGTCGCAGTAACTTATAAAGATTCTCCCCGAGTGTCACAGACAGTGATTATCCCCTTCCAGGATTGGGCGGAGAAAAAAGAAAACCTCACCTATCCACGTGAAGTTATCTATCCCTTTAGGGAATATGATTTCTGTGGTCATAAGATCTATTCCTTCAATGACGTCAAAGAATTCTGCCGTCTCTGCTATGGCGATAAATCATTAAGAAAACTCGTCGATGGCAAATGGATCGATCCTCTTCCTATGAAGAAAAGAAAATCCAAGCATAGCATCACTTACGATTTAGAAAAAGCTAAATAGATTCTAAGAATATAGAATTAATTTGTTCTAATAAGAAATAGTTAAGGCCATTGGCCTTTTCTTTATCTATGGTCAGTAAAAATTGATCGAAGACATCTTCTGGAATGTGTTCACCATAAGTATCGTGCAAGCCCTGAAGTGCGGGTTCAACGACATCTTCCATATATTTATTTGCCGTCAATGTTTTCCAGGGACTATTATGGCCATATCCCTCCAAGAGAATGGGGGTAACATTTGAGTAGTTCTTATCCACCACTTTGCTATAAAGAGAATATTTCTCTAGAGGTACGGTATAGTCTATATCGCCTTGGATAACAATATAATTTGTATCTTTGTTTTTCTTTATCGCTGATGTTGCTTCATAAAAAGCATCTGTGCCTTGGAGAATAAATACCGCAGTTTCAAAAGCGGGTTTAGTAAGCACTACCGCTTTAGAGGCATAGTTCTCCGCGAAGCCATACATAATCTCCGCTGCAGAGTTATAACCAGAGAAAGAAGCGACGGCTTTGACATCAGGATGCTTCTCAGTAGCGCTCACTACTCCATAGGCTCCCCAGGAATGACCAAACAAACAGATTGGTAAATCCTTGGTTAAATCCATGTTTTGCACGGTTTTTATGGCGTTTGAGACACAATAACGGGATTCATGTAGAGTTTTCATACCCTTGCCAGAACTGCGCCCACAGCCGGTCATATCGAAAGAAAAAACATCCCAGTTATGCTCTAAGAAAAAATTATGATATTGAGCGTGGTTTCCATCCGCATAAGTGGTCACACCATGCGCCGCTATCACCACTCCTACTGGGTTATCAACTGTATAGAGATATCCTTTGAGATTAGTCTTTCCACACTTGAAATCAATCTCTTCTCTATCCTGCATTAATAGATAATCTTTTCTCGTATATTGAATTTGATAATAATCACTTGTTTCTAATTGATTGATGTCCGCGCCTCTAACATTAATTAGTTTTTCATTGACTACATAAGTAGCGATAATACCCAAACTAAAATATGTCACTATCGCCGAGGCTAGTGAGAGAGAAACAATCATGATAATTTTGGGTTTCTTCTTCATTTGCACTCATTATATAATAATCGCCATTAATTTTAATAAAAAATAAAAGGACTGACACATTGTATCAATCCCATTTAATCAAGTTGGCAGGGTATCAGTGTTTTGATACAACGCTACACCAACCGGACACTACTTTTTAAGAAGTTCTTTCAGTTCTTTTTTGCTATTTTTTAAATCACCGGTGAGTAATGGAATAAGTTTCTTGATCTCTTCTATATCTTTGTCCCACCACTTGAGTTCTAAGAGAAGATCGATAGTTTCTTGATCAAATCTATATTTCTTAATGACTGCTGGATTACCCACAACTACGGCATAAGGAGGAACATCTTTAGCGACAACTGCGTTCGCACCAATAACTGCACCATCACCGATATGGACACCTGGTAAGATAGTTGCGTTTTGTCCAATCCAGACATCATTGCCCACTACTGTGTCTCCACGATTGCCTCTATCGCCAAAAGATCTAGATAAGCCTTTAAATTCATCAATTATTTCAAAAGGATATGTGGTTAAACAATCTAACATATGGTTAGCACCATTCATGACAAATTCCACACCTCTTGCTATAGCAACAAACTTTCCAATAATAAGTTTATCACCCATAAATTCATAGTGATGGGTCACGTGTTTTTCAAAAGATTCAGGACCATCTTCACTATCGTCATAATAAGAATAATCACCCACGATAATGTTTGGTCTAGTGATTACGCTTTTAATATAACAAAAAGTTTTAAATTGTGAATTTGGATAAATTGGCTTAATTTTCTTTTCCATATGTATATGTTAGCAAAAAAGAAAAGGACTGACACTATTGTATCAATCCATTTAATCAAGTTGGTGACCCATACGGGATTCGAACCCATGAATGCATGCGTGAAAGGCATGTGAGTTAAGCCGCTTCTCCAATGGGCCAACTTAGTGGCGGCCACCATAGGACTCGAACCTATGACCGATCGGTTAACAGCCGATAGCTCTACCGACTGAGCTAGGTGGCCAATGCGCTTAGCGCAAGAAAGATATTAGCATAACGCAAATATTAAAACAAGAAATTATTTAGTTTTTGACTCAATTAATTTAACGACGTCGTTAAGCGTTGATAAATTGGCAATTTCTTCACTGGTAAATTCGATTCCTAAGCGATCTTCTATAGAAAGCATAATTTCCACTAAATCGAGGGAATCTAAACCAAGACTTGTTAAAGAATCTTCTGGTTTTAAATTACTGATATCGACCTTTTCTTTTAAAATCTCTTTGACTGTTTCAATAGCGGACATACTTATTCTCCTTCAGTGTTTATTATTATAAATGATTTAATATTTTTAAAAACAAAAAAGCAATCCCCGAGAGGATTACTTTGTAAATTAATAATGGAGTAAAGCTTGGTTAGAAGTTTGGGATGTACTATCGAAGTCCACTACTTCACTGACTTTATTCTCCACCGATTTAGTCATATTGGTGAAGATTGCAGTTAGTGCCACACTGACAGTCAAGAAGATAGATAATACTAAGATGATACCGAGTAATTGTCCTTTAATCTCAGACATGAGTTTCCTCCTTTCTAATGGTAATAGCCAATTACGGTCGTCCTAGAAATAGAGATTGTCATTGTATCTTTTGCCATGATTAAAGGTTTATATTGCTTTGCAATAACATATGTCACCTCGTCGCCAAATAATGGTGCATAGTTATCCGCGGTTACAAAATCCACCTTGTACTTATTCTCTATGCTCTCAATGAAAGGTTCATCGAGAATACCGTGCTCACTGATGAGATAGGATATCGTCACCGATTTAGCGTCCAAGTCGCTATAGATGAATTGAAGGGATATCAAATCTCCCGCAAAGAGAAAGAACATCATGACGAAGACCATCGATAAAATGAAACTTATTTTATAAGACATTGATCATTTCCCCCATTACTGAAATGATGCCGAAAGTCAATAAAACCGTAATGGCCCCCGCACCGATAAGCGGTAAAGTTGATAAAGAACTCATGCTTCTATCTTTGCTATCCATCAAATCTCGTTGATGGTTTTTCGATAATTGAGAGAATAAGTTTTCAAATTGGAGCATATGAACACTATTCTCCCCTTCATCCACCATCTGGTAGATAGAGAGCATGACGTTGTTAGTAATCTTGTTTGTGAATTTACTAGCGAAATTGATAAACGGTTTAACGCTTTTGTCGTTATCAATCTCGATAATTAATGAATTGATTTGTTCTTCCATCCAGGGAGAAGAATAAGCAATCAAACATTTAAAAGCTTGATAGACGTTATAGGAATTGTTGATGAAGAATTGGAAGTAACCAATGATGGTAATAAATTCATTCTCTCTTTCCTTCAAAATCTCTTTTTTCTTATTGAAATAAGAATTAATCAATAAATAATTAGAGATTATCAGTAGCATTAGGCCCACGAAAGCAATCATTATTTGCTTGATGAAAATGGTTAATGCCGTGGCCGCACCAATAATAAAAACATTAATAATGATGAACTTAATTAGTTCCTTCTTTTTATTTGCCCCTATGAATTCTAATAGTTCGTTAAATCTTTTCACTATCATTCCACCCCCTTATTTCTAATTTGCACATCCTGAGTAACGCCAAATGGATAGAAAACAGAGCAAAGAACAAAATGGCAAAAATACCAATTGGATAGAAAAGTTGTTTGCTTATCATAGTAAAGAACTCAGATAAAGCAAACCTCATAAAAATCATGATTCCTAAAGTTAGTAGCCAAAGGATGGCAAACTCCCCTACTTTCTTCTTAGATGTTGATTCACTAAAAGATATATATTCTTCTGTAAGCCTCACTTCATCTATAAGATGAGAAGACATTTCTAAGATGTTTCCACCCTGTTCCTCATATAAATGTAAAAGATCAAGAAAGAGCATATAAGTATGAAATCTAAAATACTTATTCAAATGTTCTAGTTTCTCCCAAAGAGTAAATGTCTCAACATTTTCAATATTCTTGTAGAAATCTTCAGGCATCGACTCCACTGCCGTTTCATAAGCACCAGCAAGAGAAGCTTTGATACTTAAAGAAACAATAAAAGTATTAATGAAGTGATAGCATTCATGATAACGAGCCACCTTGATGCAATATTTGACATAGATAGGCCTTGCTAGGAGAACAAAATAGAGAACACCAATAACGATGATGGCAATACCCACAAAAATATTATTGGAAGCGACAAAACCAGCAATTCCGAGTAAAAAAGAGACAACAATGCCAAAAGTAACGATTTTATTCATAATTTTTGCCTACAAAGTATTCAGAGAATTCTTTGTCTCCCTCAAAATCCAATATTTTTAATACATTTTTACGTATTTTAAAAACTTTATGACTATAGTCATCACCCTTATATATAGTAGTTTTTTGGCCATTTTCATCAAATTCTGCAATATCAGAAATGAATCTTTTGACCTTTCCATCTTTAGTAAAAATGCGTTTTAAATAGATATAAAAGCGGAAATTGTAGAAAATGTCTTGCATTAAAACCTGAAAATCTTGCTTAGTTTCGTTCATCAAAACCATTCGGGCAATACGAGTTGGCATACTGTTGATGTCGAAAGCATGAAGAGTGGTGATGATTGGATGTCCAGTCATCGCAGAATTCAAAACTTCAATCATCTCTTTGCCCCTAGATTCCGCTACAATCAGCCAATCTGGATTACTCCTTAAAGCATTCTTAACAAGCTCTTGAATTGAGGCTTCTCCATTCCTTTCATCTGCTTGCCATATATTGATATCTATATCATTTATTACATTAGGTAGCAAAGCTAACTCTAAAATGTTATCGATGACAATCAATCTCGTATTGTCTTCCATTTCAGTAATTAAATACTTTTGAAATTCAGTTTTTCCAGATCCAGTTAATCCTCCAATTAGAAGAGATACTTTGGACTTAATCAAAACTCTCAGTAAAGCAATTAATGGAGGATTTAAAAAGCTACTCTCATTAGTGATTACTGGAGTCAAAGATGCTATACGAACTGAAAAATTGAGACAATTATCACTACCTTTTCTCGCAATGGAAGGATGGACTGCATTGATTCGATATCTACCAATTGAAACATCGAGTTTGGGATTTTGGTAAGAAAACTGTTTTTCGGTCAAATTTGCAATCTGCCTAATGAAATCTTTTGCAACAGTAGAATCGATAGTTATATCTGACTTTTGGCGGCCCGTTAGATTGTGCAAATAGAAAATTGAATCTCCGTTATAAGAGATATCGGTAATATTAGAATCTTGTAACAATGGAGCCATGAAAGATTCCTCAATAAAAGTAATGGCTTTTTCAGTGTCCATTTGTATTGTCCTGAATATAGAATCTTGCTGTTCTCGAATAGTTATAATTCAAGAAAACTTGAGCCGTAATTTTCACCTCGACAGCGGTACATTGATAAGCTAAACAAATTGAATCATCATGTGGGTTGTAATAATAAAGATCCATGTCATAAGAATAACAATATCTACTAATACTATTATTAAAATAGTAGGTTAGCAAATCATTAAGAGTATTTTTGTCAAAATATACTGTTTCTTCAATGGTTCCAAACCCGACATATATATTTGGTATAGAAGCTTCAAAAATGCTTATTGGAATATTAAAAACCGCTCGGTTAATACTCGTCATGCGATACGTAAGCGTGAAGAAATGTAAAGAAAGAGTTCCTATAGTTAAGGCAATAATGATATTTGGCATTAGATATTTTCTCCTCTGACACAATAATCGCTATCTTGGCAGTCACCAATTCGATATCTAGTTGTGATATAACGTATATTCCAGGTAATCTTATTCTCTCCATAACCAAAAGAATTGAATCTCATAGTGAATGCCTGATCTAATAAGTCTTTCGCTTTATTAATAGGTAAATAAAAGTAAGGGGTAGTGATAAAACCGGTTTTCTTAGAAAGGCTCATTTCTAGCGTTTTTGGATTAACATACATGGTTTTTGCAAAAGAAAATGTGATTTTTCCGTTGTTTAATGTTGCTTTGATGGGAATATCAAATGAAGGCAAATGAGCGTTTGTGTACATATAAGGGAAAGCATTGTTATAGTCTGCAAAGAATAATGTACCTGAAGCATTTTGAAAGGGTTTAAGTCCTTCGTATAGCGCATAGAGATTATTTAAAGAGATTCGAAAGTAATTATCCTCATTAAAATAATCAATGAAGCCTTCAAATTTGATACTTTCCGCAACGGCGGAGGAACCATTACCAGGTTTGGCTAAGACATAAGGTTCTGAGTAGTAGGAATGGATATAGGATTTGATGTCTAGCTTTTGTTTTTCTGGCGGTTTGATTCGAAAAGTATTGGTATATAGGATATTGTTGGTAGATTCGTAAAAATCAATTTTGCATTCCAAACCCTTAGTAGTTAACATATGCTGCAATGGCAAGCTGAAGGTTAACTCATATTTTGTGTTTTTTGTAATAGCATGCGCAGCGCTTAATTCAAAATATGTGTATTCTTCACCAATTGCACCGACCGAAAAACGCTCTTTAATTCTCGAATAATTATTTAGAGAAATGGCAGTCCCAGTAATTGTCACATCTGGATCTCCTACATGGAACGGTCCAATGACATCAAAATCCAATGTAAAAATCTCATTTTGTGGGGAAGCACTTAAAAACAAAGGAGATAAAAGAATCGATAAAAGGAATAAACCTTTAATTCTCATTATCAAAAATCTCCTTAAAATGTTTTATGCTCTGAAGACGGATACGGTAAAAAGTGGCTCTTGTATAGAATCTTACCCACCAGCTTGGATCATCGTTGGTAAAGAATTCGTTATTGATAAATCTCTGCTCTAAACCGTCAAGTTTTAAATAAGCCGTTCGTACCTTAAGAACATAACGTTCATATTCGTCAGTCTTCTGCTCATCATTAAAGGGACTAAAGTGAGTATTTAAAAAAGTTAAAGCCTCTGAGTAGGATTTAGCGATTTGCCTCATCTCTCTAGTCAGTGTGTGTTTTCTGCAATATGTTTGTGGTTTCATCATTACCCCCTACTAATTCAATAGGGAGATTTTTCAATTTCTTTGTCAGACTTTTTCGTTTATATTTTTTATTTTCATAGAAAATAGATTATATAAAGGGTTTTTCAAATAATTATTGATGGTGTCTCATATTTTTTCTTTGCCACTTTACTACAAAAATAAACATTTTATAATAAGAGCATGATTGTTTTAGCGGGCGCTAGTGCCTCAGGAAAAACTGAAGTCGCAAAAGAACTGGCCAAAAAATATGGTATTACTAAAGTAATTACCACAACGACCAGAAAGATGAGAAACGGCGAAGTTAATGGCCGTGATTATTTCTTTGTGACAAAAGAAGAATTCGAGAATATGCTCCAAGATGGCAGGTTCGTCGAACACACTTATTACAATGACAATCTCTATGGTTCCACAAAAGACCAAATCGCCCCTAATAAATGCGTGGTTATCGATCCCGCGGGCTTACGTGCGTACATCGCGTTAAGAGATCCAACAATCATTACCTTCTTCTTAGATACTGATGAAGATGTCAGATATCAAAGAATGCTCTCCCGTGGAGATAAAGAAGAAGATGCCAAAAATAGAATCATCCATGATCGTATAGCTTTCAAAAAAGAAAATGTCGCTGATGTTGACCACCATGTCGATTCCCAACATTTCTCCATTGAAGGTGTAACGGATTATATTTATAAAAAATATAAAGAGACATTAGAAGAAAGACAAAAAAATAAGAAGTGATTGACACTTCTTTTTTTATTCTTCTTCCTCTTCAGGATTTAGATTTGTGACCAACAGTTTTTCGACTGTATATTCTTCAGCTTCTAAAACTCTAAAGTGATAATGAGAGAAATCAAATTCATCATCCTTCTTCGCAAATCTATCTAAGATTTCTTGGCAGAATCCACCCGCGGTGGTATAGTCGGTTTCGACTTCTTCAGGATCGATTTCGAGAAGTTCAAAGAAATCATCGATATTCATAGAACCATCAACGACATAAGAACCTTCTTTAGTGATGACATATTTTTCTTCAATTTCATCGGTTTCATCAAAAATTTCACCAACGAGTTCTTCTAAGATATCTTCCATGGTGATAATACCTTCTGTGCCGCCGTATTCATCGATGACCACAGCGATATGAATCTTTGAATCTTTAAATTCTTTTAATAAATCTAATAATTGATGATTTCTAGGAACGATAAGAGGTTTATACATCAAAGACCTAATATCCGCCTTTTCATGTCTAAAAATCTCTCTAGCCACGGATTTAATAGGCAAAACACCGATAATATTGTCAATTGTGTCTTCATAAACTGGAATTCTAGAATGTTTGAATATCTCGCCATCTTTTATGACATCTTCAATGTTATCTTCCACATCGATAGCAAAGACATCAACACGAGGAGTCATGATTTCAAAAGCTTGAATATCATTTAAGTCAATCGCATTACGGACAATCTCCGCACCGGATTCTTCAATATCACCAGATTCTTCAATCTCATCCACCATTTCGTTTAAGACATCTTCGTCAATGACATCTTCTTCTTTGGATTTCTTTCTAAAGAGTTTACCAACAAGTTCAAAGAACTTGGAGATAGGCCACACAAAGATAAACCACACGAATTCAAAGAATCTCACTATGTGAGCCATATTAAGCGCGAAGCTATAAGTAAATCTCTTAGCTAGAGCCTTGGGTAAGAACTCACAGAAGATGATGACCACGATGGTCATTATTATCGTAGATAATGTTGTGGCATAGTTAGTGCCATTTTGTTTATCAAGATAAACAGCGATTGCCGCCACTAAAGATGAAGCTAAGACATTAACGACGTTATTAGAGAATAAAATCGTGGCAATGGAGAATTCATATTTCTCAGATAAATATAAAGCTAATTTAGCTTTACGGTAGCCTCTTTCCTTCTTCTCTATATGTCTCTTTAACTTATCCTGGTCTACTAAACCATAGACTAAATCGGCAGCGGAAAAGAAAGCACTCATCACTGCACAGACACCGATAATCAACCAATACCACCAGTAATACATTAGACCTTCCTCACTTTCTGGGTATTAGGTTCACTAATATCCTCAACGAGTTCTTCTAATACATCTTCCATGGTGACCATGCCGATGACTTTGCGATCTTTATTACGGACAATCGCTAAATGACTTCTATGTTTTTTAAACCCATTAAATAGATCATCTATCATGATTTTTCCAGAGACGAAATATGGTTTTTGGAGCATCCTTCTAATCGACATATTGGGATTTTCCATATATTGCTTAATATAATTTTTTATGTGCAAAACACCGATAAAATTATCAAATTCTCTCTCATATATTGGAATTCTTGAATAATTTGTGGTTAATAAAATCTCTTGTAATTTCTCATGAGTTAATCCTCTGATATCAAGAGCGAACATCTTGTTACGAGGCGTTAAAACTTCTTTAACATTAGTGTCTTCAAATTCCAAAGCTGATTGAATGATATCACCTTGTTCTTCTTCTAAGATACCTTCATCAGTGGTCTTCTCCACGATGTTTTCAAAATCCTCTTCGGTAAACTCTTCATCTTGGCTTGTTTTAAAGATTTTATCGATGGCTTTAGCGAGTAATTCAAAAAGAATCGAAATCGGCGTTAAAACAATCAAAATGATATAAAGCGGCCAAGCGAAGATTGTGGATATGGTATCAGGAATCTTTTTGGCGATAGTCTTAGGAAAGATATCTCCTAAGATATAAACCGCGAAGGTTACCACAATAGAAGAAATAATAGGAACATATGGTTCCACATCAGTATATTTCTCAAATACCGCATAGAAAAGAATGGTCGATATCGTTGATAAAACAATAGCGGCGATATTATGGGTAATGAGAACGGTGCTTATTGTACGATCATAATGATCGCATATTTTTAACAATATTTTAGCGGTTTTACTACCATCATCTGCTTTAACTTGGAGCTTAAAGCGGTTGACTAATCCAATGGCGGTCTCACAGGTTGAAGAAAAGAAACTTATTAATAAACAAATTCCAATTACAACCCAATATATAGGTCGCGATAAAGGATCATCCATATCAGTAAACCACTTCCTTTCGAGATTAACTCGTGATAATGATAATATCAAATTACTTATAATATGTAAATAACACACATATAGGTATAGAGATAGACAAAAAGAAAAGGTATGCAAGCATACCTTATCTTAATAATTCAGTTTTAGGATTAGTCGTCTTGTTCTTCAGCCTTTTTGGCTTCTTTTAAGGACGCTCTAATTTCTTTAACCCAGTTGACTTTACCAACTTCGCCTTGGACTAAGTTGTCTTTTTCCATAACATCGGCGATGAGTTGTTTACATCTCTTCATGGATAAACCGGATTTAACTTTGAAGACCAATGGGATTTCTTCGTAAATACCTTTGCCAGAAGCATCTTGCACTGGGATGGTGGTATTTTCGTAATCTTTTGGATTCAAAGCGAAGTATAATTTCAAGCTTAAACCAGCGATGGTTAACTTGATATAGGTCTTACGATGTAAGCGGAATGTATCACCAGAATTGCTGATACGGGATTTGACACCATAACTTAAGATTTCATTCTTAATTTCGTTATAGTTATCTTTCATTTCCTTAGAAGCGGAAACCATACGTTCTTCGAATGGAATACGGATGATTGGTTTCTTTTCAGGAGCTGGTTCTGGTTGTGGCTCGGGTTGAGCTTCCACGACTGGAACTACTTCTTCTTGAACTGGTTCTGGTTCAGGCTGTGGTTCTGGTTGTGGCTCTGGTTCTGGTTCAGGCTGTGGTTCGGGCTCTGGTTCAGGTTGTGGTTCTGGTTCGGGCTCGGGTTGTGGTTCTGGTTCAGGTTGTGGTTCTGGTTGTGGTTCGGGTTCTTCGTATGGTTCGGGAACAGCAACTTCTTCCACATATGGAAGTGGTTCTTCTTCTTTCTTTTCTTCTTGTGGTGCTGGAGCAGCAACTGGGGCTGGGCCATTGAAATATTGGACCACAAGTGGGCCACCGAATGTCGCACCGGTCACGGTGTTGGCATTGGGTTGAGGTTGAGAAGCTCTGAGTTCATCTCTGATCATTCCTCTAATGGATTCAGCGGTGAGTTCTTCTTCTTTTTCTTCTTCCTCTGGTTCTGGTTCTTCAGCAAATTGACCAGCTAATTCTTCTTTTGGTGCTTTTCTCATGAAGTTGCAAGCAATTGATAAGATGAAGGCAATTAAAGCTAAGACTGCGGCTAAGAAACCGAAGACCATGGCTAAGATTGACATTAAGGTTGCAACGATATTGCCGGAACCTAATTTCAATAATGCTAAATATCCGAGTTCGTTGGATGTGTCAGCAATTGAGAATTGTGTTAAGTTGGCAGCGACTTCAGCGCCAGCAATAGCACAAAGGACCCAAGCGATAAATGGGAAAACCATTACTCCACGACGTTTCACAATACTAAAGACAATTGTGAAGATGAGGAATAATACGATTAAAGCGGCTAACGCTAAGACTGCGATTGAGTTAACAAAGTACAAATCTTTGGGGTTGAAGCCAACTTTGAATGGCATAACTAGTACATCGACTAATTGATTTAAATGGAATTGTAAAAATCCACCTTGTGTCATCACGAGAACAACAAAAACGCCTGCCCAAACAGCAAAACAGAGCACAGCGAAAATGCCTAAAGCAATAACACTTTTTCTTAAGGACCTCATTTTGTCCATAAAGACTCCTCCTATAAAACTAATATAATTCTATCGCAGGCACGCGAAAACGCAAAATAATTTTTAATTTTTTATGCAAAAGGGTGATATTTTGCGGAAAAATAATAGAAAATGCACCGTTTTTACTAAATGATTTGCAGGGAATTTGAAAAAAGAGCCCTCTCATTTAGCCATAAAAAAAGAGGATCCATGATGTATAGGACCCTCTCTATATAGTTAATTAGTCGATTACTGTTTTGTCGTAATCACTGTATGAATAATATGTATTCGTATCACCAATTGTGGATTTAAATGTTTGCAAATAATAATCGGAATCAAAGCTACAAGAAATAGTTTCGGTAACGGGTTCGTCATTATCCGCATATGTTCTTACAGCAACACTGAATGAACTAGAGGTATTTTCAAGAACTTCTTTAGTAATGCTTGCTAGCGCGATTGGATGCGGACAGTTGAGGAAGGAAATTGGATAATTAACACCAAAAATGGCATTATCAAAGTCTTCCTCATTAGTTGAGGTCCATTCCCCATTTCCTTGTTTATAGGTATAGACAAAACTGTTACCATCTTTGACACGATGATAATAACTAGAAATAGGTTGATTATTAAGAGTTATCTGAAGAGTCATTTCTTCATCCTGGCCATTAACAACTTTAAATACTGCAGTTTGCATCACTTCTCCGTTAACTTCAATGCGACGATTAACAGTAAGGCTTGTGGTGTGTTCAAAGACTTTAAATATTTCCATCATATTGTCATAGATGTCACTGATTGGGGCTTCTGGTAATTCCACAGTGGTCTTATTGAAATTAGAAACTTCTATAAGACTTTGTGTAACTTTGCCATTAAATATTGAGCGCATGACAAGTTTTTCAAAGAAACCTAAGCAGAGTTGTAAATCGATAGTAACGGTGTTGCCGCCAACATATTCACCATGATAAGTATTGTTTTCTTCATCATGTGTCCAGGTATATTCAGAACCTTCTTCGATATCTAAGAACATCGCATCTGTACCAATAAGAATAGTAAATGCTCCCTCGATATATGGATTATCGTTTAACGGTAAGCGGAGCCAAAAAGGTTCATTATATTCATAAGAATATATTATGGAATCACGAGATTCGCCATAAGCAGCGGGCTCATAGTGGTATCCATTTTCACCATATAGACCATTCAAAAAGACAACTTTTGTGTTTTCAATAGGTCCTTCTTTTTGAATTTGGCTAGAAGTAGAATACTCAAAATCTTCAGGCTCAACAACTTCACCTTCTTCAGGGGCATCATATTCCCCTTCAAAGATTGTGAGTGTATAACTTCCGTTTTTAAAAGCTTCCGATAATTCAGCGGGTGTAGGAATGGTTGGTTCTTCAATAGAAGATTGATTACCAGATTGATTTGAGGATTTTCCCTTACCATTACACGCAGTTAACGCTAATACCATCGCGGACATTAATAAAAATATAGTTTTCTTCATAAAGTATTTTCCTTTCTCACCTATTATATACATATTTAAATCATTTATGAAAGTTAAAAAAAGGAACCAAATGGTTCCTGATTTTATTATGCTCCAGTATCTTCTTGTGGTTTCGCAGGGATACTATAGGATGCATTACCATAAGATGGTTGATATCGTCTATCGTTTGGCCCACCATCGATTTCAAATTCATTGAGCAAACCGTTTTTGATATAGACAGTTAACGTTTTAGTCTTTTCCACTTCGACAGTAGTTTCTTGTTCCGAATCCCATTCTTCCGCCATATACTTGGCTTTGACGATCATCTCTTTACGACCACCGGATAATTTGGCGAATTTAATCGTAGGATTAACAAATTCTTCAGAGGTACCATTTAAAACCGCTAATGTGGTGTCAAAAGCAAAATTAAACATACCGACGAGTCTTTGTTTTCCAGCTTCCATCTTCGATTCAAAAGTATTTAAATCAATTTCTCTATAGTGGTTAGAACTAGTAAAAACGGAATGGTTTTCATAATCATAATATTTTTCATCTTCAGGATTATAGAAAACGGATTTCTCGGAGCCTAATGCAGTTTCATAAAAGAAAGAACTTACCTTATATACAACAGAATTAACTAAAGATGTGGAGATACCCACATTATCCATGACTGTGGAGCCTTCTCCTAAAGTGGATTGTTTGGCTTGTAATATTAATTCTCTATAAGTATCCACAGTTAAAGGAGTTTCTGAATAATCTGGTAAGGACTTTTTTTCTTCTTTGTGTTTGCAGCCCACGAGGAGCATCGCGCTTAATGCGACGGCAATAATGATTTGAGATTTATTCATAGTATTTCACCTCTTTATATGTTTATATCACAAAAATAATAAAAAACAAAATAATGAAAAAAGAACCTCTTTGAGGTTCTCTTGTAGTTGCTTATTTAATTAAGCGGATTGGCTTTCGGATGTATTTTCACTAGAAGAGATTGGTGAAGAGAAAGCGGAATTACCATAAGAATACTTATAGTAATCGTTTTTACCTTTATCAAATCTTACTGGTAAATCTTTGAATTGGAATTTGAAGGTCTTGCTATCACCATCGCTGCTACTATAACTGGAATTCTCCTTATTATAGGTTGCGACTGTGGTCATCTTATAGATGCCATCATAGGTCTTAGCGAATGTATTCTTGAATTGGGTGTAAAGGCTTTCAGATTCGGGTTGAGTTTCTTCTCCACCTTCTTCTTGACTTGAGGAGATGATGACTCCTTGATTATTAATAAAGGCTTGAGCTTGATTAACAGGTTCCATCAACTTGCTTAAGATTTCTGCCTTTCGGCCCAACATTCTTTCGTTAAATTGTTGTTCGGTTAATTCAGTCAATTTATCTTGGCTATCAATGAGTGCGTCGTGATAATTATAGAATTTGCCATCTTCTTTCCAGGTATAATCACCATAGCTAATGGGAAAGATTACCGCGAGGAAGAAATATTTAAAGCTATAGTATTCACCTTCTTTGTAGTTATAGGCTTCAATAGAAAGCTTAGAGTTGATATGAACATCTTTTAAGGTTTCGTTTTCCGCATTGATGTTCGCTCTCACTTCATCTAAATGAGCTTGGAACTTCTCTTGGGAGATACTGGAATCAAAACAGCCAGTAAGCACTAATGTGGATAAAGGTAATAATTTTAATAATTTGGATTTCATCTTACTTTTCCTCCTAAATTAATTACACGATTATTCGTGTATAAATAGAATAGTCTACTTATATAAATAACTCAATCTTTTATAATTACTTTCTTTGAAAGTTTTACATCCTTAACTGAGGTAGAAACTTGGATTTCATATTCCCCATCATCAACATTCCAACTATTTAACCTTTCATCGAAATATTGGAATGCTTCCTTATCTAAAGAGATAACCACTTCTTTAGTTTCATGTGGTTTTAAAGATACTTTCCTAAAGCCCACGAGTTCTTTAATGGCTTTAGGTCTAATGGGTT
>JBGUQI010000048.1:0-4353 GCA_045130875.1 Bacilli bacterium | reverse complement strand
AACATGGGAACTATCACCAAAGAGAAAATTAAGCAAGCTATAGGTCTCGGTACCTTAAGACCTAAGATTCTTAATGATTTCTTTTACAATATCAAACTTAAATCTTATGATTATGACTATCTGATTCAGGAACAGCTGGTAGACTTATCAGTCTTCCATCAGAATTTCTATGACGTAGTCCATCATAATGATTTGATTCAGAATGGCGTAAGAACTGGTCATAAAGACAGATGCGCTATCTGTCAAATTGACAAGGATATCGTTCATTACGCTAAACGCAAAGTTTATAAACACACCAATTTTTATAATACTCCTATGACGCAGGAAGAAATGATGCTGCATAGAGATATTTTTAAATTCGGTGTAGTTGTGTTCATAAATGGTGTAATCACCACCAAATTCAAAGTTCAGGCTAGAGAAGATAATACTTATATCTTATTCCCCTGGGCTGACCATATCAAGACTGTGCAACCTACTGATATTATCGATATAGCTTTCATTCCTGAATGCTTCATCTGCACCAGTAGAAAGTTGACAGGTCAAGATAAAGCATCGACAAGAGCTCTGCATGATTGGGTATTCACTGATATCAAACGTGAATATTTTAAAGAATGCAAAGGGTTCATTGCTTATTTGAATCCTGTATCAGGTGGAGATTCTGTAGTAAAGACCGGTGTTACATATGATGCAGCTACAAGCTGCTTATTATTCACAGATACTTTACCTGATTTTGATCAGGTAGATTTCACCTTGACAGTAATCGGTATGGAAACTCTTGATCAGGCCATTGACGTTGAGAGAGATGAAAAGTATCTTCGTATCGAAAGAAAGAAGATGCCTATTCCTAAGAATAATCTCTTGATTATGATTGCCAATGATAATGGTTATGGATACCATCTGAATAAAGAAGAAGTTACCATTACCGAATACTATCCTAATATCTATGAAATCTCCAATCCTAATAGGAAACGATTAAAAGTAGTGGTTCTTTATGTAGAGAATCCTCAGAATTATCTCATCGAATATGATGAAGAGATTTCTTACTTCTTGAGTAAAGTAAACCTGCTTGAAAGATATAAACAGAACACTGTTCCTGATGGATTGAGAGAGTATCACCCTGTAGAGTGGGATTATCTTATTAGCGATTACGAACAGAAAGCTGGGGTTACTACACCTACTGGTGACTCCTGGATTCCGTTACTGTATAAGATTAATAAGATAAACGATATCTACAAATTCTGGTGCCTGTTCCTGCAGACTTATCTGAAAGAAACCTATGGTTATCTTGATGGCTGGACTTTAGACACCACGACTATAGATTTGGAAGCCAGATTGAGAAACGATACAGCTCCTGAAATTCCTGCAGATTTGGAAGAATATCGAGTATTTAATAGACCTCAGTACCTGTTTACCTATAGGAATGATTCTATTATTGAAAGAAATATTCCATTTGCATGGTTCATTGATGGAAGGTTTGCTGTTCCTACTTATGCAGTTTCTTTGTTTGGTTACGAATTCGTTTATTTCGACACTGACCTCTTTGATCCTGAAGGATCTTGGATGGAAGTTGAACATTACGATGGCTCTGTTTGGAGCAAGAAGATTCATATCGGTGAAGGTAAAACTGAAGTAACGCTTGATTGGTTACAAGCTCCTATTCTTGCAAATTCTTTGATTGTAACAGACGAGAATGGTTATTACATTCCTTATGGAGTAGGATATGATTTCACTGTAATTGATGATGTGGGTCTGGATGTAGATGAGTTTGATCTTGATTTGAAAGACTCTATCTTCTTATTGCAGAAGAATTATAAGATTACAATTACTCCTAAGAGTGATGCCTATGCAAACAAAGATATGTTCTTGCATTGCAATAATAGGTCAGTAGTTTATAATCGGGACGTAAGACATGAGTCTCCGTTTGCTGATATTAACCTAAATGATCTTAAGCTTATCAACAGAACTAAGCAGAGCATTGTAGATAGACTTCGTATTTACAATCCTGAAGGTCGTTTGTATCCAAAGAGTTTTTATATTGATTATCCTAACACCAATATTGCTGAACCACCTGCATTCTCTATTATGGTGGATACTTCTATTGGTGCTCCGTTTAAGATTGAATACATGGGTTATGAAGAGAAGCGAGTATATCATCAGGATGATATTGTGCCTAAAGGCATTATCAATCTTGAAGGTAAAATCAATAAGCCTTTCTCATTAGTATACCATGACGTATTCTTGAATGGTTATAAATTAAATAAGAATCAGATTGAAATCATTGCTCCTTTCACCATTGCTATTAAGAACGTGAGAACTACTCATTATCTTGATATCTATGAGAGAGTGAAGGGTGATGAACTGTTTATCTTCAACGAAATGGAAGATTCTTCCTATATTGCAGATAGGCTTATTCAAGAAGATCCTGAGTATTGGGCAAAAGTCCTTGAAGAATTACCTGAAATCGATGTTGATCCTTCGATCAATCCTATCGATGAAGATGTAAATCTGTGGATAGGTTTCATCAGAGAATTCCTTGCTAAGAATTTCGTAGATGGTGATAGAGAATATACACCAGAAGAACTTGGAGAGTATGACGATCTCTTTACCGATGGTTGGAGATTGCTCTTAAACGCTGACGAAAGAATTGAGCAGGAGATTCCTAGAAACAAATGGTTCTACATGTCTCATGATTTGACTCTTGCTACAAGCTAAAAATTAACCTCGATACAGATTTAAATCTGTATCGGGGTTTTTACATCATAATTAAAGAACCTGCTTAGAGGTGAAACATTATGACAGCTGAATTCATTTGTTATTTAATTGGATTTGGAATCTTATTTTCCGTTTCACAGTATTTCTGTGGTAAATGGTATATTGAAGATTTAGAAAGATTGAATAAAGAAAACATTGAAAAGAATAAATACCTGGATACCGATAGAACGAGAATAGCTTTTCAAGCAGAAATGGAACAAGAGAAGATGTTCTTCTTTAGAAACATCGCTATTTCTTGGATCGTCATTATAGCTATTATAATTATACATATTTTCTTTGTGTAGAATAAAGATTTGAAAGGGGTACACAAATGAAAAATGAGCATGTGTTTCTTAAAGAATGGAAAAAAGAACAAACTCGTTTACTGATGTTAATTGATCCATCTTTAAGTAAAGATGAAATAAAAGATTATCTTGATGAGGTTATAGATAAAAAGCTTAAGAATAGAGAATGTGTTTTATCTAATAACTATCAAAACAAAGCAGCGAATACTACCTTATTGGATTTACTTGACTTTATTGATATGACTAAGCCCATTACAGCAGGTGGTGGAGTATTATTTAAGAATCAGCATGAAGCTTTGAATCCACCATCTCATTTCTTAAATGGAGCTATCAAGAAAAGAAAATCGATTAAGTCACAACTAAAGAGTTTGAAACCTGGTTCGTTCCAATATATGATGGTAGACTTAAGACAGTTGACAGAAAAAGTTGTAGCCAATTCATATTATGGAGCAAGCGGTAATGAAATTTCACAATTTTACAATCTGTATACAGCATTAGCAACTACTGCTACAGGTCAATCGTTGATTTCAACGATGATGTGTGCTTTTGAAAGTTTCTATGCAAACAATGTGAAGTTTTATGATGTTTCTGATTTTGTCTTGTATGTAGGAAATTCATTAAAGAAAACTGTGGAAGAAGTTAAAATTAAAGATATGCCAGAAATCGATGATGATGCTATCTTTGATAAAGTCTATAAGATGTTTAAATCTCCAAAGATTCTTGATGAAGAGAAGTTGACTATTATAAGACAAACCATAGCAAACTTAAATAAGAAAGAAAAGCAGTTGGTTTATTATTCATCTAACTTATTTAAGTTCATTGAAATAGATTCTGTTAAGAATCTTTTATTGAAGATAGTTTATACCGTAGATAGTTTTAAAGACCCAAACTCAGTTCCAAAGTCTATTCAGAAATATCTTGATAACTTATGGGATGCTTTAAACTATTGGGTGGTTTATAATTATCCAACCTTTAACAGAATCAATCGATTAAAGTTTGAACCTCGGAAATGTATCGTTACTATTGATACTGATTCGAATATGATTTGCTTATCTAAATTCGTTAATTTCATGCTGGATAATATTGATATTGAAAAGACAATATCAAAGGATAATAATGAGATTATGTATATCTGCGTAAATACAATGGCTTATGTATTGACTCAATATACAAAAGTAATCTTGGCAAATTATTCTAAGATAGCTAATATTCCAGATGATTATGCGCCGAATTTAAATATGAAAAACGAGCTTTTATTCTTAAGAATGGTATTGACTAAGAATAAAAAGAATTACGT
>JBGUQI010000047.1:0-3001 GCA_045130875.1 Bacilli bacterium | reverse complement strand
TTTAATAGTTCTTTTGATTCAGTTTGAAACTCTTTTGTTTCTTTCATATGTCTGTCCTTCTTGTCATTTATGACAATTTATATTCATTGATAGTTTATCACTATCGCTACATTTCTTCAAAAAAAGCCGCGACCCCATAAGTCGCGACTTGAAAAGCTAGCTAAGCTTTTGCGAAAGGAGTACTATTGGGAAACCTTTTATGCGATTTGCACGAGGTGTTCTTTTTCAATTTCTTTTTCGCTGCGTTTTTTAATGTTGACTGTTAAGACACCATTTTCAAGTTTCGCGGAGACGTCTTGAAGTTTCACTGTGTCACCAACATAGTATGAACGGGAGAATTCACCATAGCTTCTTTCTCTATAGATGTAATCTTCGTCATTTTCTTCTTCCTTATTTAAGGTTGCAGTGACTTTAAGATAACCGTTTTCAAGAGTGATTCTTGTGTCTTCTTTCTTCACTTCAGGAAGTTCGATAAACATTTGATAGTCATTTTTGTTTTCTTTGATGTCGGTCTTCATCATATGTTGTGTTGAGCAGTTGTTCGCCCTGAGGAAAAATCTGTCGAAAAATGGATCATAGGTAGTAATATAATTTCTCATAAATTCAACCTCCTTATATTACATATTTAGCACTCGTCATCTTTGACTGCTAACACCTACATTATAACCAAAATTAGCACTCTGTCAATAGGACTGCTAAAAATATTTTAAACTTTTTATATTAAATAACTGGTTATTTAACTTTTTTAATAATTCTTGCATTTGAGGGCATAATTCTGCAATAAATTCCTTATTTGAAAGGTAATTAAATGGGCCTTTTATATCCCCAAATACTAGTTTATAGGAGTGTAAAAACTGGTTTTCAAAGCCAAATTCCTTCTTAAAATAGTTGTTAACTTTATAGTCACCATATTTGATATCGCCTACGACGTGATGACGGATGTATGACATATGCGCACGTATTTGATGTGTACGACCAGTGACCAATTGAACATCTAATAATGTATAGTCATTAAATCTTTCTTTAACGTAGTATTTTGTGACTGCGGTTTTCGCACCACTTTTAAGTGGGGCCACAACCATCTTCTTACGCTCATAGCTTTTTCTAAGAGGAGCGTCCACGACGCCATCTTCTTCGATATTGCCTGAGACCAAAGTTAAATAATGTTTCTCCACGATTGAGTGATCATTAATGATATTAGCGAGTTCAGTCGCACTCTTGTTGTCTTTAGCGAACACAATTAAACCAGAAGTATCTTTGTCCAATCTATTTATGAGCATTGCTTGCTTACCTAAATATTCAGAAAGCATAACGTCTAAAGAGGGATTATCTTTATTACCATCGAACTGTGATAAAAGACCACGTGGTTTATTAATAATCACGAGAGATTTATCTTCATAGACGATTAGTTCTTTGATATTCATTCTGGTTGGACCTCTTTAATACGGTTCTCACTTAATGATAACAAGTATAGGTGCATGTGTTCCTTATTAATATTAAACAAATATTGCACGTTACGTTGATAGACTCTTAATTGTCTTTCATAAGCTTCATCATCAATAGAACGGGATTTATAGTCAACGATATAGCATTCATTATCTTTGAAGTAGAGTAAGTCAATGAAACCAGTTGTTTGCATAGCTTCATCAAAGTAACCATATTCTTTATAAATCTTAGCATTAGATAAATCATCAAAGACCGGATTACTTAAGACATTATCAATTAGTTTTCTATCTTTTTCATTTCTAATGAAAGATGTGTCTTTACTCACAAAGTCTACGAGTTCCATAAGTCTATGGAGATAAACACCACGAGTTAATACTTGATCTGGGATAGTATCCTCTAAAGATTCATCATAATGACGTTGTTTAGACGCTCTTTCTTTGATGATGGTTGGGAAGGTGATGATGGAATCATCCACTGGTAATTGGTCAATCTTACCAATCACTTCTTCCGCATCTTCTTCATCAATATCATATTCAAAGTCATCATAATCAAACGTTAATACTTCATCCTTATAATCCTTATTTTCATAAGATTCATAAATGAAGCGTTTTTGACCATCAAAGACTCTAACAAATACTGGCATTAAAATATCAAATAAGCCATATGGGATATTGTCTTCTGTCTTTTTCTCTAATTGCTTAGCAGCAGTTTGAGAGACAAAGTATGTATAATCGCCACTACTAACGGCATTCACAAATTCATTAAGTGTAGCTTGTAAATCCACTGACCCATTAGCGTCTCTTCTAGCGATTTCTTCTAACTCCTCTAAAGAGTTAATGTCTTCGTTATATTGATAATAGGCATAGATAGTCGCATCCATAGCGGGATCACGGGTCATATTCACAAATCTTAGATAATACTCTCTGAAGAGAGGTTTAAATAAATCTTCTATTTGAGCATATAAGATGCCAGTTAATTTATCGGTGTAATATTTATTGAATAACTTGCTATATAAATCAGCGTCAATTCCTTCACCAGACATTAAATCAATACCCTTAATGACTTCAATAGTCTTTAAGTAGCTTTGATATTTAGAGGCATCAACTTGTTTATCTTTAATCTTTTTAGAAATGTATTCTTCATCGATTCTTTGATAATGCGGTAAATAAGAAAGCATGCCATAGAGATTTTCTTTCTTTTTATTATCACCATCTGGTTTATCCCCAACGATATAGACGATATTTTCCGCTCTAGTAAGAGCGACATAGAATAAACGGACGTGTTCATCTCTTTCAGGATCTTTATCACTATTCTTTAAGAGAATACTTGGTAATGTTTCAAACAAAACATCTTTGATGTTGCCGTCTTCATCGGTATCGTTTTCATCATAGTTATAATAAGGAAGAACGATGCCATATTTTTCATCAAAGATATAATCCGCTTTATCAGCGTTATTACCTTGTGAGATTTGATTATAACTGACTGGTAAATAAACAATCTTTTCTTCTAAACCTTTAGAAGCATGGATTGTCATCATATCCACAGCGTTACTTGT
>JBGUQI010000046.1:0-1634 GCA_045130875.1 Bacilli bacterium | reverse complement strand
AATGTTTCCCATAAATAGAACCTCTCTTTAAATTCATTTGTTATCTATTATGCTATTCAAAATAAATTTTGCAATAGTTAATCCTGCACTAGAAGGCACCATCATCGTGGAATATAGTTTTTCCGCATTCTTTTGTGGTATTTCTTCTGAGATAACTACGTTAATTTTGCTTAAATCTAATTGAGCCTTCTTGGCTTCATATCTAATCTTCTTCGCTAATGGATCATTGCGAGTTTGATTTAATTTACTAACCCTGACTTGTTCTGGATTAAAACGATTAGCCATGCCTAAAGACATGATTGATGGAATGTTATATTCTTGAGCTTTCTTTGCCAAGAATAATTTACCTTCAACATCATCAATCGCATCAACGATATAATCTATCTTTTGATTGAAATCAAATTCTTGGGCTTTGCCTTTGAATGTTTTGATATCTAAATCAGGATTAATCATCAATAGTCTCTCTTTAGCGGCTTCTACTTTATCTTTTAAGATATCTTTACTGGTATATAAGATTTGACGGTTTAAATTGCTTGGATCAACTTTATCAAAGTCCACGATAATAAAATGGGCTAAACCAGTTCTCGCTAAAGCTTCTAAGGCTGTACCACCGACACCACCTAAACCGAAAACAGCGATAACCTTATCTTGGAGTTCATTAAAGTTATCTTCTCCGAGCAATCCAATGGAACGAGCGAATATATCTTTATTCATTTGTGGCCTCTTTTAAGAGTTCTTCTCTAGTGGCAAATTCTTTACAAGGTAATTGATGTTTGAAGAATGTCACTTGTCTTTTAGCGTAGTTCCTTGTTCTCTTTTTGATAAGTTCTTTGCATTCTTCTAATGTGCATTTACCTTCTAAATAATCAATCACTTCTTTATAACCAATAGCCGCTTTCGCGGTTAATGATAAGTCATATTTCTTGAGTAAACCTTTAACTTCATCTAATAGGCCGTTATCAAACATTTGGTCGACACGGGCATTAATATTCTCATAAAGTTGTTCTCTATTTGGATTGATAAAATAGAATCTCACGTCCTCATCTTTGAAAAATAAGGAATGGTCTTGTTTATCAATATTTTCAGACTTATTGGTTTCATGTGTTCTCGCGATTTGAAGCGCTCTAATGACTCTCTTGCGATTGTTCATATGAATGGTTTCGGTCGCCTTCATATCGACTTTCTTTAAGAGTTCATATAGTTCTTCGTTAGATAACTCTTCTAAATCAGAAACATCCGCTTCTTCTTCATCTTCAAAGACGTAGTCATAAAGGGCAGCTCTAATATATAAGCCAGTACCACCACAGACAATGATGGTTGGATATTTCTTTTTAAGTTCTAAATAGGTCTTTCTAAAGTCTTCTTGGTATTCCTTAACGGAATAGGTTTGATTTGGCTTAACGATATCTAAAAGATAATGTTTTTTATAATCTTCACTATCTCTTTCTACCTTAGCGGTACCAATATCCATTTCCTTATAAATTTGAAAAGCATCTCCATTAATGATTGGAGCGGAATATTTCTTTGATAATGTTAAAGCTAGGGACGTTTTTCCTGATCCTGTAGGACCGACTATGACTATAAGCATGTAGTTATTATAACAAAAAATGCGATTTTATTCGCATTTATTTGAT
>JBGUQI010000045.1:0-13468 GCA_045130875.1 Bacilli bacterium | reverse complement strand
GATTGTATTGGTGTTTGCTTCCACGGCATCCATAGATAAGGATTATTTAATAATCAAGAGAACGGAAACAAATCCGTTCTTTTTATTTAGAAATAATATATAATTTCTATATGCTGTTAATTATCGTAGGCATCCTTATTTCTATCCCCGCCTCTATACTCACTTATTGGGGCATCGGTTTATTTGATAAATCACCTTGGTATCTCTTTTTGATCCTCGCTTTTTTAGTGACTTATTTCGTTTTATATCTCAATGTCTATTGGTTAATCGCTTTATTATCTTTCTATCCTTATAGGAATAAAGATTTCGTGGGCAAAGTCAATAAATGGAATTTATTCCATGTGAGAGTGACTGCTTCTTTCTGTGTCGCTTTGCAGAACTTTGTTATCAAAAAGAAGGGATTTAAGAATAGACCTAAAGAACCGTCTTTGATCCTCTTTAATCACATCTCTGATTATGATCCATGGATTTTATATAAAATCATGGGTGGACGATATGCTTTCGTGGGGAAATACGCTTTAAGAAATATTCCGATGGTGAGAGCGATGGCTTCTTCAATTGGTACTTTATATGTCGATAACAACAATCATGAAATGAACCGCAAGATGGTGGATGATGCTGTTGAATATATCACTCATAAAGAAACATCTGTGTGCATCGCTCCTGAAGGAACGAGAAATACCAGTGGTATGTTGATGCCCTTCAAACATGGTGGGTTTAATATCGCTACCAGAAGTAAATGTCCTATCGTTCTTATCGGATTTAAGAATATGAATGATGCCTTAAGAAAGAAGAAGAGATTTTTCTTTAAAATCAATGTCGAATTATTTGATGTTATTAAGCCTGAAGAGTATGAAGGCATGACTGCAGGTCAAGTAGCCTCACTATGTGAGGAAAGATATAAAAAGTATCTCGGAGAGAAATGAAGAGATTAATTTTAATCAGTGGTGATTTAGCTTCCGGCAAGTCCTCTCTTGCCGACTCTTTATCTTTGTTACTAAATGTTCCCGCATTTAAAAAGGATGTCATCAAAGAGAGATATTGCGATGAAATCGGATATGAAACTAGAGAAGAAAATCGCAAGTTATCCATCATGGCGATGGACTATATGATTAATGCCTTTAAAAACTTTGCAATTAATGAACAGGAATTAATCTTAGAAGCTAACTTTAGAGAAGAAGAGCTTAACTCTATCAAAGAGATAAGTGATAAATATCAATATGATGTGGTGTTCTTCCTCTTAAGAGGAGAAATGGAAGACATTTATGCGAGATTTTTAGCGAGACTTCCAAATAGGCATAGGGCCCATATCTCTTTACATTTAGATGAATCTATCGATAAATTTAAAGACTATGTCTTAGGGCAGAGAAACATCGATTATCCCTTCATCCCTCATATCATCAATACCTCTAAGCATAGTCAAATGGAAACCTTAGAGATCGCTAAATCATATCTATTTAATAAGAAATAGAAAAATAATATAATTATCTATTATCTAAGGAGGAATATTTATGTATCGTCAAAATGCTTGGTTAAAATATAACGCAAAAGAACAAAAAGAAGTGATGAAGTTTGCCGAAGGATATAAGGCTTTTATATCTAATAGCAAAACCGAAAGATTGGCGGTTAAAGAATCCATCGCTTTATTAGAACAAGCTGGCTTTAAAGCTGCTTCTGAATTTAAATCCTTAAAAGCGGGAGATAAATTATATTTTATTAATAAAAATAAAAACGTCTGCGCTTTCATCATCGGTAAAGAACCTTTAGAACAAGGCTTAAGAATCTTAGGAGGTCACATTGACTCCCCAAGATTAGACTTAAAAGAACACGCGATTTATGAAAGAAATGGTTTCGCTTTAGGTGATACCCATTATTATGGTGGCGTTAAAAAATATCAATGGACTACAATTCCACTAGCCTTACATGGTGTGGTTTGCAAAAAAGATGGTTCAGTCGTGGAAATCAATATCGGTGAAGATGATAAAGATCCTATCGTTGGTATTACCGATTTATTAATTCACTTATCCGCGGACCAAATGGCTCTCCCCTTAGCGAAAGCTATCACTGGTGAAAACTTAGATATCTCTTTAGGTTCTATGCCTCTTAATGATAAGGATAAAACCCCAGTTAAAGCTAATGTCTTAAAGATCTTAAATAAGAAATATGGTATCGAAGAAGAAGATTTAATCTCTGCGGAAATCGAAATCGTTCCCGCTGGCAAAGCCAGAGACTATGGTCTAGATAGAAGTATGGTGGCTGGTTATGGCCATGATGATAGAAGCTGTGCTTATACATCCTTAAAAGCTTTATTAGATGTCGATAGTGAAAAAGTCCAATATACTTCTTGTTGTATCTTAGTTGATAAAGAAGAAATCGGTAGTGTGGGCGCTACAGGTGCACATTCCTTATTCTTTGAAAACACTATCGCTAGACTAGCGGAACTCCTCGGTAGCAATAATCCATTATTCGCCGCCAGAAAGGCTATGGAAAATAGTAAGATGTTATCCTCTGATGTCTCCGCAGGATTTGATCCTCTTTACGCAAGCGTAAATGATCCAAAGAATGCCGCATATTTCGGAGAAGGTATCGTCTTTAATAAATATACCGGTAGCCGTGGTAAGAGTGGTTCTAACGACGCTAACCCAGAATACTATGCTTTCGTCAGAAAAGTGATGGATGAAGCGGGTGTTAATTGGCAGAATGCTGAACTCGGTAAAGTTGACCAAGGTGGTGGAGGCACAATCGCTTACATCTTAGGCAATTACAATATGAACGTCATCGATGCTGGTATCCCAGTGTTAAATATGCACGCTCCAATGGAGATTGTCTCTAAAGCCGATATCTATGAAGCTTATAGAGGATATATCGCCTTCTTAATTGGCTAATTATATTTAAATATAAAGGCCACTGGTTATGTCAGTGGCTTTTTTATTTGTTTATTCTTTACAAAAGATAACCTTTACTATAAGATTAATAACGCTAAATAATGGCGGATGTGGTGAAGGGGTTAACACACCTGGCTGTGAACCAGGCATTCGTCAGTTCAAGTCTGATCATCCGCCCCAGAATTACTTAGTATCCCTGCTAAAGCAGGGATTTTTTTATTGACAATATACAAATTGTAGACAACTCATATTAGTTGTGTTGTCATATTATCAGGAGACTACTTAACTGTGATTTATAAAGCTAAAGAATTCATCCTTAAAGATAATAGAAAGATTATCGTTAAATCACCTACACCAGAAGATGCTTTTGATATGCTTAATCACATTATTAAAGTAGCGGGTTCCACGGATTTCTTATTAAGTATGCCCGAAGACTTCCAAAGGTTTGTAGATGATATCACTAAGGAAGAAGAATTAATTAAAAACTATGCAGAAGGACCAAATTATCTTCTTGCGGCTTATTTGGACGATAAAATCATCGGCAATTGCGCCCTCAATTTCCATCGTCATGTGAAAGATAGACATAGAGCGGATGTTGGTATCGCCATTCAAAAAGAGTATTGGGGAATTGGTGTTGGAACTGTTTTGATGGGTGAGATGATTAATCTTGCGAAAAATACCGAAGGAATTGAACAGGTTGAACTTGGAGTCATTTCTATAAATGAAAGAGCGAAAAACCTCTATACAAAAATGGGCTTTAAGAAAGTGGGAACTATTCCTAGACAACTTAAACTTAAAGATGGCACTTATCTTGATGAAGACCTAATGATATTGCCATTATCACATTTTGTGATATAATACTTAAACCCCAAAAGGAAAGGAGAAAATATGATTACTATAGATCAAAAATTAGCAGACTTTCTTCTTAATAATGAAAAACTTAATCCTAATGGATGGCCATTAGGTAATCTAATTTTATGCGTCATCGCTTTGATATTATGTATTGCTTTAGTGGGCATCATCGGTATCGAAAGAGAAAGACGTGGTAGAAGTGCTGGTCTTAGAACTCACTTATTAGTCGGTGTTGGTTCCACAATCATCATGATTATCTCTATCTATGGTTTCCCAGCCTTATTCGGTAATAGAGATGTCGCTAGATTAGCCGCTCAAATCATTACCGGTGTCGGTTTCTTAGGTGCTGGTGCGATTATCCATCACAATAGTGATATTAGAGGTTTGACCACTGCAGGTACCATCTGGGCTTCCATGGCTATCGGTATTGCTTGCGGTTCCTTCAACTTCATCATTGCCCTTATGGGCACAGGCTTAATATTCGCTGTCTTAACCATCTTCAGAAGAGTGGAAGTGAAAGTGAATAAAAAGAACCCCGCTATCTTATTGATCGCGGATGCCACTAAACCCGCCTTATACAAAATCGCGGAAGTGAGCAAGAGATTCAACTGCACAACTCATGGCATGTCTTCCACAATCAAAGAAAGTGGTGGTAGCAAGTTAGTAGAAATCACCTTCCACTGTTTATTCCAAGATAAAGGTGAGAGGATGACTGAATACCTCGCCGCTCTAGAAAAAGAGACAGAAGCCTTAAGCGT
This sequence comes from Bacilli bacterium, assembly GCA_045130875.1. Lineage (GTDB taxonomy): Bacteria > Bacillota_I > Bacilli_A > RFN20 > CAG-826 > RUG13091. The sequence goes on along the minus strand of JBGUQI010000045.1, from coordinate 8,973 downwards.
TCAATTATTAGGACATATGTAAAATAAAACCGTACCCCTCAAGGATACGGTTTATTTTTTAATGAAGTGAATTAATTATTTCTTTTCTTCAAGAATCTCGGCACGGCGAGCTTTGCATAATTTTGCTAATTCGGCTAAAGCTTTACGAGCACGACCAGCAGCGGCCTTGTTTCCTTTGGTAACGAATTTTTCGTTTTCTTCCATGAAGGTTTCATATGCTGCAGTAATTTGTTCTAATGTGGACATATTGAATTCTCCTTTCTTTTATGTAAACACATTTAAGGCAAAAAATAAATAGTTTTAAGATTTAATCAAATAAAAAGGATGCAAGATGCATCCTCATTATTGTTTTAATTATTATTAGACATTTGGTAATGTGACTGTCACTTCATTTAATTGAGTGTATGAAAAGCTATAAGAACTAGTAACTAATGAGTTGACATTTATTGAAGCAATACTAGAACCTGAAATAACAACTTTTCTTTCGTTTAAAGAGAAGTGGACGCTGCTTTCGTAATATCCTGAAATACTGGAATCGCTACCCTTTCTTTCTTGGAAATAGATTTCGCTGTCACCAATGGAGAATTCCACTAAGATTTGTCTTTCTGTACTTATAGAAGTATAAGCATGTAAACTTTGTACACCTCTTTGAGTGATGGGTGTCCATTTTTCAAAACTAGTATTTAATGTGTCGGTAATTTTGGTTCTTTTCCAAGTGTTACCATCTTTGGCGTACTTATAATATGTAGTAGTGGTACCAAAGATAACCTCTAAATATTCCACGACATTGTTTTTTAAGTTTGTAGACTTAATTTTTAATGCGCCGTCTACGCTTTCAACATCATAGACATATCTCACATTATCATCAGTAAATTCATATTGATAAGATTCGTACAATCCCGCTTTTCTATCGGAGTCCGCTAAAGCATCATATAAATCATCCGCGGTTAATGGGAATTCAACTTCTGTGTTGTGCCAATCCATGAATGTATATTCTTTGACGAAATGTCTGCCGCTTTCATATGTCGCATGATATTTGATGCCGGTGACCTCAGACTCGGAGACAGTGACTTCGACATCGACATCTAAGTTACCATTGTTTTGTTCAACTAAACCTTCCGCATGAACGGAATAGACATCTCCATTTAATGAGACATTATAAGTTCCTTGGGCAAAGAATTTATTAATGATAGGTAGATAATCATAGAAGATTTCTTCATTGAGTCTGATGGAATCATTGTCTTGGAGTTTTTGTTTGGCCCATTTGCCATTCTCATCATAGATTCTAAATGAACTAAAGGTATCATCGAGGTTGTAATATTCCTCTATGACATAGTCATATGTTTCGTCTTCCACTTCTTGATATCGATAACTAGCAATCTTGGTATATTGTTTTTTCATACGAGTTTCGCTAGTGATTGTTGGTTCATCGCCTTCATTATATTCCCAGACGACAAGGTCTCTTGTGAAAATACCACCATCTAAGGTTGGGTAGATATTTTCTTTATCCATTGGGTTAAATTCTTCGCCTTCACTTTGGCTTTTGCTAGTTTTGCCTCCATGGCTTTCTTCGTTGTTGCCACTGGAATTCTTACAGCCGGTTAACGCTAAAAGGAAAGCTGTGGCGATTAGATATATTTTTTTCATAAAATATTCCTCCATTAATTTAATTAAAATATGTTTTAAATCAAAAAGCAATTTAAAAGGGCACCGAAGTGCCCCTATAAATCAGATTATTGAATTATTAGATAGTAGGTAAGGTGATGGTGACCTTATTGTGATTGCTAAATGTGAGTGTAGCGGTACCTTCAACTTCTCCACCAACACGTGTTAAGGCCAAGGAAGTGAGATATTCTTGCGCGTTCACGTGAACCTCAAGGGTGACGGTTTCTTCTGTTGGAGCGGAAGTATCTTTATAACTAAATTCAAAGCCATCATCTAATTGTTGATATGTATCAACCAGACCTCTGAATGTTTCGATATCATTTTCTTCCACAAAGTTGTTCAATGCTGAATCCATCGCCACAAAGTAATAAGAGAATTCTCTAGGCATAGAATCGACTACTTGTTTGGTATAATCACCAGATTGATCGACAAAATAGTAATCATATGTGGTGGAATTCCAGACATATTGCACGAAAGTATCTTGATTTTCGCCATTTCCAATAGCTCTTAATGTGGTGGTGCGATTTTCTTCATCATCAACACATTCGGTTACATATTCAACCCTTTGTGTTTCGCCTTCTATGACTTGTTCGATTTTTTGAGATTCTCTATAACTAGCAACCTCTAATGTTTTCTCATCATATCTCACCATTTCCTCAAATAATTGCTCTAAGGTGTATGGGAGTTCGACAACTGTGGCATCCCATTTAGAGAAGACAAAGTGGTAATCTTCATGGAATTTGTCTTCATCGATGATTTGGACTAAGATGTCTTCGACATATTGAGTGGTCACTTTGACATCGATGATATAGGTATGATTGCCTTTGTTTTCATCTTCCACCAATAATTCGCCGTGATAGACATTATTGTTTAATCCCCAAGTGGCTTCTTGGACACCGACAAATTTATTTATGAAATCAACCTCTATGAAAATTTCCTCATAAATCTCTTCTAAATCTTCCTCTGTGATTTCATATCTTGCCCAGTCTTCATAGTTTTCGTAATATCTGAATTCATAGAGATGTTCAACATCTCTAATATCTAAATAGGCAACTGGTTCAAAGTGGTCAGATTCTTCTTCTTCCACAAATTGTTGAGATTCGAATTTTAGACCTTCTTTTAATAGTCTATATTCGATAACATCAGCCTCTTCTTCTTCGCCTTCATCGTAATATGAATCAGTGATATCAACGGTATAAGAACCAGTTGTGAGTAATTCGATAATTTCGGCTTCTGTTAATGGTTCAGTTCTTTCTTTATCGGATTTGTTAGAATTCTTATTGCTCTTACATCCAGTTAAAGCAAGAAAAAGAACGCATGGTAATAAATAGATCTTTTTCATTAAAAAGTCCCCCTGTAATGAAATAATCATAACTTATTTTATTTGTTAAATAAAGTCCGCAGATGAAAAAGAAGCCAGTTAGGCTTCATTTATAGTTCTTGCTTCCGGAAGGGTAACGTGAGTGTCATTCCAATTGGTGAACACAAATGTATAGTATGAATGAAGTGAAGGTTCCTCTTCTCCAAATTCAAGGGAGATGTTTAATAATTTTTGATCATCCCTTTCTATCATAATAGTGCATTCCATTCTATCGAAATTCATTGGTGATCCAACGCCAGTAACAATATTATTATCATAGGTCCATGTTGTGTTAGAATTGGTGTTCAACATTTCTTTTATTACAAATCTGCTATAGAATGCGGACATATTTTTAGTAGCTTCAAGCGTTTGATCGCTATCGTAAAGTTTTTCTTTAGTCCATTCTCCGTTTTTTTCAGAATAAATAAATGCGCCACCGCTCACGAATTCCATATATCCATTTACTACATACTCATCATTTTTAAATTCTTGAAATTCTAAATTATTGTTATCTTTTAGAATTCGATTCTTTCTCGTCGCTTCATCTGGAGAATCAATAAAATTAGTAAAAGTTTGTTCAACTGTATAAGTTCCAGAATAAATGTCTTCGCTGGTTCTTACTGCCATTTCTCTTATTTCTGCAGGACTAAAATTAGATGAGCTCTCATCTTTCGATTCAACGGAAGATAAAATCTCACCTTTAGAATTAGTGCAACCCATTAAAGAGAGAAATAAGATGCTAGATAACAAATGTATTTTTTTCATATTTTGGTCCTTTTTTCATAAAAATCATAACTTATTTTATTTATCAAGTGAAATATATATAATGATGGTATGGCAAGATTAAGAAGATATTGTGGACCTTATATCCTAGAAATTGATGGCGACAAGATTAGAGAATATTGTGGCAAATATATCTATGAGATAAACGGTGATAAAGTGAGAGAATACTGCGGACAATACAAGTTCGAGATTTGTGGTAACCAAATCCGTAGATATTGTGGATCCTATATTCTTGAAGTGAGTGGCAATAAAGTTAGAAGATACTGCGGGCCATATATCGCAGAAATCGATAATAACAAGATTAGAGAATATTGCGGCCAATATCTCTACGAGATAGATGGTTTCTTAACTCATACCCAGTTGATGGCGCTTATCGCTATCATATTTGGATAATATCAATTTTTCATTTTTTTGATTTGACCTCGTTGCTTGAGGTCTTTTTTTATTCTAAAATAAACTAAAGAGGTCTTTTCTTATGATGAAGAAACTAAACAGATTTAGATTTATTCCTTTTATCTTAATTGCGGTGTCTTTGCTATTGATTTTGATTTTATTAACACAGACCAATCAATTATATGCTTGGGTACCACAAGGATATTGTTACGGCACAGGATGCTACTCCGGTGGCAAAAGACCTGGTAATTTCTATCAAGCCGCGTTTGCTTATGGTGATACATTAGTGGGTTTCATCTTCCTATGGATTAATTTATTACTTCTCCTTGCTGCATTTATCGTTGGCATCTTCCATATAGTGAAGAAAGAGATTAAAACAGGTTTATTAATCTTTGATATCATCTTTGGTGGTATCTATTTCACCTTTGGCCTAGTGATGTCCATCTTTATGGCGGTTTGCTGCTATATCGATGATGGTCTTGGCGTTCCAATATGTGGTTTCTTATCCACCTTTAATATCTTATTGTTAATTGGTGCGGCGATAGCGTTCTTGATCTTAACTGGTATCGCCAAGAAGAGAGATGCGATGGCCTTAGAAGGTGGTGGAGGTGCTAGTGTTGAGAGTGAAACTCTACCATCAGGTGAAGAATCATCTTCTAATGAAGAAAAACCTCTAGAAGAAAAGAAAGAGGAAGAAAAGCCAGAAGATGGTAAACCTGGTGAAGGTAAAAAGAAATTATCTAAAACCTTTGGTATTATCTTCCCACTTGTGGGTCTAGGCGCTTTATTAATCTTATTCTTTGCTTCTTCAATTACTCGTATCGTCGATTTCTTTGAATTCTTAACACGCAATATTGAAAACAATTATTGGGATAATTACCTAGCTTTAATCTCTACTGGATTATTTATGCTTGTGACATTAGCCACAACAATTGTGATATTGATATTCTTCATCGGTCATTTCGCCAATAAATTTGATGGCCATAAGACTATTAAGAAATTGCCTATCTTGTCTCTTGTATCCGCAGCGGGATTATATCTCGTCATGTTGTTAGAGACTATCTATTGGTTTACCATTCAAACAGAATATCGTCCCAATACCAGTTCTCAAATCGCATTGATGGTCTTCTCTATCTTAACTATTGTGGCTTCTATTATCGCATTAGTGATGAAGAAACCATTATTAAATAAGATTTTTATCGCTATAAGCCAAGGCTTATCTATCATCATCTTAGAGATTTTAGGCTTTACTAGTCTAACTAGATTTGCGGTTCCTTATGAACTTGCAACCATCTTCTTGCTAGCAATGACAGTAGCGAACTTCTTCATCTTTCCTAGAGAAGAATAATAAAATTATTTATAAAAATAGGGACTTTTGTCCCTTTTTTGTTTGATTTATCAATGAGGTAGTTGTTTAATAATTAGTAATTATGGCAAAGATATTGTTTAAAAACTTTTATAAAGGTATTCTTGCTGGTCTAGCAATAGGCTTAGGTGGTTTTTTATATGTTTTAATGGTCCATTTTGTTCCTGGTGAATATGGCAAGATACTTGGATCAATCTTATTCTCGGTTGGGCTATTCTTAGTCTGCACCTTCATGCTTTCTCTTTATACCGGAAAGATTGGTGTGGTATATGAGGGTAGACAACAAACATCTTTCTATATCTCTTTACCTATTATGTTAATTGGTAATGCGATTGGAGCTTTTGCTCTGGGATATGCTTGTTATTTCATCTTTAGAAATACCGAAATCATTGAAACAGCGATTAAAACCGCGCAAATCAGGACTAATTTAGCGTCTTTCGAAGATTATCTCGTCTGCGCATTGAAATCATTCTTATGTGGCCTCTGTGTCTATTTAGCGGTCAAATCCTTCAATATGAACAGACTCAAACCTCTTGGAATATTGTTATTGGTCTTCTTTGTCTTTGTATTTGTCTATTGTGGTTTCCAACACTGTATCGCGAATATGTTCTACTTTGGATTCGCTAATGAGATGAAGTGGGAGACATTGTTCAATTTATTGGTGTGTATCACCTTTAATTCCTTTGGACCAATCATCGGTGTCTTATTAGTCAAATTAGTGCAACCTAAAAAAGAACAGGAATAATTATGTTACTCGAACAGATTAAATCCATCATCGATAAAGATCTTCCGTTAGTGAGCAATCTCTCTAATGTGGCTGCAGTCTTATTTAAGATGGATGATATCAATTGGGCGGGTTTCTATCTCGTTGATGTAGAAAGATTATATCTAGGGCCATTCCAAGGTGATGCTGCCTGTACTATTATTCCTATTGGAAAAGGTGTATGTGGCACTTCTTTTAAAGAGAAAAAAACCATTATTGTCCCTAATGTTAATGAATTTAAAGGACATATTGCTTGTTCATCTTTATCTAAAAGTGAAATAGTGGTTCCAATCATTAAGAATGATAAAGTAGTGGGAGTTATAGACATCGATTCTCCTATCTATGATCGTTTCCACGAAGAAGATGAATTGTTATTAAATAAAGTTAGTGATTTACTCAAAGATTTATTTTAAATAGAGGAGCAAATAAATATGAAAGTTATCGTTGGTAACAATGACTACATCAGTGAATTAATCGCTGAAGAATTTGTCAAAATGGTTAAAGCCAAACCAAATTGTGTTTTAGGCTTAGCCACTGGTACTTCTCCTTTAGGAGTGTACGCGAATATGATTAAGGCTTACCAGGATGGAAGAGTGTCATTTAAGAATGTGAAGACATTCAATCTCGATGAATATATCGGATTAGAAGGCACACACAATCAATCCTATCGTTATTTCATGAATACAAACTTGTTTGATCATATCGATATCGATAAAGAAAACACCCATGTCTTAAAAGGTGTCGGTGATTATTTGGGCTACGCAAAGCAATATGATGAATTAATCAAACAGGCTGGTGGCATCGATTTACAAATCTTAGGTATTGGTAGTGATGGTCACATTGCCTTTAATGAACCGGGAACGCCCTTTAATTCCTTAACCCATGTTGCTGAACTTTCGGAATCCACAATTAAAGATAATTCCCGTTTGTTCAATGATATCTCTGAAGTCCCCACAAAAGCGGTGACCATGGGATTAAAGAGCATTATGAATGCTAAAAAAATTGTCTTAATCGCTACTGGAAAGAACAAAGCTCAAGCGATATTTAATTTATTAAAGGGACCAATGACTGAAGAAGTTCCTTGCTCAATTTTGCAAAAACATCCTGATTGCACAATCTATGTGGATGAAGAAGCTTATTCATTAGTGAAATAGGAGATTTATTATGAAATTTACAGCACATCGAATTCTATTATTTGTTGCAAAAATACTTGTCATTATTGAAATGGTTGGTGGAGGATTGTATGCAATCATCGAAACTTTTATTTTGGCAAATAGTGAATACACAAAAGGCTATGCCTGGATTCCTCTTGTTTCATTTGTTTTCGGTGCTCTTCCAGTTTTTATTGGTCTATTATTCCTTATCAAAGCCTTAATCGCTGATTACGATGAAGCATCTTATGATTACTATGCTTTAAAGAATAGTACTAACCGTTCGCTTGCCAAAGCCAATGCCAGAATCGACGCTCTTGAAAGAAGCATGATGAGTGGAGAACCATTAGTCCTTCCTAAGGAAGAAAAACAAAATAAACCTCAAACTTCCACCCGTCCTGTTGCTGCGGCCAAGAAAGAAGAAGCGCCTAAAAAAGATACCGTTATTAATTACGATAAAATCAAAGAACACAATAGTGGCTCAATCGTTGTTGGTTCTAAAGTTGTCTTAAGAACTAACTATGTCGTTGGTGGGGAGAGATATGAAAGAGGTTCCGTTGCAATCGTGAAAGACATCAAGAAATTCTCCAGTTTCACAACCTATGCAGTAGTGATGGAAAGCAATCCCACGAAACAAATAAATGTGACGGGAGATAATCTCGAAGTAATTAAATAAGGCCTGGAAACAGGTCTTTTTACTTGATACATAATTGACTTTTTCTCAATTCGGTATTCTTTTCTTTTATAAAGAACCTAGTAATATACTGAATTAGATTTTAAGTTTAATTCGGTATTTTTTTCTTAAAAATACTTAAATGGTTGAAATTATAATGTCGGTGATAGATAATAATAACCGAGGTTATTTTAAGATATGAAAATGTTCGACTTGAAAGGAGCAGTTTTAGGGTTGAATAAACCTAGTATTGTTTCTTTACTCAATTCCATTGAACTTTACAAAGGCAAAACCATGCCTGTGTCAAAGATCAAAAAGGTCGATGCTTTAAAATTAATCGCTCGTCGTAGTGGTGTTATGGCCAGTAACGCGATCGGTAGTGTTTATCTTACCGAAGAACGTGAAAAGGCTCTTTTTGTCAAGAAAGGGCAACCCCAAACACTTGAGGAGCATATGGTATGCGGTTATTCTAACGCATTAGACTTAATCAACGAAGTGCACAAATTCCAGCCCTTCGATCGCAGTTTTATTTCGACATTACATTATTATATTTATAAGGATTATAACCCCGACTTTGGTGGACGTTTTAAAGATAGCCAAAACTACATCCAAGAAGTGTTAACTGATGGAACATTTAGAACTATCTTTGTGAGCTCCGCACCAGAGGAAGTCTTACCATTACTTGATAATTTAATTTATCAATTTAATCTATGCGCCGCCGATGAAGAATGCAATAAATTAATTCTTATCGCCGCATTTATGTTAGACTTTATGTGCATCCATCCTTATAACCATGGTAATGGACGTGTATCTCGTTTA
>JBGUQI010000044.1:0-8261 GCA_045130875.1 Bacilli bacterium | reverse complement strand
TAAGAATCATCCTTCTCCGGAAGATATGAACAACATGCTCCATCAGGTTGCAGTTGTAAGAGCTTAAAGCTCTTTTTATTTATCTTTTACGCTATGGATAACCACATTCTGGTAGGCCAAGGAGATGTTGTTTTTCTTTAATAATTGCATTAAGACTTTATTCATCTCTCTTTGGGTTTGATAGACATCAGCTTCTTTAACTTTAACGATAAAGAAGAGGGTCACACCATTACTGGAGAATTCGGAGATGCCTTTGTATTGAATATCCCCTAATGTGTTTTGTAATTGCTTAGAAGCTTCAGGAAGATCTTTAGCGATGGCGGCTTCCACTCTATCGATATCTTCCTCGTAATTGATATTCAAATAACATTTAGCGACAGAGTCATCTTTGGTTTGGTTGATGACCGCTTTAATCTCGCTATTATTGACGATTTTAATATTGCCACCGGCATCTTCCACTTTTGTGGTTCTAATGCCAATTTCAATAACTGTACCTCTCCAACCATCTAAGACGATAATATCACCAACTTCATATTCGCCTTCAAAGACGATAAAGACGCCAGCAACGATATCTGCAATCAAAGATTGAGCGCCCAAACCAATAACTAAAGTGAGGACACCTGCGGAGGCTACTAATGTCGTGGTATCAACACCCCAGACTTTTAAGATAATCATAATAACCGTAATAGCGATAGCCCATTTTAAGAATGAAGCGATGATTTGAGAAATGGTAATGCCTCTTTTACTATGGGCGATGGTAATCTTCATCGCTAATCTTAGGATATAATCCAAAGTCACACCTAAGACGATGATTTGAATACTTCTAATAATCGAAGGAATGTGATTATATAGAGCATTTAAAAATCCATTATCACAGATGACTTTATTAAATACAGAGGTTTCTCCAAAGATTTTATCGGAGAAAATAAAAACCACGATTGTTCCCGCTAAAAAGATAGCGAAGAAAATCCAATAGATAATGATTTTGGCTTTTTGACCTTTAGTTCTATCTTTCCATTTTGTTATCTTCATACTTTAACCTCCTCTATATAAACAGTTTTGATTTTTGTTTGTTTCACTACGACATTCTTCTCTAAGATACTGACCGTATATTCCATCCCTGGTGCTAAATCAGTAAAGCTTCCGATATTTTCGCCCATAATCAATTGTTCTTTGCGATTGGTGAATTGATTATGAACTTTTAAGGTTATGGCTTCGACATTCATCTCTTTGATGACAATGTCATAACGGATTTCAGTTTCATTCTCCGGAACAGTCACGAGGAATTGTTCAACGACTGCTGTAGGTTTATAGGCGAAGACATAATTGAAGATGCCACCAAAAATGAGTCCGGCCCCAATGATGGTCACCACCACTGTGGTCACCTTACCGACTTTCTTGGCTTTTTTACCAATGCCGAATTCCGCGGGTTTCTCAGGGGTGCCGACATCGCTATAACCACTCTTTTGAATGGTTTCTGTCTTCAGTTGTTCTTTGTTATAGTCTTCACACATACCGATAAAAATATATCATCTCTACTAAAGTAATTCCACTATATTGCCCTTGCGAGATATTTTCCCTTCTTCCACTAAACGGGTGATTAAACGAGATAATGTTTCCCTAGATAAATATAATTCCCTAGCTAATGCCGAGACAGATTTGATTCTTATCTTTTTCTTTTCACTCAAGAAATAGAGCAGTCTCTCTTCCGCACTATCGAAGGAAAGAATCTTCAATTTACGATTTAAATTCTTGGCGAATTCCGCTTGAAAATGGAGATATTCCTCCAAAAAAGCGGGGTTTTGCTGAAAAATAAGCATTAAATTATCTTTATTAATAAGGATTAGTTCACTATCCATAACTGCGGTGACATTACCTTTATAATAGGGATTATTAGAGAACAAGAGATTGTTACCAAACATATCTCCAACACCTATATTGTTATAGACAACTTCATTACCAGATAAAGTATAAGAAGAGATCACTATTTGTCCTTTAGTGACCAATCCAAGATATTCACATAAATCATTTTCATAGAACAAAATTTGTCCTTTAGTTAGATGGACAGTTTTTCCTAATTTCTTCTCTTTTTCAGTCAGCAGATTAAATAACATCATAAGTGTGATTCAAATCACATATTATTATACATTATTTATATATAATGACAATGCGAGGTATATAAAATGAAAAAGATATTATTATTAACCATTCCCGCGTTGATGCTCGCGGCCTGTAATCAAAAGAATACAGAAGAAGCATTAAAAATTATCTGCCCTACTGGCGCTCCTGCATTTGCGTTCTATAACTATTCTCAAGATAAGAACTTTGAAACTAATGCTGTACCATCGAACATTGTCTCTATGCTTTCTGAAGCTAGCGATAAAGATGTTGTTGTTATCGATACAGTGAGCGGTGTCAAAGCCATCAATAATGGCGCGCCTTATAAAATTGCCGCCACCATTACCTTTGGTAACTTCTTCATCGCTTCTACCGGAAATGACACCGATGGCATGATCAATGAAGGTGACACCATCGTCTTATTCGGTGAACATCAAACACCTGATTTATTGTTCCACTACTTATTTGGAAATTACTATGATGCCAGTATTGAATATGTCACCAATGTTCAAGATGCCGCCAAGTGCTTAATCAGTGGTAAGAATGCTGTTACCAGTCACGATGTCGACTACGTCTTCGTTGCGCAACCAGTTTTATACAATGCAATGCAGAAAAATCCCAATGTGACAGTTTTTAAAAACATTCAGGACGCGTATAGAGAAAGATCTGGAGGCAAATCTTTGATTCAGGCTTCCATCTTCATTAAAAATAGCGTCAGTGAAAAGCAAGGACACAATTTCTTAGAATCTTTAAATAAAGATATCCGCGCTGTCCTTGATAAACCATCATTATTAACTGAAACTCTTGGCAATTATTCTTTAGAAGAGATGACCGCTCTTTATGGTGTGGCACCTTCAATCGCCGAAGCGGTTATTAATGACCAGAACGGTTTAGGTCTAGATTTCTCCTATGCCGCGCCAAATAAAGAGAATATCGATGCTTTCTTATCCTTATTCTCTGTTCCAGAGACCGATGAAAAGATTTATTACTAATAAGTACGTATTAACCATATTAGGATGTCTATTATTCTTAGCGATATGGATTATCATCTCTTTAGTTGTCCATGACACGAAGATGATTTTCCCTGACCCCCTATCCACTTTTAAAGAAGCAGGAAATATCTTATCAGGTTCTTATGTCTATAAATGTATCGGTTGGACGATGCTAAGAATGATTATTGGCTTTAGCATATCATTTGCTTTAGCTTTACTTTTTGGCGCTCTTGCGGGTCATTTTCCCTCTTTAAGAACATTATTTAAACCTATCATTGTAGTTCTTAAGAGTATTCCCACTGCCGCTTTAGTATTTTTATTCTTAATTGTCTCAGGAGCGAGATACGCCCCCATATATATTGTGATATTAATATCCTTCCCTATTCTTTATGAATCCATCAGCGCTGGTATCGCTAATGTACCAAAAGAGATTATCGATGCCTCTAAAGTCGATGGAGGAAAAGGATTGAAAACAATTGTTAGAGTAAGACTTCCACTAGCACTACCCTATGTCTTAGTGGGATTAGCATCTTCTTTTGCTTTATCTTTTAAGATTGAGATTATGGCAGAAATCATCACTGGTGATACCAGAAATGGTTTAGGTGCCGCCATCAATATGGCGCAGAAAAACGACCCCTCTAACATGGTCCCAATATTCGCCTATAGTTTAATCGCTATTGTGTTCATCTTATTGGTAACCATCATCGAAGATGTCGCTGCTCGATTCGTTAAGAAATATTATTGATCTTTATCAACTTTAATATATTTTATATATTCCACTTGCGGATATCGTTCCGCAATTTCTTTCATAGCCAAAAGGCATTGCTCATGAAGATATAGTTTGTTTTCCATAACTGTTAAATCACTTCTGGGAAATATCGGTCTTCCAAAGACAATAGTCTGCTTTGGCTTTTTATTTTTCTTTCCTCTCCAGATAGTAACCGCTGGCACAATTGGAGCGTTTAATTTAGATGGGTAAGTAAAAGACACGGATTTATAGTTTCTAATCTTTGTGTAATATGGCCAAATATGAGCCTCTGGATAGATAAGCACAACTTCCTTTTTATCGATTAATCTAGTTATCTCGTCATTGAATTTCTGCATCGTATGAATATTTTCAGGAATAGGAAGATATCCTAATCCTTTAAGAATAGGTCCTAATCCTTTTAAGGATAATGCATCACTATAACCGATGATGTTCACTCTCTTATTATTGATCGCATAGGAAGCATATTTGAATGCATCCGCAATAGCGACATGGTTCGCATAGATAAAATAGCCCTGATGTCTAAGTATCTTGAGATTCTCTTTTCCTTCCACGCGGATGCCGTGAAAGAAACAATACAATCCGAGTATTGGTTTAGCGAATAAGTAATAACTTATAAAACTGATAAAAGGATTTCTTTTGTATTTATATTTAGGAGACACTGTCGGTCTCTTTTTTAATGTGGGATTAAAGTCATCATTTAATTCATCTGACCAATAGATGACCTTGGTCTTTTTCCAGTTATTGTTTTCCATTATCACTGACCTCCTTCGCTCTTTTATCGCTGATCTTCCCGCTGTGCTTGATAGGCTTCCAAGTCTTACGAGAATGAGGAACACATAATCCATGGAAGAATGCTAATAATAGATCTCCAAAATAAAAGGGATAAGTTATAACGCAGATGATAATCATCCACCACTTCATCTTGAGTTTGTTATAGTTGTGACCAATCGTAGCGATAGCCACGATGACAAATAATGAATAGAGGAATAGAGCCTGGGCTAAAACATGAATTCCCATTGTATGTGAGAAAGAGGGATTGAATTTAAATGAGAATCCCCAAAGGATAATAGAGCACACTAATAAGAGGAAGTCAGTAATTGTGGCGGCGGCAAAAGGAATGATACTGGTCTTATATTCAAAGATAGAAGCACCATTTCTAATCTTGGATGTCGCGTGATGGTTTCTTCCACCCACTTTGAATCTCTTGCGGTTCTCCACGAAGCCCCAAACCCACCTGATGTGTTGATTATGATTAGTTCTATAACTAGGACTCTGTTCATCATAGAAATTGATATGAGGATAATACATCATGTTGATATCGTGATATTCGCAATAGGTGGTGAATTCGGTATCTTCAGTCATACCGGTAAATATCCAACCACCAGCTTCATCGATAATGTCGGCATTCACATAGTATCCAGTGCCCGCGATAATGGCCTTTTTGAACAAAATGGTGCGGTTTTTGCTGGTAAATGAATTCATATAGGTAAATAAAATTGCGCTTCCTGAGGTCAGCCAATTTCGATTGATATTAGTGAAATTACGATAGCCCACCGCTACTTCTACACCGGTTTGTCTTACGTCATTCATCTTCTCTAGATAATCAGAGTCCATAACGTTATCGGCATCAAAAATCATATAGGCATCATATTGGATGTTATTGTTCTTAAAATATCTAATACACTCTTGAAGAGCGTAACCCTTGGTTTTTCTTTTACTAGTTAATTCATCTCTAATGAAATATTTATATCCATTATCTAAAGCAATGACGTTCGTGGGATCTTCATAACTCTCAGTGATAAACCAGACATCGAAATATTCTTGAGGATAGGTTTGATTCTTTAAGGCTTTAATTATATTACCCACTACTTTTGATTCATTCCTGGCGGGTATTAAAATGGCGAACTTGGTATATTTATCACTATGAGGGGCTTTGGGTGTTCTCTTCATGGAAATAAAAAAGCCTCCGACATAATACCAGGAGATGACTCCCATGACGAATATGACGCCGGTGAAGATAATATCGATGATGTTAATTGCGAGTTCGTAGTCTATCATAGCGGCACTATAGTACCACTAGGAAAAAGAGAAAGTTATATACTCGCTTACTTTGTAATTCTATTCATAAAAAAGAGAGCTCTACCACTAAGATAGGCTCTCTATTTTTAAGAGAAACGGTTCTCTACTATAGATTCTTGAGGGCGATATTCTGCACGAAGCGGCAAACTTCACGGCATCTATCGGAGACGTCTTCCATCAAGGAATAAAGTGTTTCATTGATATAAAGGGTTTTGGCGTCTTTCTCTTTTGCGTACAAGTCATGGACGCTTTCGATATAAATCTTATCGCTTTCTTCTTCTAGTTTGATGACATTAGCGACGAGAGGGTTGAAGGCTTCGGGATCTAAATAGTCATACATATGATTGAGACATACTTCTGTTTCTTTCATACAGTTGACTGTCACTTCCGTTAAGGCGATAAAGTTATCTGGAGCTTTTTGGCAGTTATATAAATATAACCTCAAGGAAATCTCTTCAATCGCATCGGTGACTTCATCGATTAATCTTAACAATTCATAGATATCTTCTCTATCGATGGGAGTCATGAATTCTTTTAAGAGTTTCGCGGTAACTTCGTGTTTTACATTGTCCGCTTGATGTTCGATTTCATGAACTGAAGTTTTAAATTCTTCGAGTTTCTTGGTATCAAAATTCTTTAAGAATTCCAAAATCATCTCCCCACATTTCACGGAGAAATGGGCTAATTTGGGAAATGAATCGAAATAATAATTGCTCTTTTTCTTTTTCTTAAACATAAATAGACCTCCTATTTAACAGTCCAAATAAATATCATCGCTAGTATAAATGCGGTAACTCCAGAGATGGGGAACGCTAAAGTGTTCCACAAGATAATCTCTCCCGCTTTCTTCCATTTCACTCTTCTCATGCTTCTTGCCGCACCAGTGCCCATAATCGCGGTATTTTTAATCGTTCCGGTGGATAATGGTAGACCAAATAAAGTGGCCACGATTAAGCCGATGGAAGAAGCAATATCTGTGGCAAAAGCCTGATGTGGCGCTAATGCGGCCATGCCACGTCCTAAGCTCTTTAAGATACGACGGTTACCAAATAAACATCCCACAAAGAGGATTAAACATACTGGTAAATATAAGAACCAAGATTGAATGCCATTAAGAGTATTAACACCTTCTTGGATAGTTCCACCACCATTAGAGGCAAATAGAATAGCGCCGATTAAGATAGAGATACCGATGAACTTACCACCATCTTGAATACCATGGACATAGTTCATTAATGAAGTTGAAACAATTTGTCCTTTAATGAAGAATCTTGTGGTTTTGCCTCTATTCATCTTTGCACATATCACTTGAATTAACAAAGTTAAACCATAACCTAATAAGAAGCCAACGATTAAGGATGAGACAAAGCCAACACCGACTTTAATCCAAGGCATCGCTCCGATGCTTCCTCCAAAACCTAGGACCATTAAGGCTAATCCACCACCGGTCAAGCCACCGATTAAGCAGTTAGATTGACTGGATGGTAATCCGAGCATTGTGCAGAATTGGCTGGCTACGATAATAGCCACAAGACCACAGGCAATAACACAGAGCATTTGATCAGCATTTGCGTGACCAAAATCCACCAAAGAAGATATCGTGGCAATGATATCTCCACCGAATATTTTATTGATAAAAACGGAGAAGATACCTATGGTAAGAGCACCTAATAAATTAAATATTGCACATAGGATAAAAGCAGTTCTTGGTTTTAAAGCACGGCTTGTTACCGCTGTAGCAATCGTACTTGGTCCATCAGTGTATCCATTAACAAAAACAACGCACAAATTGATGAAAAGGGCGATATAGGCCCAAGGATGTGCATTGCATAAAGCGAAGAAATCACCGATGTTATTCATGACTATCATTATAAAGCAAAAAAATCCTTGATTAAACAAGGATATTTATCGACCTATAAAAATGCGTATGATTTATATAATTTTTAAGATATAAAAAAGCACCAGATTTCTCCGGTGCTCAATTAAGTTGTTGATTAGGAAACTTTATAGAATACTAAGGTGACATTCATGTATTTGGGACTTGAATAGTTAGAGAATTCAAAATCGAAATCTACATAATGGCCAACTGAGGTATAAGCATCAAATGTGGCATAGCCATCATCGGCGTCTTCATAGTATAAATCACTATGAGTATAGGAACTCTTCATATTGCCATTATCATTATATGATAAACCAGCACCAAAGAAAGTTTGACACATCGATCTGGCTTTAGCCATCCCTTCTTCTTTTGTGCAATACCAATGGAAGTTGGTCTCATATTTTACGACATAATCATCATCGTC
>JBGUQI010000043.1:0-31795 GCA_045130875.1 Bacilli bacterium | reverse complement strand
ACCATTTATATTTTCCATCAGCGATATCGCGGTATTTTTTAATCTTTGGATAGCGTTTTGCCATACTTTTTGCCATTTTTGCTTGATCTATACCCTTTAATCCATCGGGATCTTCAGAGATTAAATAAATCATCGTGGGCAACTTTTTGGCCATGTATTTTAGACGGGCTAGTGCATAAGGAGGAACCTTAGATAATTCACCAAGTGTCATATATTTATAATGGAGTACTGATAATGGATCATGAGTAAATCTCACATCAACGCCTTTGGCGCCGAGTTTGTAACACTCTTCCACTACCATATAAACAAAATCAGGCTGATCCAATTCAGCATTAATCCAAACTTCATCACCCTTTTGAACTTTCGCACCAATCGCAGCGATGAGTCTAGCATAATCTCTCATTAATTCTTGATTCATAAAAATGCTCCTTTTTATATTTATGGAAATTATTTTATAATAACCGCGAGGAAAATGTTATGAATTCTCTATTTGAAAAATACAAATGGCTCAAATACGTTATCGGAGCCTTAATTATCGCTCTCGGTGTCTTGATTATTGTCTTAGCCTGCTTAGCATTAGGAAGATTACAAGATATCATTAACATCGTCGTGGCAGTCAGTTTAATCATTATTGGTTTAATTCTCTTGATAGTTTGTCTGCTTTATGAATCCCATAAGGGATTTACACTAGCCCTATTATTCGCTAGTCTCTCCATTACAGGTGGTGTTGTCCTGTTAGTGGGTCGTTTCGGTTTACACGAATCCTTATCCACAGGATTAATTGTCTACATCATTTCATTAGCGACATTAGTGTTCGGCGTTGCCGCATTAGTCAAAGGCATTTCTCTTATTGTTTATAAAGAGAGAAAAGGATTAATTGCTTTAATGCTAATCGTTGGTATCGTTGGTATTACCTTAGGTATCTTAGGATTATGCTTCGCTAATAAGTTAGCGACAGAATTAGCCACTGCCGCATATATCTTATTAGGTGTTCTCTTAGTAGCCGCAGGCGTCTTATTCATTGCCTTCGCTATCATCGGAGCAAAGAAAAAGAAAGACTAATTAGAAACATAATAAAAGAGAGCGGGTTTCCGCTCTTTTTGTTTGCCTTTAATAAATTAACCAATGTTTACTCTTTGGTCTTGATAAAGGCTATTATTAACGATTTCTGGGTTATCTCCCACGAAAGCTTTCGCGGCATTCGTGTCATCTTGTAATTGCCACATAAACCACGCAGTTGTATATCCATCAGCGATATAACTAGTATGACCATGTTCATATCCAGTTTTTCTCGCTAGACATTTATCGGATGTGATTTTGTCATACATAGTATTTAAAGCATCAATAGGGCTAACGGTTTCAATTTCAAATGATCCTTTTGTGCCCGCAACCATCAATATAGGTTGAGTGATTTTAGTTAAATCATAAGGCCAACCTAATTGTTCACATAATTCTTCGTGCGCGGGAGATAATGCCACACCAGTTTTAATCATATGGCTATTACTCACATTGGTAAGAACATTAAAGACTGAGGTTCCGCCTTGGGAATGACCAGTAACACCAATATTGTTTGTGTCTACCTTATGGTAGAATGGTGATTCGCTATTCTCATTCATTCTTAATAAGAAAGATAAAGTATTATCGCTAGATGTGCCCGCCCAGGTGTATTTATCTTCATTTGCACCCACGATAAATCCATAACTGGCCCAATGTTTAAATAATGGGTAACAAGTACTACCTTTAACACCTGTACCAGTAGAATAAAGAATTACTGGATATGTCTTGTTACTCTCTTTTAATTCTTTGGGAAAATAATAAGTATACTTATTCATTGGTGAAGCGGCTTGATAAGTCACTACATCCACTTCATAATCGCCATTCTTTAAATATTGTTCTTCGATATCCCCACCTGTAGGTGTCGTCCGTTGATAATTCTCAGGAATACTGGGTCTTGTTTTAGGCACATATGGGGTAACGCTTGAAGTACCACTATTACCGCTATTTGAACATGAAGAAAAAACTGCACACAAAGCGATTAGTAATATAGCGGTTTTTCTCTTTTTCATAATTATTTGTTCAATTTAAATTGTGGCTTCTCCATCGCTGCAATAAACCTTAGTAATTCCGGATGGAAGTCCTGTTTTCCAGGTCGAGGATTTAGGAATGTTATTAAATTGTGCAACCTTACCTTCAAATTCAATTCTCTTTAAACTCTTTGTTCCAGAAAAAGCACGATCACTAATATATTGAGTATTCCAAGCCCCTATAACCAAAGTGTCAATATAACAATTATAGAAACCATATGTTGGGTAGTATTGTGTATAACAAGTTAATCTATCTAAATCCACCCAGCTTGTACCCGCAAAAAGGGTTTCGATTCTAAGATTGGCATCATAAGTTGATTTATCCATATCAGAACTTGTGTTTTTTCTAGTTCCTACGAAGGGAATAGAAAGATTCTTAAGATAATCAGAATCGAAAGAACGCTGTGAAATACTTGACCAATTAGTCATCGTGATACCATCGGCTAAATTTAGAGTTTTTCCTCTAAAACAATAGAAACCGTATTCCTCAACAGTGGTCATTGTTGATGGGAAAACAATTTCAGTATTGTCACCACCAACATCATAGAAAGCATAGGAACGAATGGTAGTTAAATTACTATAGTAAAGATTAATAGATGTAAGTGCTGAACCATCACCACCACCCCAACTAACTCTATTTTCTTTTTGACAGCCAAATATATATCCAAGATATTGATTTGTGTTATCTGTTTTAGAGTGTCCTACGAAAGGAATTTCTAATGTTGCTAATTGTGGAGTGCTCTTAAGTGCGCCATAACCAATAGAAATTACTGATGTTGGAAGTTTAAAGGTTGTTAAATATCCACAGCCTTCAAAAGCATAATCGCCAATAGATGTTAAATTGTTTGTTTGAGAAGTTTTTAAATTAACTGTTGATAGTTTTGTGTTCTTAAAAGCATAGTTGCCAATTGATGATAATGAGCGGCTGTTATATCCACTGAAAGAAGCTAAATCCACGCAATTCTCAAATGCACTTTCGCAAATTGTGGCACTATTGCTATTGAAAGCGATGGATTGTAAACCGGTACAACCATAGAAGGCTCTTGGTCCAATGTAATTACAATTAATATCTGGGATTCCCACGAATTCTAAACTTGAGCAGCCATAGAATGCCTCTTCTTCAATTCTTTGAACATCGCATGTACTAATGTTTACGATTCTTATATTGGCGCAGCCATAGAAAGCTTGTTTTCCAATCGTTGTGGCGTGAACAAAAAGTTCACCAGTAATAGTGTCACCTAAAGAAGGACAACAATAGAACATTTCATCAGGAATAGCGGTTAAACCATAAATCTTATTGTTTTCATAAACAAATGATAAACAGTTCTTAAATACACCCTTACCAAATGAGGTGACATTATCTAATTTCTCTCCACCAAAAGAAACTAGACTTATACAACCCCTAAAAGCATAATTTCCAAAATATGTCACAGAAGAAGGAAGAATAACAGATGTGATTGAAGCACAACCATCAAAAGCTTCGGCGCCAATGCCTTTAACTGCCTTGTCGTGGTACACTGCTGGAATAGTTACTGTGGTGCTTATTGGTTCATTATATCCACTTACTTCGTAAGCTGTGCCGCCTTCAATCTCTCTAAATTTAAGAGTATCGCTAATTACTTGTCTGCTATATTGAGCGGTATAAACCGTGTCTCCAGTAATAGGACCAGGTTCTGGACTCCATCCTTCAAATGTATAAGAGGCATCATACCCATCATCTGGGCGTGTTGGGTTCGCGTATGGATAAACTGGAGTTTGACCCGCTAAAACATCGTGTTGATATAAAACGGTGCCATCATAATTCTTCCATGTCACATGGTATTTATTTTCCACTAACTCATACTGAGCATAATAATCTCTTTTACCTTCGATAGGTGTGAATGGTTTATCCCATCCTGTAAACTCATAACGATGGGAGATATCTTCATATTCTTTTGTGGGGACACCATAGGTGTCAACATCATAAGATGGTATGGCACCAGTGGGATAGTTTTCAGAGTAAATAATGCAATCTTCATCACTGTACCATCTAACTTTAAACATTTCGTTGTCGTTATATGAATAACCGCAAATAGTACATGTGAATTTAGAATAGGTGTCACCACCCTCTTCTATTTCTTCTTCATTAAAAGTGTGCTCCGCTTTGTCTTTGACAACATCATGACCACATATCGCGGCATGCCAATGATACTTGTGGTCGTATGTCCAATCGCTTGAATATTTGTGTTTATGTTCTTCACTCTCACTCTCAACATCTGATGAATCTGGTTGAGAAGTTGGCTTATCGGTTTTATTTTGACAAGCCGGCATCAAAAGAGCGGTTAAACCAAGAGTTAAAAGCAAAACACTAATTCTTTTATTCATAAGAATCCCCTTTCTTATTCATAAATATTTATTTAATTTAAATCGAAACAGTTCCGTTACTGCAATATACCTTATTAACAGCGGATGGAAGTCCTGCTTTCCAAGTTGAAGATTTAGAAATGTTATTAAATTGTGTTGTTGTGCCAGTGAATTCAAGTCTTGTTAAGTTTGTTATGCCCGAAAAAGCACGATCACTAATATATTGTGGGAATGTTTCTGATCCTATAACTAAAGTTCTAATAGAACAATCAGAGAAACCATATGTTGGATAGTATTTTTCATAACAGGTCACTTTTGTTAAATCCATATATACTCTATTAGCAAAACGATCCACAAATCTAAGGGCTGTGTAATAAGTTGATTTATCCATATCATCCATTGTGCAGGGTCTTTCTCCTATAAAAGGAACAGAAATATTTTTAATGTAGTTTGCATCAAAGGCATATCCTTCTATGGTTTGCCAATTGGTCATTGTGATACCATCAGCCAAATTTAAAGTTTCGCCTCTAAAATAACTAAAGGCAAATTGTTTAATTGTGGTCATAGATGATGGGAAAATAATGTTGGTATTGGCATTGCCAATATCATAGAATGCATTGGTGGGTATTGTTGTTAAATTACTATGATAGAGGTTGATTTCCTCAAGTGCAGCACTATCAATGCCATCCCAAGCTACATGACTTTGTGGTTGGACACCAAAAATATAACCAAGATATTGATTTGAAGTGTCTGTCGTGGAGTGGCCCACAAAAGGAATATCTAAAGTAGTTAATTGAGGTGTGTTTTTAAGAGCGCCATAACCAATAGTAAGAACGGATTTTGGTAATCTAAATGTGGTTAATGAGGTGCAGTTTTCAAAGGCATAATCTCCAACCGCTGTTAAGGAATTTGTTCCGGATGTGTAAAGATTTACTGTTGATAGTTTTGTGTTCTTAAAAGCTTTATTACCAATTGATTGAATTGAATGGCTATAGTATCCGGAAAGAGTGGCTAATTTCGTGCAATTCTCAAATGCACTTTCGCAAATTGTAACACTATTGTTATTAAAGGTAAGGCGTTCCAAGCCTGTACAACCATAGAAAGCTCTTGGTCCAACATAATTACAATTTATATCCGGAATTCCCACGGTTTCTAAACCAGTACAACCATAGAATGCTTCTTCTTCGATTCTTTCGATATCTGATGTATTCATGCTAGTATATACCATACTAGTGCAGTTATAAAATGCACGTTTCCCAATTATTGAACCATGAATGAATAATTCTCCTGTTAAGCTGCCTAAAGAAGTACAACCGTAGAACATTTCTTCAGGAATAACTGACAAACCATAAATTTTGTTAGCAATGTCTCTGCTTTCATCATAATAAACAAAGGATGAACAATTCTTAAACACACCTTTACCAAAGGAGGTAATATTGGCTAATTTTTCACCACCAAAAGTAACTAAACCAGTACATCCCTCAAAGGCATAATCGCCTATGTATTCTAATGAAGCAGGAGTAATAACAGATGTAATTAAAGTACAATCCTTAAAAGCTTCATCCGCAATACCTTTAACTGGTTTACCATGATATGTTCCAGGAATAGTAATTGAACCGCTTGGTGTCTCGGCCCATCCAGTTATTTCATAAGCATCGCCACCTTCAATTTCTCCGAATGTAAAAGAATCAGTAATGACATGTCTAGAAAATTGAGCGGTATAAACTGTATCTTGAGTGAGAGGACCAGGTTCTGGACTCCATCCTTCAAACGAATAATAAGCTTCATATCCATCATCTGGACGTGTAGGATCTGTATATGGATAAACTGGGGTTTGGCCAGCTTGAAGATCTTGTTCATATAAAGTGGAATTATCATAATTCTTCCATGTTACATGGTATTTATTTTCCACTACATCATATTGGGCAACATAATCTTGTTTGGATTCGACAGGAGAAATGGCGGGACTCCAATGACTAAATTCATAACGATAGGCAATGTCTTCGTGTTCTTTTGTTGGAGTACCATATTTATCAATGTCGTATGATGGGGTTTCGCCCTTAGGATAGTTTCTAGAATAGATTATGTTTTCTATTTCTTTTGGCTCGGATCTATACCATGTCACTTTATACATTTCGTTATCTTTGTATGAATAGCCACAAATAGAGCATGTAAATTTACTATAGGTGTCGCCACCTTCGGTAATCTCTTCTTCATTGAACTTATGTTCAGCCTTATCTTTAATTACATCATGACCGCATATCGCGGCGTGCCAATGATAATCGTGATCGTATGTCCAATCGCTGCTATATTTATGTTTATGTTCTTCTTCACTTTCGCTCTCGACGTCTGATGAATTTGGTTGAGAAGTTGGTTTGTCACTCTTGTTTTGACAAGCTGGCATTAAAAGAGCGGCTAAACCTAAGGTTAAAAACAAAATACTAATTCTCTTATTCATAAGGATCCCCTTTCAAGAATGGTTGCCTATTATAGTTATAATAACACATTTATATATAAAAAAATCATCCCTCAATTAATTTTGGGGATGATTTCTAGTTTTATAGGATTGCTTTCACCGCTTCAGTAGCAGTACTTGTCGCTGCATTAGCTTGGGTGATTTCAATAACGATAGCGATGATGAAGAAGACGATGGCCATAATCATTGTGAGGATAGAAACGACTTTTTCAGCGCCTCTTTCTTTGGTCTTAACAAAGACGTTAAGTCCACCACCAGTAATCGCACCGGAAGCACCTTCTGATTTACCACCTTGGAGTAAGCAGAGGATGATGATGACGATACCGACACCCATAAATACCCAGTCGTACCAATTTAACATGCTATCTGTTCCTTTCTTTTAAGTTGCTTAATTATGTTATACAAAACCAATAAATAATTCAACAAAGAATTGAATTACTTATGAATAAGGGAAGAAAACCATTTTCCTATGACTTAAAAGATTTTTTAACCTAAATTTTATAACGCAATTATCAATTTAAGTGGGTTTTGCCGAGGATATTCATTAAAATTCTTCGATTAAATCACCACTATTATAGGATTTTTCTAAATAGTTTTTGCGATACCTATCTAGTTGAAGTATTCATCAATAATTATAAAAATAAACTACTTTTACTCAGACACTAAAATTGGTACAAGTATTTAAATACTTAAAATCCAAAAAATGATATAATCTTCTAGTGATGTCAGGAGACACTGTTATGAAATATGATGTAGTTATTGTCGGTGCCGGCCCCAGTGGATATATGTGCGCTTATGAGCTCGCCTCTAAAAGAAGCGATCTTAAAATCCTTCTCTTAGATAGAGGAAGAGATATTGCTGAAAGAAAATGTCCAGTATTAGAACACAAAATTGATAGATGTCCTATCAACGCAAAAGGATATAGAGGATGCCACCCAGCTTGTTCTATAACCAGTGGCTTTGGTGGAGCGGGTGCTTATTCTGATGGAAAATTCAATATCACCACTGAATTCGGTGGATGGTTAACTGATTATATGACTCCAGAAGAATTAATGGATATTATCAACTATGTTGATGATATTAATCTTTCCTTTGGTGCCACTAAAGTGATTACCAATCCAGAAACGCCTGAAGTGAGAGATATCGAACACCGCGCTATGAGTGTGGGTCTAAAACTCTTACGTAGTAAAGTAAGACATTTAGGTACTGAAGAAAACTTAAAGATTCTCACCAAAATATCCAAATGGTTAAAAGAGAGAATCGATATGAAATTCGCCACCTCCGTTAAAGATATTGTCATTGATAATGGTGAAGTTAAAGGTGTCGAATTAGAAAATGGTGAAATCATCGAAGGCAAATACGTTGTATTAGGTGTTGGTAGAGAAGGCAGCAAATGGCTCAATGGCTTATTTGAAAAATACCAAATCCCAATGTCTCAAACACAAGTCGATATCGGTGTCCGTGTGGAATGTCCTAATATCGTCATGGAAGAAATTAACACCAACCTCTATGAAGGTAAGTTTATTTATAAAACCTCTGTGGGAAGCACAGTGAGAACATTCTGTTCCAATCCTGGTGGTCACGTGGTTATGGAAAACTATGAAGGTGTTATCAATGTTAATGGCCATTCCTATAGTGATTCCAAATTATCCAGTGGTAACACAAACTTTGCCTTATTAGTGTCCCACCACTTCGAAGAACCATTCAAAAAACCTAACGAATATGCTTTAAAGGTTTCCAGTTTAGCTAATCAATTAGCCTGTGGTTCCGTTATCGTTCAAAAATATGGCGATATCAAATTAGGAAGAAGAAGTACTCCTAAACGTATCCAAGAAGGCTTTGTGAGACCAACCTTAAAAGAGGCTGTTCCAGGTGATTTGGCCTTAGCATTACCTTATAAGACTATGAGATCAATTATTGAAATGATTGAAGTCTTAGATAAAATCACTCCCGGTATCGCTACCGAACACACTCTCTTATATGGTGTTGAGGCTAAATACTATAGCGCTCATCCAAAGATGGATAGACAACTAGAAGTTCAAGGTATTAAGAACTTATATGTTGCTGGTGATGGCGCAGGATTAACAAGAGGACTATCCCAAGCTAGTGCTTGTGGTGTCTATATAGCGAGAAATATCGCAAAAAAAGAGGAGCAATAGTTTTATGTCAAAGTATGTAGGTACAACATCACGTGGTATTAGATTACCAATTATCAAAGAAGGCGATAACTTAGCGGATATCGTTGTCAAAAGCGTGTTAGACGCAAGCAAGAATGAACCATTCCCTATCAAAGATAGAGATGTCATTGCGATCACCGAAAGTATCGTCGCTAGAAGCCAAGGCAACTACGCCACAATCGATGACATCGCTAAAGATGTTCACGATAAGTTCAAAGGTGGCCCCATCGGTGTCATCTTCCCCATCCTTTCAAGAAATAGATTCGCTATTTTATTAAAAGGTATGGCCAGAGGAGTTAATAAGATTTATCTTATGCTCTCCTATCCAAGTGATGAAGTCGGCAATGCCTTACTTACATATGATGAATTAGATGAAAAGGGTGTCAATCCATATAGTGATGTCCTTTCCTTAGACCAATATAGAAAATTGTTTGGACATAAAGTCCATGAATTCACCGGTGTCGATTATATCGACTACTATGTGGATTTAATCAAAAGTCAAAACTGTGATGTCGAAGTTATCTTCGCTAACCAACCAAAAGCTATTTTGGAATACACGGACAAGGTCTTAACATGTGATATTCATACCAGAAAGAGAACTAAGAGAATCTTAAAAGAAAAAGGCGCGAAGATCGTCTTAGGTATGGATGATATCTTAACCGCACCAGTTAATGGCAGTGGTTATAATGAAAAATATGGTTTATTAGGTTCTAATAAAGCCACTGAAGATAAAGTTAAATTATTCCCCAGAGCCGGCCAAGACTTAGTGGAAGATATCCAAAAACAAATGCTAGAGAAAACTGGCAAACATGTTGAAGTCATGGTCTATGGTGATGGCGCATTCAAAGATCCTCAAGGTAAGATTTGGGAATTAGCCGATCCAGTGGTTTCTCCATTCTTCACTGAAGGATTGCGTGGTACACCAAACGAACTCAAATTAAAATTCTTAGCGGATAATGATTTCAAAGACCTCAAAGGCGAGGAATTAAAAGAAGCTATTAGAAACAAAATTAAAGAAAAAGAGGGTAGTTTAGTAGGAAAAATGGTCTCTGAAGGCACCACTCCTAGACAATTAACCGACCTCATTGGATCATTATGTGATCTCACCAGTGGTTCCGGTGATAAAGGGACTCCAGTCGTTTTAGTCCAAGATTATTTCACTAACTACTCACAAGAATAAAAGGGGTATTTTATGAGAAAAGTCATTCTTATTGGCGGTGGTTCCGCGAGTGGAAAAACCTATGTTTTAAGAAAGGTCTTAGAAAAGATTCCAGAAGAAAAAATCGCGCGAATTTCTCTCGATGACTACTATAAAGACTTAAAGGAACTTCCTATTGAGGAAAGAGCCAAAGTTAATTATGACCACCCCAAAGCTTTTGACTGGAAATTAATCAACCATCAATTAAAAGCCTTAAAGAATGGCGAGACTATTGAAAAGCCCATCTATGACTTTACCACTCATAGTAGAAGTCTTATCACTGAGGTTGTACAACCCAAAGATTTAATTATCATTGAAGGCATTATGGCCTTGGTAAATAAAGAATTAAGAGATTTAGGAGACCTTAAGGTCTTTATCAGTGCTTCTAGAGAAAGAAGACTTGTTAGAAGAATTGATAGAGATATGAAAGAAAGAGGTCGTACTTACGAAAGTATTATCGAGCAATACTTCACTACTGTTTTACCAATGTATGAAGAGATTATTGCTCCTAGCCAATATTACGCGGATTTAATTATTAATAATGATGGATACAGCACTAAATCCATTGATGTTTTAGTTTCTGTGCTCCAAAACATGATGAAAGATGAGTAAACAAAGAGTCCTATCATTATTAGGGCTCATCCTCGTAGTTTTGTTGTGGGGAATCGCGCCCGTCATAAGCAAATATATATTCGATAACAATTATTGTTCTCCCGCTTTACTTGTTGGTATAAGGGGATTGTTATCTGTTGTGGTAATGTTGGTCTTTATACTTATTACCAAAGGATTTAAAGATGTGAAGAAATCCTATTGGATTTGCATTCCTGCGGGATTTGTTTTAGGGGCTGCATATCTATTCCAATTTATTGGCTTAGAAACCACCACTCCCGCAAAGAATACATTCTTAGAAACATTCTCTTGCATTGCGGTTCCTATCTGTATGTTTATCTTTATTAGAGAAAAGCCTACATGGATGACTATATTATCCGCAGCAATATGTTTAGTGGGAGCTTTTATATTATGCGGAAATGGTTGGGATTTCTCGGCCATGTTCACTAAACCCACACTTGGAGATATTTTATCCGCAATAGGTGGCATCTTTTTTGGTATCGATATTGCGATTACTAAAGTGTTCGCTAAAGACAAGAATCCCTTTGTCTTTGTCTTCTTCCAATTGATTATATTAACCATTATGAGCTTTGCTTATGCCTTCCCATTTGAGAAAGGATTAACTTTCTCTTGGAACTATATCAATATATTGATAGCGATATTCCTTGGTGTCTTCTGCACTGCGGTATGTTGGGTATTAAGAACAATATGTATCAAACATGTAAGCGCTGTAACATGTGCAGTTATTATGCCGATGGCGGCAGTCCTTGCGACATTCTTTAGTATTATATTTAGAATAGAAGGGTTTTCTTGGAACGTTATTGCTGGTGGCCTCATAATTACCGGCGCAATTGTCTTATCAGGCGTATATGATGCTAAAATGGAAAAGAAACAACAAGAAACACCAGTTATAGAGGAGGAAAAGAAAGATGAAGAAAATCCATGTAACAAGTGAAATTGGTAAATTAAAAACTGTTTTACTCCATGAACCGGGTGAAGAATTACATAATTTAACTCCTAAACATCTCGATGATTTATTATTCGATGATATTCCATGGCTCCCACTAGCGAAAAAAGAACATCAAAAATTTGCTCAGACTTTTATCGATAATGGTATCAAGGTTGTTTATCTTGTTGATCTTGTTGTGGAATCTTTAAAAGATAAAAAGATTAAAGAACAATTCATTAAACAATTCGTTAGTGAAGCAAACATCCATTCTACAACGTTATCTCAAATGGTAACTGAATATCTTTTGGATATTAAAGATACTAAAGAAATGGTTTTAAAATGTATTGCGGGTATCAAGAAAACCGAATTACCTAACTATCAAAAGAGAACATTAAGGGATATTTTAAACGAAGACCAATTCGCCACAGACCCAATTCCCAACTTATATTTCCAAAGAGACCCATTTGCCACATTAGGAGATGGCGTTGTTCTTAATAAAATGTACTCAGTAACAAGAAGTAGAGAAACTATTTTTGGTGAATACATTTTCAAATACCATCCTGAATATAAAGGCACACCACTACTATATGATAGACATGGTATTTCCAGTATCGAAGGTGGTGATATTATGGTCTTAAATAGCAAGACATTTGTCATCGGTGCTTCTCAAAGAACTACTCCTGTTGCCATTGAAAACCTTGCAAAAAACGTATTTTTTAAGGAAAAAACGCAATTTGAGAACATTATTGTGCTATCAATACCTAAAGCCAGAACCTTCATGCATTTAGATACAATCTTCACTCAAGTCGACACAAATAAGTTCACAATCCATAAAGAGTGTTATGACTCATTGAAGATTATTGAAATTCACAAAGGCGAGAATGAAAAACTCCAAGTTAATGAATTTGATGGCGAGCTAAAAGATGCTTTAGAAAAATATATCAATCAAAAAGTCATTCTCATTCCTTGTGGCGGGGAAGACTCTGTCAGTGCGGACCGCGAACAATGGTCTGATGGTAGTAACACTATTGCTATCGCCCCTGGTGTTGTTATCGCATATGAAAGAAATGATATTACCAACAATGTATTAAGAGAAAATGGTGTCACCGTATTTGAAATCCCTTCCAGCGAATTATCTCGTGGTAGAGGAGGACCAAGATGTATGTGTATGCCTTTAGAAAGAGAGGATATTTAATCTATGATTAAGCAAGACCACTTATTAACATTATTAGATTATTCACCAGAAGAAATCTTAGAACTCATTGAATTATCTAAGAAATTAAAAGAAGAAAAGAGAATAGGAATCCCTCATAGATATTTAGAAGGCAAGAATGTCGTCTTATTATTTGAAAAAGATTCCACTAGAACTAGATGTGCTTTTGAAGTTGCCGCGGCCGATTTAGGTATGAACGCCGTTTATATTGGATCCAGCGGTTCACAGATGGGTAAAAAAGAAAGTATCAAAGATACTGCCAGAGTTTTAGGAAGAATGTTTGATGGTATTGAGTATCGTGGTTTTGCCCAAAAGACCGTTGAGTGTTTAGCGGAATACTCTGGTGTTCCAGTGTGGAATGGTTTAACCAATGAATATCACCCCACTCAAATGCTTGCAGACTTCTTGACCATGCAAGAATATAAAGGCCAATTAAAAGGTCTTAAATTCGCCTATTTTGGAGATGGAAGATATAACATGGGCAATTCTTACCTAGTTACATCCGCAAAATTAGGACTAGATTATCGTATGGTGGGTCCTAAAGCTTTGTGGCCAAATGAGGAATTAAGAAACAAGTGTTTAGCTATTGCTAAACAAACAGGTGCTAAAATCACCTTTACTGAAAGTGTTGAAGAAGGCGCCAAAGATTGTGATGTTATAGCCACAGATGTTTGGGTGAGTATGGGCGAAAGCGATTCTGCCTGGGCGGAACGTATTGATTTATTAAAACCATATCAAGTTAATAAAGATGTTATGGCATTAGCCAAACCAGATTCTATCTTCATCCACTGCTTACCAAGTTTCCATAACTTAGAAACAAAAGTGGGTATGGAAGTATATGAAAAATTTGGTCTCAATGGACTAGAAGTTACAGAAGATGTATTTGAAGGTCCTCAATCCGTTGTCTTTGAAGAAGCAGAAAATAGATTACATACAATCAAGGCTGTGATGCTCGCCACAATGAAGCATTTCTATAAGATTTAAATTAGACAAAAACTAGCAAAAATATATTGATGGCTATTGATATAAAGCTAGTTTTTTTCTTTAACTTTTTTTGCCCTATTATTACTATGTAATAATCGCCTTTTTTTCTATAGTTTTAAAAACCCCATCACTATGTGATGAGGTCAAAATTTTAATAATTTTTATAATGTTTTATTTGAGGATAAAGTTCACAAAATCATCATAAACTTGTTGATGATCGGTCTCGTTGTGGATCTCGTGTCTCATATGTGGATAGAGTTTTAATTCAACATTTTTGACACCGAGCTTTTTATATTTTTCTTCTAACCACTTCACACCTTTACCATTTTGTCCAACTGGGTCTTCTTCACCAGAAGCGATAAGGATTACTTCTTCGGCATTAACTTTCTTCATGTTTTTGCCTTTCCAAATTGTGGCCATACCGATTAAAAATTCTCTCCAGAAACCACCGGTATTCATATGACCTAAATATGGATCCGCAACATAAGCATCAACATTAGCTTCGTTATATGATAACCAGTCAACATTGGTTCTTGGGTTTTTAATTTGTTTGTTATAACCACCTAAGCCTAAATTGGTAAAGAACTTGTTTGGTTTATCCCAATTTGATTTATGTATTAGCATTTTTGCTAATACAGCAGCGATAGACATCAAGCCACCTTGTCCACCATTGGAGCCAATGATTAATGTCTTATCAGCGGCAAGTGGATATCTTTCCAATCTGGATTGAGTCATGAATGAACCCATGGAGTGACCACCTTGAACTGTTGGTAAACCGTTTTTCTTGGCTTCAAGAATCATTAGATTCATAGCATCGACGGTTTTTTCAAAAGCGCCCTTGGGCCATTTTTGCAAATCTTCTTCTGTTGGGGCATTTAAACCTTGTCCAAAATGGTCTAAAATCCAAACATTAATTCCTTTGGAATTCATATATTTGGCCAAGTCATCATATCTAGCAGCATATTCTTGCATACCAGTAATCATCACAAAATTAGCCTTTGCATTTGAGGCTGGCCATTGGTTGCCCTTTAAAACTTCGCCAGTAGGCAACTTAATTTCAAAAACTTCCATATTATTCTCCTGTAAGTAGTTTTCTTTGTATTAAGTTTATCATTGATATTAGACATAAACAATTTATTGTTAGTGTGCTATATTCTTTATAGTATGAAAAAAGCTTCTGATGTACTCTTACTTGTCGGCACAATCTTAATGATTGTGAATGCATGTTTATTTGCGGCATTAGCAATTCTGTATGCTTTGGTGCCCACTGTTTTTATGCCATACATTATAGAGATGTCAGAGGAATTCAATTACGATCTAACATTATATTTCACTGAAATCTCAATCGTATTCTCATGTATTAGTTATATAGAGAATTTGGTTCTTGCGGTTATCGGCGCTAACGTGTGTGTAAGAGCAAGACAAAAACAAACAAAACTTTTATACATTGCCTGTATAGTCTTCGGTGCTATGATTACCGCCCCCGCATTAGTGGGTGGCATTCTTGGTTTGGTTGCTTTAAATCAAGAAGAGAAAAACAAAAACGCCCCCATTGAGAATGATGAGCGTTTCTAATAATTGTTTATTTTAATCTTTGATTAATATAATTATATAAATCTGATATAAACACTATATCTATATAATCATCAAATTTGATTTTATAGCACTGTTCAATATTATTAACTAATACGAACATACCCAAAGAATCGAACCTCAAATCTTCAATTAAACGTGTATCCATACTTAAACCATCAGTGCTCACATCGGGCATTGATTTTTTTATAAGGTCTTCAATTTGTTTTAAAAATTCTTTTTCTTCCATAAGATTAATTCTTGTAAGGTTCATATAGATAATCAAACCAAGGGAAGTTCTTCCAAGCATTGACGTGGAGTCTATGCATTTCTTCCACAAGGAGGATTATTTTAGTGCATGCTTTTCTAATGTGTGGCCTAAATTCATGGTATTTTCCACGGAAATAATGCGCAATTCGGCTGAGATCTACAGGGATATTGAAAGTAAATATATCTTTATAACTGACATCAAAGTTATATTCTTTACCATCTTTTGTGCCGCGATAATGAAGACCTTTATGATCGATAATCAATTTACCTTCACCCACCTTTTCACTGGTTGCGTAGTCTTTCAAATAATGGTCATTAGGTAAGATTCCTAAGTCGGTATCAACTTCAAATCTATAGTTCTTATCTTCTCTTATCTCTTTGATAACCGCCGCCCTTTCTTCTATTACCCACTTAGATGGGGATTCAGGAATAATTGAGCCTTCATAAGGATGGAAATCAAAATAATCATCCATGTGTGCACCATTACCACATTTAGAGCAATAAATTTCATTATCAACACCCATCATGGAGAATTCTTCTCCACACTTGGGGCATTTATAACACATATCATCTAATTGAACACATAGACCACTCTTGTGTTTGAACTTAACTCTCGCGGTTTTGTTCCACTCAAAATCATCAAATCTTAGTTCTGCATTTATGCGGTCTTCTAATTCTTGATCAGTCATTTCTTGGAGTTGTTCTGGGGTGAATAGTTTATAGAACTTACAATCCACTCTTCCTTCTCTATCTTCATCGAGATAACAAGAGTTAGTTAAATAACTACCATCTATTCTCATCATGTAGATAGGAACATTAAAATGTTTTAATAATCTTCCTGTTCCTAAGGCTGCTGGTTGGTTAAAACCAAAGTTTGAAGTGTTTCCTTCTGGTGATAAAGCAACAACCCCACCTTTTTTCAAAACATCATCAATAGCTTTGATACCTAAGAAATCGCTTTTATCATAGACCTTCTTTGGAAGGATTTTGTTCATCATAAAAGCCCAGTGTAAATGACTGCGGAAGAATTCATTATATTCAGAGACCATAGACATCACTCTTGGCCATACCGCGGTGCATATGAAAGTGTGGTCTCTTCTAGAACCATGATTCCAAATAACAATCGCTGGTCCTTTTTTGGGTAGCTTATCAATTATTTGAAATGTTGGATTATATTTAGCGCCTAATAATCTCGTTCTACCAACAATGTAATAAATGGAATGCCAAAAACGATAAGGCGGACGATAGTACCTTTTAAAAATATCATTTCTAATATCTAATTTCTTAGGCATAAATAATATAAATATTATAATACAATAATTTCATAAAAGCGTGATTAGGCCTAATTTTTCTATTTTTTGTGTTAAATTATATTTAATTAATCACAAAATTGGTAAGATAATAATTGTATGAAAAAGAAAGCTATCGTTGCCTCCACTATAACCATTGCGACAACTGTTTTATTAACCGTTTCTTTAATTAGGTTAGGTTCAAGGGTTGTTTTTGGTGATAATTCACCATATACATTGAACTTAAATAATAATCAAAAGATTACTACTTCAAGTACCGCTAGTGATGAAGAGATTTCAGGTAATGTTAAAACCACAATGGATAACCAAATTGTATTATCTGGTTACAAAGTAATTAATAACAATAATGGTTGGCAAACATTATTACCTGGTGGTTATATCTATAATCCAGTTTCGCCATCTGGCACTAATAACAAAATAAGTGGAATTAAATCCATTAAATATGTGGGTAACGATTCATTAGAACTCCACTACGGATATTCTATAAACAACGAACAAATTATCTATTCATTCAAAGAAACATTAACAGCTAATGAAGAATATATCTTTGATGAACATACCCCATCCTATTTTTATATTAAAAATAATAATGAAAATAATATATCTATAGATAACTTAGTTATTAAATATTCTTGTAATGCAGAAGAATACCCATACAAAAACTATAAAGTTTTAATGATTGGTAATTCTTTCGCTGATGACACAGTTTATTATGCTAAAAGAGTTGCGGCTTCTTATGGTATTAACTTAGACATCTATGATGCTTATATCGCTGGTTGCACAGTTAATCAGCACTATTCCAATATTCAAAGTGGTGCAACTAGCTATCGTATGGGTTCTGTCAATGGCGAAACATGGAATTATCAAAGTAACATGTCACTTAGTGACATAGTAACTAGTAATACCTGGGATCTAATCACCTTCCAACAAGCTTCCGCAGAAATCGGAAGACAAGGAACATATAACAATTTAGCAAACCTTGTCCAAGCCGTTAAAGATATAGCCTCTGGTAATCCAAAATACTATTGGCATCAAACTTGGGCATATGATTATGACTACGCTGATTACTATGATTACTTCTCTTATTTCAATAACGACCAAGAGGCAATGTTTGAAGCTCTTGTAGAACGTTATAACGAAGATGTTGTTCCTCTCAACCTATTCGAGAAAACAATCTTCAATGGAACCGCAGTACAAAATGTTAGAAGTTCCTATATGGGTGATACATTCACTAGAGATGGTAAGCACATGTCTAGTGTTCATGGCCGTTATCTATTAACTTGCAACTTTATGTCTGTGGTCTTTGGTATTGATTTAGACATGAGTCCTGTTACTTATCGTCCAAATGGAGTGAGTGATACCTATCAAGCCGTGGTTAGAGAAGCTGTAAGAAACGCTATAAAATATCCAAATACCACGACAAAAAGCCAATATTTATCTCAAGAAATGGATAATTATGACTTACCTGACTATACCGAAATCGATGCCGGTTTAGTGGGTTGTTCCTACTATAATTCCATGGATTCAGGTAAGTATTTTATCAGAATTCAAAATCATCAAAACGTTTCTAATGTCTATACCACCACTAGTAAGTTCACAAGAGACACATTGCCAGTTGGCTCCTTAGTGTTCTTCCCAGAGAGCTATGGTTATAGACCGGAAGCTTGGAAGAATGAAGGTATCCAAGAATCAAGACCATCCGAAGAATATAACAAAGTATTAGAAATTACTGAGGACTTCTGGAATGGTTATGAATACCGTGCCTTTAATATTTTCAAATGTGGTAAAACACCTCTATCAGACCAATATGTTAATGAACAATATGATGAAATCTTCGATGGATTCCACATCTTTGTTCCTAATAATAAAATGGGTTATTTGACACCAAAATCCTATAACTCATCATATTATGATGACCAATACTTATTTAGTAACCGCGGATTAGATATTGATAACTATGAGAGATTACATTTAGATCCAATTATCGGTTTCTATTTATGTAATGAATTATATTCCTTATTCAATAAGTATGTTGATGATACCGCGCAGAGATTTGTTTGCACGAGACCGTTCTACACAAAGAATGGCGATTTACCTGCAGGCACAGTTTTAATCGTTGATCAAGGATATAAATGGAGAAGCGATTGTTGGAGAGAAGCTGCAACATACTCCCCAAGACCAGATAATGTGACTGATAACTTCACAATACTAACTAGTTCATTTATGGAAACATTTAGAACTAGAACATTTAATGTCTCCAAAACCAATAGCGGATACGTTTATCAAAACGCCACCGATTTCATGAATCACTTTAGAATTTACATAGAAAAGTGAGATTCGGTTTATTAATTTTGTTAATTGTTCACTAAAATATTTGACAAACCATACCTTTATCAATAAATAATAAAACTTAAGATAACTCATAAGTTTTGGAGGCTTTGCTATGAAGAAAGTGATAAGGCAATCTTTATTCATATCCGGAATTCTTGCTGGATGTTTAGCCATTGGTGTTGCCGCAACATGTGGTTCTTTTAACTCATTCGAAAAAGCAAAAGCCGATACCTATACATTAACCTTAAATAGTTCAAATGCCCCAACCAATTTGACCGGTTCATATCAAGACAACATCACGCAGACAGTAAAAACCACAAACGGGAACGATGTTCAACTTAATTTTGTTGGTGCAAAATTAGCATCTAACGCATATGTTCAATTAATGGGTCGTGGCATGATTACTAATGTGTCTCCAATTCATGGAATTACCGGAGTTTCAGTGACATCTAACGGAACTATTTATGCC
Source organism: Bacilli bacterium (assembly GCA_045130875.1). Taxonomy (GTDB): domain Bacteria; phylum Bacillota_I; class Bacilli_A; order RFN20; family CAG-826; genus RUG13091. Next base: position 11,810 of record JBGUQI010000043.1, on the reverse strand, counting down.
CGTTCGATGTTATCCGATTTCAATTTGAACCCTGGATACACGATGACTGAGCCAATCACATTACAAAATGGGGTTCAAAAAACCATTCCCGCAACAAATAATTTGCAATTAATTGCAGAAGGTGAAACAACAATCACCGAAATTAAATATATTTATTCATGTTCGTCTGTTGATGACATAACAGTTTTAAATGGTTCTTATACCGGATACGGGGAGGATACCGACTCATATAAAATGACATTCAATAATGGGGCAGTCACCCTTGTATCACTAGATAAACAAAGCAATGTTTCTTTTTCTGGCTCCGCAACAATAAGTGGAAACGAAGTCACATTATCTTTCAATAATATTGTTTATAAAATGACATTATCCAATGACAAGTATAACTTGAATTACAAAAGTAAAAGCGGTTCAAACCAAAGCGCAATACCGGAACTTAGAATGTTTAAAGTCTATAATGTAGATGACTTTGAATCTTATACCAGAACCGGGGTTGGTTATGATCAAAGCAACGGGATTCGCGCCACAAGTGGATTAAGAGCCAACTATTATGCTGAATACTATGCCGGAAGCGGAAACGCTCCTATTGGTGGAAACAACTGGAAATTAATGGGTTCAACAGATTATTTAACATATTCATCAAATTTAGGTAGAAATTCTTCTAAAACCGCCATATTTAAAGGAAACGGCAATTCTTTAAGATATATTCAAATGAATAGTTTGTACGGCATTCCTGAAATAATTGGAAGAGGAACAGAACTTTCGTTTTGGGCAAAAGGTCCTTATGGAGATAAGGATTTCTCTACAAATGCGTCTGTCGCTGCGACAGTAACCATTTATGCTTTTTACAATAGTCAACTTGAGGTGCAAACAGTTCAAAGCGATAGAACCGAAGCTTCATTCACAATACCAATCGGAAGCGGATGGACCAGATATTCTCTTTCGTTAGATCCTAGCAAAGATTATTATTCTGTCGGCATTTTTTGTAAGCAAAGCGGCACCACATATGTTCCTATTGATGACATAGAGATTTATACAGTTTCTCCATATGCAACATATGTTGCACCATACACAGAACCAGTTCCAACCGCTCCTTATGCAAATCAAAATCTTCCAGACGGATCATTTTGGGGGTTGGCGTCAGTTAATGGTAATAATGTATCTATAACTATTTCGTTAGGAAGTAACGGCTATTGTGCTGTAAAATTAGCGAATACCGACCCCACAATTACTGGCGTTACATATAATACCTCAACCAAAAAATTAACCATCAGTACAAGTGGATCTTATTTGACTAGGTCATATGGAAATATCACAGCAACATATGAACCTTCTACAAATAGATTAATAAATGTTGGTTGTTCCGGAACAATCAAGAGCTATATTAGTGGCAATGGAAGTATTGTACTTTCTGCACCAGCGGCACACTGGGAGTGCAACGAAACAACTTTTGCTTTAAGAGATGTTTTCCAAAAGAGACAAGGGAGTCCTTGGGTACAGGATGCCGGCATCAAAGCAATTACCAGTAATACGTCAGTTAAGTTGGGAGGTGCAGGCGCTGTTAGAATGAGTGGCAACTCCTCAGCTAGAGTAGCATTAAATTTAGCCCATGATTTTAACACTCCAGTTAGTGCGGAAAATATTGGATTTTGGGTGTACAATCCATCTAATTCAGACATCTCTATCGGTCTTTGGATATTCACAAGCGCCAATTTTGAAACAAATAAAAATCCAGCATCATTTACAGCAAAGGCAAAAAAGTGGACATATTGCTGTTCTGGATTTGGAAGTGTTTGTAGCGTTTATAATATACAACTTGCAGATATGAATAGCACCGGTGTTCCACTAACATTTGATAACATAATGCTTTATTAATAACGTTTCGTTATTTTTGCAAAATAAAAACACCCTTTAGGGTGTTTTTTTATCAATTTGTTGCCTTATTCTTTTGGTTTTAATTCAAAGCCATCGGCTGGCACCAAGACTTTGAATTGTGGCATCTTATAGACTGAGAAGTTGTTTTCAATTAATAAGGTGACATATTCTGGGAAGCCTTTGATTTGAGCAAAGATGGTATTCAAATGTTGTTGAGGTTCTTCATCATAACAAGAGACTGTGAGGTACGTTCCTTTCTTGGGTGAGAAGAACTCTCTATTCATTGATTTGCACTCCTTCTTGTTGAATACGACTTCTACTTTGTCTTGTTTAAGTTCAAAGACATAGTCGCCATCTTCATAGGGAAGTTCATCATAGATAAGTGTTTCACCACCATTAATGGAAACAACACGTTTACCATCCTTAGAAGTAGTTAATTTTGCATCTGCTACATTTGGATAGACAACTTCACGGGAGAATAATGAATCACCATTTGCATCTGTAATTAAAATATTGTTAAGTGGGAGATAAATTCTCATTATATCTCCACGATTTGCGGCGATATTCTTGGGTTTTCTGAAGATTAAATACTCTTCTACACCTTTAACTGATGAATAGACAATATCATAATTGGTTCTCTTTTCTAAGAATTCCACTTTGACATCGAGCGGTCTATTCTCAGAAGATTCTTCCAATTCCACGTATTCTGGCTTAATTGCGAGGCAGTTACCTTCTTCAAACGCTCTTGCGAGAAGATGTGATGTATATTCATCATCAACTTCAATAGCTTGATGACCAACAAGAATCACATTACCTTCAACTTTACATGGTAAGTGGTTATAAGATGGCATGCCGATTAATGAATCATGACTTTCAACATCGAAGAGATAGATTCTATCATTATCAATATCTAAGAATACTTCATCACCAGATCTGACATTCGCGGTTAATGGAGCTTTTACGACAACAGCCTTTTGGTGGTTTTCAATATGAGTGTGAATCAATGTTTCATCACCGAGTTGTTCCACGGCTTCCACGGTTGCGGGAATACCTTGTTCCCCTAATTTAATGTGGTCTGGTCTAATGCCAAATAAATAATTTTTAGATAAATCTAATTTAGAGTTTCTAATCTGTTTAATGGTTTCTTCTTTGAGGTAGACAACATTGGGTTCAACACCTTCTAAAACCACACCCATCTTCTTGCCTTCATCAACGATTTGAGATTCGATGATATTCATTTGAGGTGAACCTAAGAATGTAGCGACGAATAAATTCGTGGGGTCTTCAAATAATGTTACCGGAGCGTCGGCTTGTTGGACAAAGCCCTTATTCATAACCACGATTGTATCACCCATAGTCATAGCTTCGGTTTGGTCATGAGTAACATAGATGAATGTCGCATGGAGTTTTTCATGTAATTTGGTAATCTCGGTTCTCATCTGCACTCTGAGTTTTGCATCTAAGTTAGATAATGGTTCGTCTAACAAGAAGACTTTAGGAGTTCTAACAATCGCTCTACCTAAAGCGACACGTTGTCTTTGACCACCAGATAATTCTCTGGGTTTTCTATCTAATAAATCAGAGATTTCTAAGATTTCCGCTGCGGCTTCCACTTTCTCTTTGATGATCTGTGGTTTTTCATGACGGAGTTTAAGACCAAATCCCATGTTTTGATAGACAGTCATATGAGGATATAAAGCATAGCTTTGGAAGACCATCGCGATGTCTCTATTCTTACTTTCCACATCATTGACTAAGGAATCATCAATATATAATTGACCAGAGGTAATATTTTCTAATCCCGCAATCATTCTCAGTGTCGTGGATTTACCACAACCAGAAGGACCGACGAGAACCACGAATGATTGATCTTTAATTTTGAGATTAAAGTCATTAACCGCTCTTACGCCTCCTTGATACACCTTATAGATGTGTTTTAATTCTAAACTAGCCATAATTAGCCCTCCTTATCCTCTAAAGGTCTTAAACCTTTACGATAAATTTCTAAATTGTTTTCTTTGTTGATATATTTATCAAATGCTCCCAAAACATTTAATACCCAAATTAAGTGTCCAAAGACACAGGTGAACATGAATAGCACCACTCCCACATACATAGAAATATCAATGATAAGCAATGATGAGACATAGATACAGGGATGAATGATGATGAATAATAAGTTATAGGGGAACCTAAGGAGCATCATAATCATCGAATTCTTATAAACATATCTCATCTTGTTGCTATAGACAGTAATTTGTCCTAAGCAATAATAGCTATGCATATAGATTAATAAGAATTGAATAATCAATATTGCGAACGCTAAGCCCGCTAAAACGGTGTTGATGCTCGGTAAGTAGATATAAGAGAGAAAGCCTCCAAAAAGGGCTAAAAATGCACTTACCGCAGGTAATATGCCTATCGCTAGACCTCTAGCCCACTCTTCTCTTAATCCAATGAAGAAACTTGATGCGGCATATTCCCCTTCTGCGTACGCCATTTTCTTTAAGCAGAAGAAGACTCCGGTTAATCCAATATATAAGACTGGAATAGAGATGAGGAACGATAATGACTGGAACATCACCACAGTAAATACTGCATTTGGATTTTCTGAAGCGGATGCTTGTCTAATAAAAATCCAAAACAAGACAAAGGAAACACTTAGAGGCATTAAGAATATCGCCTGTAAGAGTGATAACTTGATTAGTTCCAAAAAGCGATGCTTAAAGATATCACCAAATTGATGAAGGCGATCTTTCGGTCTTTCTAAATTAGAATAATCTGTCGCTCTAATCTTTTCCTTTCTCACTACTGTTCTCCCATAAAATATTTGATAGAGGTGAAGGCATTATCATAATGCTCATTCTTCTCATCATAGATGCCACCCAGATTCTTACTGCTTTGTGTTAACAATAAGTAATAACTAGTGTCTTCAAACTGAACATAACTATCTAGCCAGCACGCTTCACCTTTACTCTTTAACTTAATTCCATAAGCTTTATCATTCTCTTCATAATATTGGTAATCACCATTACAGTATTTGGTTTTAATCTCTTCAGTAAATTCCACGAATGGAATATTAAGGTTACCAGAGAACTCATTCACTAACTGTTCGGAGAGAATAAGAATGTCGCCTTTTTGAATATAAAGGTTCATTTTTGCGTAAAATCCCTGCGAATTGCTCACGGAATTATAAATATTAACTTCTCTTAAGTCTTCTCTTTCATAATGTTTGAGAATCTCTTTGTTGAAGTTAGGATTATTCACTTCCGCAGAGACAAAGACCGTTAATATCTGGTGAGTACTGGGTTGATGGAAGGCATAGAATGCCCATATCCATAACAAAGTCACGAACGCTACGACAATGGGGTAGACGTACCATGTATGGATCAATGTTTTCTTTGAGGCCTCAGCGTTAAATCTTTGCATCGTCGATGACCTCATATCTGATGATGACATTTTGATATGTCACCACTTTATAGGCTTGCCCGCTGATAAAGGGGCAATCACTATCTAATAAATATAAATAGTCTGTGTAATTCTTCTGCTGTTCTTGATAGAAAAATTTCAGAGATTGGTATTTGACGTTCTCTTTAGTAACAATCTCATCCTTAGTGTTGAACACCACTCTTCTACGTCTTTCTAAATTGACCTCATTCATGTTCTTGTAGAACATGTAATAGTGCCGAACTATTGGAAAGATATTTAAGAAATAGAAGATGAGGAAGACGATTACTAAACAAGTAATGACAATATCGATAATTAGATTTGGTAAATAATCTAAGGGGGATAAAAGGATTAATAATATCGCTCCAGCGATAGTAACCAATACCAATAAGGAAATAAAGATGACATTTAAGATGTATCTTGTTTTGCTCTTTTTCTTCTCCTTACTAATATCGATTAAATTGACCATACTAACCCAAATAATCCATAATGGCTTGCTTCACTGCGCCACCCCAGATGACATAACCATATCTAGACATATGCAATCCATCTGGTCTAAAGAAAGCATAATGAGGTTCACCATTATCCTTTAATAATCCTTTACCGGCATCCACGCATGTTAACCAACTATTCGCATTGGAGAATTCAATCGCGGTGTTATTTGCCACATCGAAATCCGCTTGTGAATTTGGATAGCCAGGTAATTTATTAATTAAGACATAGAAAACTTGTGCATTTGGTAATTTTTCATGTGTCTTATTAAATAAGGCTTTTAAGTTATTTCCGGTTGTGGTTCCAGAATTATTGGAATTGATGATGTCGTTAACACCGACATAGTAGACCACTATTTTTGGTGAATATGGAGTAATCAAACGATCCAATAATTTGTTGGTCCATTGGGTAACGGTTGTGCCACCGATACCATGGTTATAACTAACGATAGGATTCATATCTTCTGTAGATGTATCCCAGTTTTCCATAGAGGAAGAACCGGCGAGCATCACATGATAGTTTTCCTTATCCGCACCATTTTCATCATAAGCAGAAGCTTTGCTTTCAAATGATTCGGGATATGGTTGTTCATTAGCCATAGATAATGATGAACTAACATCATTAACTTGAATCTCAAATGTTTCTCCACTAGAAACTGCAAGGTTAATTTTCTTAGTATCAACATTATATGTTGCGGTGGTTAATGTAACAGAGGCTTTTCTCTCATAATTAACCGCGAAAGAAACATCATCAGTGTGCGCAGCTAAACGATTAATCGCACCTGTACCAAGATTGACACTATTGTTATTGACTGGTTGATTGAGAATACCAGTTACACGATAGTTCGCATCAGTGATAATCTTTTCTGGAACAACATATTCTGGTTCCACATATTCTTCGGCTTGGGATACACCCCATTTTGCGTACAATAATGTACTTCCAGTTGGTAAATCAGTTTCAAAAACCCATTCATTTAAGCATGATTTCTCTTTAAACCAGCCCTGGAATTCATAATTCTTTCTTTCTGGATCAGTCGCGGGTTTAGTGAATGGAACACCAATTTGAATCTCTTTCTTTTCAAACAAGAGGTTTTCCACTTTCGCGGGATCACCATTTGGAGTATCAATTGTGACACGGGGATAGTTATACATAAATAAGGCGTAATAATTATCATCGCCGAGTTGTCTAGCTTCTGGCATTTTCTTTCTGGTGCCATTACAGCCAGTCAGTATCAATAAAGAGGCCACTAATAAAATTAATTTACTTTTCATTTTATTTACCTCCTAGAAGGGTATCTAATAGATCCTTCTTTTTGCATGTTGCTAAGCAAATACATTGATCGCCCGCACCATAATAGATGTAATATTCATCTCCCACTTCCACAATGCCTGTGGGGAAGACACATCCACTATAGAAACCATCAGTTTCAAACTTGTGTTCTGGTTCCATAATGAAGTCTTTAGTTCTCGCTAAAATCTTGCTTGGATCATTTAAATCGAGAAGCATCGCGCCAACGCGATAATTCTTATCTTTACTAGACACACCATGATAGATGAATAACCATCCATATGGAGTTTTCACTGGTGGACAACTGCCACCACACTTCTCGTCTTCCCAATCCTCTTGTCCTTTATAGAGGAGTTTTTCTTCTTCTCTCCATTCTAATAAGTCTGTGGAATAGGAAATCCAAATCGCGGGTTTTTCATTTTCATATCCCTCACCACATTTATACATCGCACGGGATATTTTGACGTATTTACCATTCACTCTTTCTGGGAAGATGATGACATCTCTATCATCTTGACGAGAATCGGTAATACGACCGAGTTTCTTCCAATTAACTAAATCTTTTGAGACCGCTAAATGGGTTTCGGTATCATTATAGATGAGGACTTTTGGTCCTGCTTTTGGTTGAAAACCAAAGTATTTCTTATCTTCTCTCCAATATTGCCCAGGAGCAAATGGACGAGAAGCATAAGTTAAGAAATAATAATCATCAATCTTCACAAGACGAGGATCTTCGATTCCACCACCATCCGCACCGTTCACATCTGGGGCGATAAGGGGTTTATCACTCATTCTCTTGAAGTTGATACCATCATCACTGATGGCTAAGCCTAAATAGATATAATGTTGTTCATCATTGCCTGCTGCTCTATAAAGCATATAGAACTTTTTATCTTCTTCATTAAAGATGACTGCAGGATTTAAAACACATAAGGCTTCCCAGGGGGAATCTGGTTTTTTGATTAAGATTGGATTATGTTCGTATTTCTTTAATTTCATAACCGTTCCTCCTAGTTGATTGGATCCACTGAGATGGTCTCATATTGGATAGTCTTATCTAATCTGAAGTTATCAAAATAGAGTGTGCTAGTTTCTGGTGTCTCTGGACCGCCTTGATAAACAATACCTACAGAGAATCTATAGATATAATTCATATCATTTTGAGACATCGCTCTACTAGTGCCAGAAGTGACAATAGTCCATCTATCAAAACTGATTGTGTAAGTGTTCCAAGAGGCTGCGACATTATCAAATGTTGCTCGGTATTGATAAGTCTTATCTGAAACAGTCATATAAACGTTCAAATAGACTGTGGCCACACCGTCACCTTTAATATCGACCTTCACACCCTTTGAAGATAATCCAGGAGCATATGTCGGTGCGAAGTAATAGGATGGAGAATCAGATCTATTTCTATATTGCATAGCGACAGACTTAGTTCCACCTTGGCTAGAAACTTCGCTAGATAATTCCATATGTTGATATTCAAAATCGGTTCCATTAACCCAATAACCAAGCAATTCGTCATTATTTGCGTAGTTTTCTAAGTCATCCATCATCGCGACATTACCATCACCATAAGAAATAATCTTTTCTAATAATGTCTTTTCGAAAACAGAGTAGTTCATAAACTTCATGTTGTCGATATAAACAGGGTTATTGTTTGCGTATGTTGGTTTCGCGTTGCCACGTGAATCGTAATAGAAGTATTGGAAGGTAAAGCCCACTGCTTTAATACCACCCACAGTAATTCTATTAGCCACATGGGTTAAGTCATCTTCATTACCAAGAACAAATGAACTGAATGGAATAACATAGTTATACCAATAACGATCCACTTGAGGAATGACATATTCATATCTCTCTTTAGTGACTAAATCGATGATGATTTTCATCTCAGGAGAGATATTGGTTAAGTGGTTATATTTACCATATGGGTCATACTTCTTAGAAGCGTCTTTTATCCACATAGATAAAGCGTTGAAGCTTTGTGTGACTTTAACTGGTAAAGAATATTCCGCAGGTTGCATATCCGCTTTATATTCGAATTGACCACACGCTTTGTTATTTGGACCAATCTTGTTCGCGGTATTAACAGCGATGTATTCGTCTTTATTGATATCACTCATATCCCAATGGAGATATGTTTCTGGTGAGAAATGATAAGATTCGAAATCTTCGATGATACCGTTATTACCGATGGTGCGGTATTCTTCGGTGCGATAATCGCTCTTCTTGACAATTTCAAAATCTTTGAAGGAAATTGATCCTTCAGCGTATTGTCCTTCACAACCAAATTGGATATTGATGATGTAATAGAATTGTCTCTTACCATCACCTTGGATATCACTCTTTGCAAAGGCCCCAAAGGGGATCACTATTTCTTGATATTCATCAGATAGTTGTGAGTAAGGTATCTTAATTGACCATCTATCCTTATCTTCTTCATAGATACGGATGATGACATTGCTACCTTTTTTACCACTATATTTGATTTTTACTTTAATGGAGTCACCTTTATAGAAATAACGGTTAACCACTAGTTTGGCAAAGCCATAACCATTGATCTTTTCATGGCCTTGTTCTGGGTCATCACTTCCATAATGGTTCAACACTAATTCAGTGCCATTAATTTCTTTGACAAATGGCTGTGTATTAACCGGTTCGGTTGTCCATTCATTTGCTTGATAAGAAGAGAAATCTAATTTATCAATAAATCTATCTCTATAGTTATCAAACTTAATGGCTTTAACACCGGACATTAAGAAGACACCATCACCAAAGCTCTTTTCAAAGACGACTTCGAAATATTTAATTCTTTCATAGTCGAACTTCTCATTAGCGACGGTAACATCACCAGTTCTTTGAATGAAGTCTTCAAATTGAACGATAACGGATTGTTTTGCGTTGTTAGAGACCTGAATTGGGATATACCAATATTCGTTATCTCTATCCACTAAACGAATGACTAATGAGGCATCTTGACCAGCATAGAACATATTGAAGAACAAAGCATCAGTGCCGTAGATACTCTTTTCAATGGTTCTAGTGACAATAACCCAACCATCAGATTCTGGGATACCACGTTTGGTATCTTCAGTTTTAAAGGAGATCACTAATGATTCTTGGTCATTATTAAAGAAATTAGAATTATCAATGGCGATATCCGCATATGATCCTAATGGGTGTAATGACCAGTCATCAGCTTCACCTAAGTCAAAGGCCACTTCATCTACTTCTTGCGCTAAGATGTAGAAGGAATAAGTGGAAGTTGAATATTTCTTATTCGCACTATTAACGGCTTCAACTTTCCAATAATATGTTTGGTTTCCATACATCAAGTTAGAAGCCACAGTAAATGATGTTGTGGTGATATTTTCTTGTTGATAATAATCAACGGATTCAATATCACTAGCAAAGGATGCGCTGGAACAGATATACAAAGTATATGATTCAGCATTTTGGCTTTCTGACCATCTGAATTCACTGATTGAATTGACGGTCGCGCCATCTTCGATAGAGATTAAATCAAATTCTCCTAATTCCCCAGTATTTTTTGTGGGGGTAAAGGTATTTTCCTCTAATGTGGAGAAATCGATTTCTTTATGAGGTTCCACTTGTGGTTTGTTATTGTTACAAGCGGTGATGAGCATTGATAATGCGGCGAGGCTAATTAGTATTTTCTTTTTCATAACTATAACCTCACATTGGACACAAAGACACAGGTGGATCGAGGAATATCCACAGTGAACTTTTTATTTAATGAACCAGGAATTGTGTAGTTAGGAATGATGTATCCATCAGCGTCTAACTTATAACTGGTTTCATTGAAGAAATAGATGTAGAGTTCATCGCCTTCCACTTTGTCGTCTAAATAGAAAGTCTTTTTCACTTCTTTTAGACCGGTGTTAATCGCGACAAAACCACCTTGAGTGCCATCTTGATTAACTGTGGCTAAGCTTCTGAATTTATCATCTAATTCATTATTGTTTTGTAAAGGGGAATAAACTTTATTTCCCTTTTTGAATAAATGACATAGTAAGGAAGAGGTATGGAACCAAGGCCTTAAAGCTTGTTTACCACTACTGGCTTCCGCTAAAGAGGAGAACATGCCCCACTCTTTTGGAGTCATGGTGTTTTGGGTATACATGAAATGCATCGCATCATCAAAGTCCCAATAGCAGACACCATTGATACCACCCGCTAAACATTGGATGGTAAAGTCTGTCATTCTGGTGGCGTAAGATGCAGTGTCAATTAATGTCTGACAGTCTAAGACTGTCTTACCATCTCTTAAACCAGCTTCCCAAACATCACCTTGAATGGTATCGCCTAAACGATAGTCGATCTTTTGTACTTCTTTATAAAGGGTTCTAACTTGGTCGTAGATTTCCCCTCTATCAACAGCGATGTTAGAAACGTAAAGGTGAACACCATAATCGCCAACTTCACCAGGAATGTTTCTAGCGATGTTTGTGAGATATTCTTCACTATCTTCAAATCCGGTCGTGTCACCACCGATAATACCGACTTGTTGTAAGCCGACTTTATCGAGTTCTTTTCTGACGTTCTTCACGCCCTTTTCCCAAATCTCGTATTTGTTGTTTTTGTTTTTACCACTGGTTAAGTTTGGTTCGTTACTATTCACAAACCACTTAATGCAGGTAAATCCTTTTTTAATAATTAAATAATCGAGCATGTCCGCGGTA
>JBGUQI010000042.1:0-4864 GCA_045130875.1 Bacilli bacterium | reverse complement strand
CCTCTCATACGATTATAAGAGACATCGATTTTATCGAAATATTTTAAGATGGCCTGGCTAGTTAAAACATCATCGGCGATAAGATTTAAATCTCGGGGAGTTAATAATCCAGTCTTCTTTGCTAAATCAATAAGATAAAGCGCACTAGCGCTGGTATTGATGGGCATAGGACCAAATCTGGTGATAATACTCATCATCTCACTTAAATCATCAAGAGCTTCTTTAATTGTATTAAAAGAAGAAAACATTTGGAGATTATCAATCTTCAATCTGCCTAATTCAGTCTTGCTATACTCTTTAATAGATTCTTGAATTTTATGGAATTCAAAAGTTTGGTAAATATCTTGCATACGATTATCATAACATAAATAAAATTTTTATAAAAAATAATCCTATGGATTAAATTCATTATTCCAAAAAGTGTGAAAAAAATATCCAAAAATCCCCCTATTGAATTAGTAGAGGAAAATGATTTTATGGGTTCATTTCTCCTCGATGTTTATTTATACAAATAAGAAAGGAAAAATGCTAAAATGAAAGACATGAAAGAGAATGTCACTATTACTGTCGAACCTGGAATTCTTGATGTGATGCGTTCCTACTATCGCCCATATCTCATCAATGCGATTGGAGAATACATCGATTTTCAGGCTAAAGTCAATGGTGTAGTCGTCACTGGTTTTACCTCCAAAAAAGAGAATAGAAAGGTCACTTTCAGTGGTGAAAACGCTTTAAAAGAAGCCCAAATCTGGAAACCTGATGCTAAAGTTAACGAAAAGAAAGAAACCGTTAAGGAAACTTGGATGTGCTTCGATGACCAAATCGGAAGCGATGAAGTGGGTGTTGGAGATTTCTTAGGACCCATGATTGTGGTCGCTGCCTATATCAGAGGAAAAGATATTTGGAAATTAAAGGAATTGGGTGTTCACGATTCTAAAAAACTAACCGATAAACAAATCATGGAAATTGGTCCCCAATTAGTAAAACAATTTAGTTTTTCTAAATTGACACTATCAAATGCCAAATATAACGAGATGATTGATAAAGGTGAAAATCTCAATTCATTAAAAGCTAAAATGCATAACCGTGCATTATTAAATATGCGTAGAGAACATCCTGATGCTTTAAATATCTTCATCGATCAATTTGTTAAAGAAGAAACCTATTACAGTTATCTCAATGATAAGAACGAAGAACAAGTTAAAGGTATATTATTTAAGACCAAAGGAGAATCATATTTCCCCTCAGTCGCTTTAGCGAGTGTTATCGCTCGTTTCTCCTTCCTCTTAGAGATGGAAAAATTATCTGAAAAGTATGGAATGGTTATTCCCTTTGGTTCCAGTAAAAAAGTCACAGAATGCGCTAAAAAACTATTAGAGAAATATGGCCCTGAAGAATTTAATAAAATAGCTCGCAAGAACTATGCGAACTATGAGGAAATATTAGGAAAATAATTTATTCTAAATTATCAATAATATCTTGGAAGTAAGATGGAAGTTTAGTTTCAAACTCCATCTCTTTTTTTGTCTTGGGATGAATGAGCTTCAATTTCACCGCGGTGAGAAGTTGACCACCACTATAGAGTTTTTTATAACTTCTTCCACCATATAGAGGATCCCCTTCAACAGGATATCCAATATACGACATATGTACTCTAATCTGATGGGTTCTACCAGTGATTAGACGACATTCAATAAGAGTGTTATTGGAAAATCTTTTGATTACATCATAATTAGTGATTGCGTCCTTGCTATTATCACGAGTCACCGCCATCTTTTGACGGTCTCGTGGATCTCTTCCTATAGGCATATTAACTGTGCCATGATTCTCTTTAATGACACCACGCACTAAAGCGACATAAGTTCTGCTCATCGTATGGTTTTTAAGCTGTTCCGCTAAAAAGTTATGTGCGGTATCATTCTTCGCCACACATATTAAACCAGAAGTATCTTTATCAATACGATGAACAATCCCAGGTCTAATGACACCATTGATACCACTCAAATCTTTACAATGATGCATAATCGCATTCACTAAGGTATGTTCCCAATGGCCATTTGAGGGATGAACCACCATACCTTGAGGCTTATCGATAATGAGGATATCTTCATCTTCATAAATGATGTTTAAAGGGATATCTTCTGATTGAACATCGAGAGGTTTATCTTCGGGAATCTCGACATCAATGACATCTCCAGTGCTAACCTTCAAAGATGATTTAGCGACCTTGCCATTCACTAAGCAATGTCCCTCATCGATGAGTTTAGCAACATAGGAACGAGATTTATCAGTCATAAAAGCGACCAGAGCTTTATCTAGTCGCGTATTATTTAATGACTCATTTATAATGAACTTCGCCATTATTCCTCTTTCTTTTCTTCTTCAGGTTCAGCTTTCGCTTCTTCCTTCACTTCTTTTGGTTGTTCTTGTTCTAAGCGAGATTGTTCTTCTTTAGAGAGAACTTTACCATTAGTTTGTTTAACCTCTTTGTTTCTCTTTTTGATGACTTCTCTAATCTCTTCCACAATGAGGTAAACAATGAGAATAAGAGTGCCCACTACAACACAGCTATCCGCAATGTTAAAGTGGAATCCCCAGATACCATAGAAGTTAATCCAGTCAACGACACCGTTAACACTGTAACCTAAGAATTCGGGGCTAAAGAAAATTCTATCAATTAAGTTACCAATCGCACCGACTGCCATAAGCATTAAGCAGGCTTTAGTGAGATTGTTGAGTTTCTTATATTTCCAGGAATAGATGCCGATGATTAAGCCGGAACCAATAACGGCAACGATGATATAGATGATTCTATTCGTGTCTGCAGAATCAAACCCCATACCAAATGCGGCTTTATCGTTTACGATATATTCGATATTTAAGAAACCTTTAATGATTTCGATTGGTTCATGCGTGCAATTAATATTTCCAGCGGGAGCGTGGAAATAATTGACGACTGATACTTTTGTGACGATATCAACCACCAAAAAGATGATGCCTAACCAAATAAAGGAGAAAAAGAACCATTTAAGTCCATATAGGACTTTATTCCAAAATGTTTTACCTTCCATATTATTTACCTACAACTTTCTGGCAGCGTCTACATAAGTAAGTACCATCTTCTTGCTCTATCGCCGCATCTTCATAATTCCAGCATCTCTCGCAGAAATGTCCTTGATGATGTTCCACTTTCACTTTACTCACTGTTAACTGAGGAGCTTTAACATCATCTAATAAGACAACTTCACTAACCACAAAGGCTTTAGCTAAACCTTCAACAGTAATCTCTTTGATAAGCGCGGAATATTGTTCTTTATTTTCAATAATCGCCAATTCCACTTTTGCTTCTTGGCTAGAACCAATAACTTTATTATTTCTGGCTTCTTCTAAGGCCTTTAGAACGTCGCTTCTTAAAGCTTTGAGTAATTCATATTCTTCATCGAGTTTAACGCTCTTATCGCCTAAATCCTTATGTTTTGGATAATTGAGCAATTGGACATTCTTCTCTCTTCTACCAGGAAGGTTGTTATTGAATTCATCCATTGTAAATGGAAGGATTGGATTCAATAGTCTAAGTAAGGTTTCACCAATTCTATATAAAGTGGTTTGTACTTGTAATCTTCTTTGACTATCCTTAGCTTCACAGTAGAGGATATCTTTGCTGATATCCAAATAGAAGGATGATAAATCCGCGGACATATAAGTCATAATCGCACCGATCGCGGAGGAGAAATCATATCTATCGAAGCATTCGATAACGTGATTGGTTAGTTCATCTAATTTATTCAAGATGAATAAATCAACTTTCTCAAAACTGGTCGCGGATTGTTGAGGATCAAAATCAACGAGGTTCCAAGAGATGAATTTTAAAGTATTTCTAATCTTACGATATTGTTCAGCGATTTGTTTGATGAGGTTTTCACCGATACGTACATCTTGTTGATAATCGACACTGCTAACCCAAAGTCTTAAGATGTCCGCGCCATAGACATTGGCAATCTTGGAGGGATCCACACCATTACCTTTGGATTTGTGCATCTGTTCTCCATGTTCATCTAAGACCCAACCATGAGAGGTAACAGTCTTAAATGGAGCGACACCTTCCGTGGCCACGGAAACGATTAAGGAAGCGTTGAACCAACCACGATATTGGTCACTACCTTCAAGATATAAATCACTTGGATATTTAACGCCTCTATTTAGTAAGCATCCCGCCCAAGAGGAACCACTATCAAACCAGACATCCATGATGTCGTTTTCTTTAGTGAATTCACCTTTAGGTGAATGTTCATTCTTATAACCATTAGGTAATAATTCTTTCGCACTCTTTTCATACCAGATATTACTACCATTTTCTCTAAACAATTTTGCGATATGGTCAAAGACTTCTTTTTCGATGATGGGAGTACCATCTTCGTTATAGAAGATTGGGATTGGAACACCCCACACTCTTTGACGAGAGATACACCAGTCCGCTCTATCTTTAATCATGTTGACCATTCTGGTTTCACCCCAAGCGGGATACCATTTGGTCTCATGAATAATCCTTAGTAACTCATCTCTAATTGGGGAGATAGAACAGAACCATTGGTCTGTGGCTCTAAAGATTAATGGTTTGCCTGTTCTCCAGTCATGAGGATAGGAGTGAATAAATGTCGTATGTTTTAATAACGCACCATTATCTTCGATAATTTTCAAGACAGCATCATTAGCTTGTTCATAGAACAAACCTTCAATGCCTTCACCAGTTCCGGGCATCATATAACCATGAGAATCAACTGGACAATATGGTTCTAAACCTCTTCCTGGATATTTCAAACAGACTTGATAGTCTTCTACACCATGACCAGGTGCGGTATGGACT
>JBGUQI010000041.1:0-29604 GCA_045130875.1 Bacilli bacterium | reverse complement strand
AAAGAAGCCGCTAATAACTTCTTTGAAGGTAAAGATGCAAATGGAATATATACCGCAGATATTTATAAAACTGATGCTAGAAAGTATTCCTATAACATAGTTAGGAATATGATTTTACAACAAAATGGCTATGTTGCTTCCACTGATATCGGAACAACTTATGACTTAGAACAATTATCTTTCTTAAGAGGCAATTCTATGTTCAGTTGTAACGGTGACTGGATGGAAAGAGAAGCTTCCACACAATTCAATCCCGGTGAAGCGGATGTGGAACTAATTAGAACACCCATTTTAAGTGAAATCGTCAATAGTCCAGCGATTGCCGCTGACTTCACCGGTAATGCTGATAGAAAAGAGACAAAGTTACAAAATGTTGTTGCTTTCATCGATGAAAATTACATCAATGATGATAAGACTCCAGTGGAAGCTGATGCTACAAGCCTTAGCATTTCTTTAAATACTTTAAACTTCTTATATGAAGCCAGACTTGCTAGACACAATCTCGCTGACTTTATGGCGGTCGTTCCAGAAAACTCCAATGAAGTTAGTGAAGCCAAAGATTTCTTGAAATTCATGTTATCTAAAGATGGTCAAGAAATTATGATGAATGCTTCTTACGGTTGTGGTACTCCAATGACTGTTGATTATAAGCAGATGGAATACTATAAATTAGGCACTTACTATAGTAAATCCAGACTTGATCTCATCAAGAAATCCATTTCTTATGGCAATTATATGAATACTCCGATGGAATTCTTAGCGGGTTTAGAACCCTGTAAGGATTTAGAAATTGCTGCTGCATTTGGAGGAAAGACTCCATCCACCGCTGAAGAACTAATGATGAAAGAATTTAATGAATATGATGTTCAATGGGAAACCAAGATGAAATTAGCGGGGGTTAGCAATGAATAAGAAATTTAAAATATTATCTATTTTAGGAATAGCTTTTACCATTTCTCTTTCTGGCTGTGATAAGTTTAGCGGCAAAGTAAAAGTTAATTTTGATTGGAACTATGAGTGTGAACATGAAGTTCCTAAGACCCGTTATTTTGCGCCAGGAGAAACTTATGGCGAACTTCCCACCCCATCATTTGAAAGATATGGCTATAACTTCGGTGGTTGGAATGTGAGAAAAGATGGTAAAGGTGATAATGTCACCAGTGAAACAGTTATCGAAGAAGGCATGGAAGACCATACCTTATTCGCAAATTGGGAAGGTAAAAAATACACAGTTAGTTTTGAGCTCAATGGTGGAAACATCAATGGGGCTACTTATTTAGATCCAAGAGTGGTTACTTATGGAAATATTTATGGTGGTTTAGTGATTCCCAATAACCCATCGAGAAAACTTTCAAACTTCCTCGGTTGGTTCTTAAATGAAGAAGGTACTGGAGAACCAATTACCTATAAATCAAAAGTGGAAATCGCTGCAGATCACACATTATATGCGGTTTTTAAAGACTTAAAGAGTGAATTTGCTTTCGATGATGAAGAAGATATTGATAGCTTTATTGATGTTTATGGCAATCTCAATCTTTCCATCGAAGAAGAAGGAATGGTGGTCAAAAACCAATCCAGTGACCCTCGTGGTTATTTAGAACTACCCACACCTTTAACTGCTGGTTCATCAGTGGAAATTAATGTCGAATTTAAAGGTGATGCTGATAAAGAACAAGGTATTAAAGCCGGATTCTATGCCTATGGCAGTGACGGCTATGGCTCTGTCATCTCTAGCGGTAACCTTCCAAGCCCACGTGATGATTCCACCAGAAGACAAATTAAACAATGGTACTGGGGCCAAGGTAATAATTCCTTAAATCCCGACCATGCTAGTTGGGAAAAGGTTCCAGAATGGAATAATGGGCATCTTGTTTACAAGATGAATATCCTTGAAAATTGTGGTGGTATCATTTTCCTCATGGATTTCGGTAGAAAAGAAGTTGATGACGATTATGATCCCGACATCTCTTATTGGATTAACAATAGTTGGGTGTTCCACTCATTAAAGATTAATTACATGGATTATGAAAATGTTAAATCCGAATATGAATTCGCGAGTGAAGATGAACTCAAATCTCTCGCTAATGACGAAAATGTACAATATGCCCTCGTTGATGGTGGTTTAAAAGTGGAAAGAGTTGATAGCGCGGAACTAGAAGGCTATTTAGATTTAAAGACTGGCTTCATCGAAAAAGGCACAACTATTGATTTTGAAGTCACCTTCTATGGCGATACATCATTTGCCTATAACGATGGTGTAAGAACTAATTGGGTTGGTCTATTCACCTATGGTGCTTATCCAGATGGCAAGCGCTTAGATGCAAAAGAGGATGAACATAATTCACCGATTACTGATGAAGATCCTCAAAACTTAAAAGACTGGTATTATGGTGCTTACAATGCCTCTAATGAATCCTGGGCACAAATCAAACTTACTAATGGTGAAAAAGTGACTTTGAGAAACTATGTTTTTGAAGATATCTACGCCATTAAAATGGTCTTCAAGTTTGGTGATTATAATGGTTATTTCGTTGTTAATAGTATTAAAATCAACACCGATCCAGAAATCACTTATTACAATTTCTTAAGAGAAAGCCAACTTAGAGATTTTGACTATGCCTCTAACATTTCCTATGAAATTGAAGAAGGTGAAGAAGACAATTATCTAAAGATAACTCAAGAACAAGAGGGACATGGATTTATCAACTTAAGAAGACTAATTGAACGCGGAAAGAAAATCACATTGGAAGTCGAATGTGTGACCGATAATGCGGCATATTCAAGTGATAACCAATTTACCTTTGTAGCATATTATGCTAAATATAATGGTTCTTCTGGAACCACTGCGGTGGCTAAAGGTAATGCCTCTTGGGATGATGGCTGGGATGGTAGCAAGATTGAATTAGAAATAGATTATGATGATGCTTATTATGGCCTCAGATTTGAATTTGTATTCAATAATCCAAATACCTATTTCAAGCTTTCCAATATAAGCATTATCTAATGGAGTTTTTATGAAAAAGAGGAATTATTATTCACTATTTGCCTGTTTAATAGGAGTACCAGCGATATTAAGTAGTTGTACTGGTCAAGGTGCAAAGGTATCTGTTGATGACCTATTTGTTCCTACCTTTAATAATGACAAACGAGTACAAGTAGGGGCCTGGGCTTGGACCACAAGAACTGTTACCGAACAGCAATTAAAAGATGTCAAAGATGCTGATATGGATTTATTAATCGGCACCTTTTCAAATAATGAAACAGGATATGAATCTTTGATTACCCGTGCCAATAAATACGACATTGATTTTATCTTTGATCGTAGACCATGGGACGGAACCATTCCATCGTATGCTGATAATCCAAATTTCCTTGGCTATTGTACTTATGATGAACCTTCTCCTGCGAATCTACCTGTTTTGGCAGAGATGAAAGAGCAGTGGGATGATAGTGAACTGAAAGACAAGATGTTCTTTGTCAATTTGAATCCTTGCTATAGTTCAAATATCGGTGATTCTTATGAAACATACACAAAAGCCTATGTCGAAGACTGTGGTTTAGAAATGGTATCATTTGATTTCTACGCTCTTTACACCAATGAATTGACTGGACAAGTAGACTTAAGAGAAGACTGGTTATATAACTTCTCCATTAGTGCGTATTATGCGAGAATTCATCACCTTCCATTATGGTTTACTTTATTAACCACTAAGCACAATGCCGGTGGATTAAATTATATCGATCCAAGCGCTACTGATTTGTTATATCAGATGAACGTCGGTTTGGCTTTTGGAACATCATATATGATTCATTACACCTATGCAGCCACACAAGCTGATCATATCAATCCTATCGTCAATAGTAATGGACGTCCTACGGATAGTTATTATGATGTCAAAGAATCCACCGCTTTATTAAGGACCTGGGATAGCGTTTATATGAACTTCGATTATTTAGGAACAACTGGAGTTTATGGTAAGCATCCCGCTAGTGTGGGTCTATTAGATTATTTACTCCACGAAGTGGATATTGCTAGCACTGGAGTAATTAAGAAAATTGAGAGCGATGAAGATATTGTCGTCGGACATTTTGAAGATAAAAACAATAACAAGGGATTTGTTATTACAAATTTAACTAATCCTTATGAATCCAAAGACACTAAAGTCACTTTGAATTTAGCATCAGAATATAAGGGTGTAAAAATCTATCGCCAAAATGAAGATAGCGTTGAAGAGATTGAATTATTAAATTCAAAGAACAAAATTGAATTAGAAGTCCCATCCGCTGGTGCGTTATTCGTCGTTCCCCTTAAGCTAAACGAAAAATAATTTATGCCAAATATTTCCTTTGAAAATGTGACCTACCGCTACATCAACAAAAAGAATGTCGAAGTAGTGGCGATTAAGGATGTTTCTGTATCCTTTAAGGATAAGTCTTTCAGTGTGATTTTAGGTTCCTCAGGGAGTGGAAAAACCACCTTATTAAGGCTTATCGCCGGATTGATGGATGCCTACGAAGGAAAAATATTCTTAGATAAAAGAAATATCGAAGAATTATCTGTCGCTGAAAGGCAGTTAGCCTATGTTGATCAAAACTATGTTTTATATCCTCATATGACCATATTTGATAACATTGCTTTCCCGTTAAAGAACCTTAAGGCCAGTAGAGAAGAAATTATTAGAAGAGTCTACGCAGTTGCGGAGGAACTCGATTTAAAAGCTTGTCTATTTAGAAAACCTAAATATCTTTCTTATGGTCAAAGACAAAGGGCCTCTCTAGCGAGAGCCCTTATCAAAAACGCAAAGATATATCTTTTTGATGAACCCTTTAGCAACGTCGATCCCCAAAGAAGAAGCGAAGAAAGAATCTTTATTAAGAAGCTAATGAATAAGCATAATGCCACAGTCATATATGTCACTCATGACATTCAAGAAGCCCTCTCTTTAGCGGATCAGATATTCGTGATGGATGAAGGCCAAATAGTGTTATCTGGAAATCCTCAAGAAATCTTTGAGAGCGATAACGAACTCATCAATAGTTATAAGAAAATGATTTATGACGAAAAAGAATTCAAAACCGAAAGC
Source organism: Bacilli bacterium (assembly GCA_045130875.1). Taxonomy (GTDB): domain Bacteria; phylum Bacillota_I; class Bacilli_A; order RFN20; family CAG-826; genus RUG13091. The sequence goes on along the minus strand of JBGUQI010000041.1, from coordinate 24,520 downwards.
TGATTTCACTGAGAAAGATTTCCCCAAAACTAGGAGGGAACAATTTTTCCAAATTGTGAAAGATAACTACGCTCTTTTGATTAAAATGGGCCTAGTTTTGCTGTTGTTTTTAATTCCTTTTCTTGTTGCTATTTTTGTTAAATATTCTCTTATTTCTTCCATATCAGCCAATAGTGGAATATCCGAGGAAACTAAAGCTAGCAACATCTATTTCACCCATTTGATATTCAATGGAATCTATGTCATTTGTTTTATGCTTTTATTCATTCCTCTTGGAGGAGTATTAAAAATATATCGCCGCCTTATCTGGAACGAACCTCTATTTGCGGTGTCTGATTTCTTTAATGGAATAAAGGAAAACATTGGCAGTTTCTTATTTGTGGGATTCTTAGTTGGATTGATTACTTTTCTCAATATATTTGTCTTTTATTCTTTTGATGTTAAATACATCTATCTCACATTTATCTTAGCTGGTATCTCTTTAGCGGTTATTGTTCCCATTCTGTTTACTGCTTGTTATTTAAATACTGTTTATAACAGTAACATATTTAAAAATATCGGTGTCGGAGCCAGACTATTTATTCGTCGTGGAATCTTTATTCTCCTATTGCTTATTCCTCTTTACGCTTTCTATTTCTTATCTTTAATTCCAACTTATATCATTGTCTTTATATTAATATTGATTGTCTTATTTATCTTTTTATTACCCTTAATCTTTTTGGCGAGCTACATTAACAGCTTTAAAAATATGGATGATTACATCAATCAATATCAATATCCAGATAAAGCATATCTAGGTCTATATAGGCCAGATGGAGGTAATCGACAACAACAAGAAATAAAATAGCAACATAGTGCAACCATTTTTCTTTTTTCTAAAGTAAAATAAAGATGATACAAGGAGATAATTATATGCAAAAAAGAAAATTACTTTTGGTATTTTTGCCAGCCTCTCTTCTTTTTGGTTCTTTCCTAGCGATTAATTCCGTGAAAGAATTCAAACCCGCAAAAGCGGATGGTGGGAATCTCACACTTCATTTCACCGATTTCTATGGAAACGGCAATCGAAACGTTTTGGATTTAAGAAACGTCAATGAAAACAATATCGCTGTTGGTTGGGATGTTGATCCAATCGTCCAAGTTTCCGCTGATGCATTTGCTATCAACGACAACCAAACCATTGGTGATGGAATGGTGAAAATTCAAAAAACCGCCAACTTCAAATACGAATTATGTATCGATGCGATTAACTGGGGTGCTTACAATTACACCGAAGGTAGCCATGAAGGTGCTAAATGCATTAAGGAAGGTGACATCATTACTGTTGGAGGTAGTTGGGCAACAGCTTCTGGATGGAACGTTACAGTTTCTCCATTCAGCGCTCAATGGTCAAATGGTGCCTGGGCATTTATTACCAACAGTTCCGCATCTATTAATACTTCATTCAATAAAGTTGAACAGAACAATCAAAATGGTTTCTATATAAATGCCAAAGTTACTAATAGCGCTCCTGTTGTTGATTGGAACACTAGATTTATTCAAGTTAGCGATGATGCAGTTTTACTAAACGGTGAACCAACCGCAACAGTCTCTGGAAACTCCAAAGGCCGTTTAACTAAAGTTGGTCCAAACCGCTACTATTTCGGCTTAAATGATATCAATTACTCAACACTTCAAAACAACAGACAAGTCGATGATGAAGTTGTGCTTCAAGGTACTTGGCGTTACAATGAATCACCATCAAATTATGTTGATATTGTGGTGGACCCACTAAGAGTGAAATGGGATGGCTCTGCTTGGGTAAATGTCCCATATACCATGGTGGAATTAGATTTGACATATAGCAATGGTAACGCTAAAGAAATCGATTTAGTTTCTGCTACTGAAGATGCTATTCCATATAATGACAACTGGAGTGAAAGATTAGTCCAATCTAGTGCTGCCTGTATCTCTATTAATGGAGTTGAAAAGAGTGGATGCCCAATGATTAAAGTGGGTGTTAAGACTTATATTTTCTACTTAGGCGATATTCCTAATTATACCGATGCTGTTGATGGCGTTGTCGTCATTATTAAAGGAGTGTGGCAATACACATTAGGTTTAAACGCTAATGTCAAAGAAATATCTCTGACTTTCAATGGTAGTGCTTGGCTCAAAACCTTTGTTTATAATGCCCTTAAAGCTCTTGATGAATATAAAGCAACCATTGATATGACTCTATATTCTGAAGCCAATCAAGGCGAAATCAATTCTATTATTAATGCAGCGAAAGATAGTATTATGGCCGCTGCAGATCAAGCCGCAGCAGACGCTATCGTGCAACAAGCTAAAGCCGATATTGCAAATGTCAAAACAATCGCTCAAGAATTAGCAGAAGCAAAAGTTGCCGCCAAAGCGGAGCTTGAAGCATATAAGAATCCTAATGATTATCGCGAAGCTGAACAACAACAATTAGCGCAAATCGTTGCTGATGGTAAAGATGCTATTGATGCCGCTACCGATAAAACTGGCGTGGCCGCTGCTCTTGCCGCTGCTAAAGCACAATTAGATGCTCTTAAGACAAAGGCTCAATACGAGGCAGAAGAAGCTGCTGCTGCAGCATTAGCTGCCGCCAAAGAAGCTGCTGTTGAAGAAATTAATACTTACTATAATCAACTTCTCGCTAACAAAAAATATGATGAAGCTGGTAAGGCTGCATTATTAGAAGCCAAGAATGCTGCATTAGCAGCAATTGAAGCCGCCCAAACAGAAGAAGCCGTTACCGCTGCTGTCACTAGTGGTAAAGCTGCGATGGATGCCGTAGAAGAATATGTTGAACCAGAACCAGAAACCTCTGAATCTGAAGAAGAACAACCTTCTAATAAAGGTGGCTGTGGTGGTAGCATTATCGCTACTGGCGCTATCCTCTCTATGATGGCTCTTGCTGGTGTAACAGCCTTAGTAATTAAAAAGAGAAAACAAGACTAATTATTTAGTTTGAACTTCTTATTCTAAAACCAAAATAAGTCGTCAGTAATGACGGCTTTTTTGCTATACTAACAATATGTATAACTTCGATAACCTTAAAGATAGATTAGATAAATATGTTAATGCTAATCACGCTGTGTCCGGTCTTTCTATTACCATCATAAAAGATGATGAAATAATATTTGATGATAATATTGGCTTAGCCAATATTGAAAAAGGATATCCAATTACTAATCACACAGTTTTTAGATTAGCTTCAATGACTAAACCTATCACGGGTGTGGCGGTTTTAATCTGCGAAGATATGAAGTTATTAAAAATAACGGATTACATTGATAAATATATTCCTTTTATGGATAAGTTCTATGTGAGAGATATGAAAGGTAACATTTTAGATCCTCATCCTTATCGCCTTACCATTGAACAATTACTAAGACACTCATCTGGATTACAATCTGGTTCGTTAGGGGAATTAGAAACCAATAGATTAAAAAGATCAGATTATTCGAGTCTAGAGAATATTATGTATAAATACAAAGATTTTTCTTTGGAATACGCTCCTGACACTAATTCAACTTATAGCGCAACGGCAACATTTGACATTTTGGCTAGAATAGTGGAGATAGTGTCTAATATGCCCTATGAAGTGTTTTTAAAGAAATACATTTTTGAACCATTAGGGATGAATCATACTACATATAGCTTTGATAATATCAAAGAGTCTGATTTAGCGATTAGTTACACCAAAATCGATGGTAAATTAGTGGCTCCAAAACAAAAAGAAACCGGATTTGATTTCTTCCCATTTGGTTATCCTGGTGGTGGAGCGGGCTTATTATCCACAAAGGAAGATTATTTAAAATTTATGATTATGCTTTTAAATGAAGGTGAATACCAAGGTAAGCGTATCCTTTCTAAAGAATCATTTAAAAAGATGCTCACTCATTCTAAAGTTGAACCTGTTAAAGTATTTGGCTTATCAGTACATGTTAGAACCGGGAAAGATTGGGAGCATTTACCAGATTCTTTCTTTGGTTGGTCTGGTGCTTATGGCACACATTTCTTCTGCAGCACAAAATATCATCTCGGAGTCCTTTATCTCCATAACTCCCATTCTTTCGGTGGATCTGGGGGAGACCATGTCATGCTCCTTGAAGATGATATTTGCGATATCTTTAATTTGAAATAATTATTTAATATCTAAGATATTATAGAAAATGACTGGTGTGGCTCCACTCCAACCATGACATAAAGACCCGGCTCCACCGAAGTCTTTTTCGCCAAGTGCGGTTTCATAGAATGATGTTGCACCATCATCTAGCATAGCTTTATAGGTTTTACGAATATCTTCTAATACAAATTCCTTATAAGAAGCATCGACTTTTAATAATGCATTATATAAGAAATACTTCATACATAGTGTAGGTTGTGTGACATCTTTATCATTTAACATGTGTTTAGTGGTTTCTACGGGGTTAGGAACAACATCTAATGAGATGGCTAACGAATTAATTAAGGAAGAATATCTAGAACCACCTTTATAGAAATCGATCATCATCCTATTTTCATCATAATATTCATCTTTAATTCTCTTTTTAAGACTATTAATCTCTAATATATAGTCCTTGTCTATTTTAAGAACTGTATTAATCTTATTTTGAATAATTAAACTATTGAGGAATAATAGATTAATCATCGCATCTGTTTTAGAATCAACAGGAGTGTAGCCTTCATAACCGGCATTCCATTCATAGAAGTTCCAAAAGCCATCTTTCTGGTATCTATTCACTAAGCCATTTTCCATGTTTTTGGTAAAATCATCGAGGATTTCTGCGAGTTTTTGCTTACTTTTCTTCAATATTTCGATATTTTGAGTGTGCTCATAGTTTTCCCAAATGATGTCAAATAGATATAAAGAATAAGTTGGAATGACTAACGATGCATCAGTGGGGAAGCAGATATTCAATTGTCCGTCTTTTCTCCAGTCATTGAGCATCAAATCAATCGAGGCTTCAACAGCTTCTTCATTATCAAAAGCTTGGTAGTAAGCGAGCATTTGGAGCCTTGAATCAAGTGTATATAAGGATTGTTCTCTCCAAGGGCAATCTTCAAAATGCTCGTGGTAGCAACACTTTAATGTATGGATGCTGACATCATAGATTTTTTGATCTAATTCATCAACAAATTTACGAGGTTTTATATTAAAGGGATATTCCACTTCAAAAATCCCTAAATAATTAACATTAAGTGGATGATTGTAGTTTATTTGTAAATACCTTGCCCCAATACGTTTTAAAGTTGATAAGAATTTGTTATTACCTTTCTTTAAACGAAAATCAAAAGAGAAATCACGTCCCTCAATTAATCTTCTCACTTGTCCATCCACGATATGTTCTCCATAGGAGATAACAACATCTTGTTCTTCACTAGAATCAATATCAAAATCTAAGAACCCAGCATGTTCTTTATTGGTATCCACTAAGATGAATTCTGGTGTTTCTTTAATAACTATTGATTCTAAACGTCCTAATAATAGGCATTTCTTGTTTGGCCTTAATGTAAAGTCAACTGACTTTTGGACAATTACCGATTTATGAAATTTAGGTTCTGGTTTGGTTAGATTTAAGAATTGTTTAAAACCAACTTGTCCATCAATCATCACTTTCTTTTCAGAGATATATTCATTACTTAACGCAGATAAGATATCTTCATTACTTTCTTTTAAGATTTTTTCTCCATCTTTGATGACGAAATATAAACCTGGAGTGTCTTTATAATAAAACATGCAGCTTGTGCAGCCATAGCAATACGCTATGATTCTAAATTTATTTATTCCTTTGATAAGTTTTAGATTAAGTTTATCTAAGACTGGTAGATAGGGATAGGAATGGTAAGATGTTGAATCAACAAATTGGTCATTAATAAATAGGGCATAGTTATTAACTGCGCCGATGAGCATTTCAACTTCTTTATCTTCATCTAATTGCACATCAAAAATAAATTCGACATAAGAATCTTCTAGATATTTATTACTGTTCCAAATCCAACTGGCCATAACTAATCTTTATATCTATTTTAACGATGTTATATTTATAACTTCAATTATACGCTATTTTTAACCTGGTTGAAAAATGTTGCTTTTGCACACAATACTATTTATTGTATATGTGGGAGAACATATATATGAGAAAGAAAAAAATACTGATGGCTGCTTCTTTTGGTGGCTTTTTGATGGCCGCTTTAATTTGCGTTCCATTTCTTAGTGGAGGGGGTTTATTAAACCGAGCAAAAGCTGGTCAAAATGATTATTCATTAGTTTTAAATAACACCAATAAGTTAACTTCAAGTGAAGCTAGCGCAAAAACATTTGTAAGAAACACCGCGATTGGTAATCCAATTACCTTTACACTTGATCAAACATCTTATACAAGCAACGCTAATTCTTTTGCGAGAATTAATGCTAATGGTTATATAAGAAACCAAACACCAGTTAATGGTATTTATCAAATTACTGTTACTGCCGCAAGCGCTGACTACAATATATCATTCGGCAATGCATATGGGGCTTATGTCGTTCAATCTGAAACCATCACCCTCATTCCTAATGAAGTAGACACTCATGTATTTACCGTTTCAAATTACAGTTATTTCTCAATAAATAATGTTGATTCCGATTCTATTTATTTTCGAAGCTTAACCGCTAATTATACTTGTGAAGCTCCAGTAGCTCCTGGTGATACATATGTATCCTATACTTTTGCGGGTGATGAACAACTTGAACGCGGTTACGCTCAAGGAGCAATCCTCGCTCATAAAGATAATGGCTTTGTCGCTAATGATGAAGTTTCATTCTATTGGGGCGATAGTTCTAATAAATTTGATAATTATTATGCTTTAGGTAGCGTGACTGCGGAAAGCGCAACCACTGATTTAGCTATTACTGTGGATGAAAATGTCGTTATCCCCGCAAGTGCTACTAAAGTATATGCTGAACTCAATGGTTCTGCTCTTGCTTCATATGATATTCCAAGTGAAAAGAGAAATAATGAATCATTGATTCATAAATATGCCACAATCAGTGATCCACACCTCAATTATGCGAATGGTCAAAAACACTTAGAAGAAGCTTTAAATAGATTTGAAGCTGATGGTGTGGAATATGTTATCTCTTCTGGTGATACCGGTAGAGATGCTAGTGATTATGCTAAATACGAAGCCGCTTGCCAGGATAGTAATTTCACCGGCTTAATCTTTGCTTCTATCGGTAATCACGATCAACCTGTTCCCGCACTCTTTAAGAGCCATGCTATTTATAATGGTGCAACCAAAACATTTATCTCATTAGATAATGCTGCATCATATTTTGCTAATACATATAACAATCCATCATTACCAGTTTCCGTCTTCTATAATGACTTAGAAGGCGATGGTGCTACTTGTTATTATTATGCGACTATCGGTAATAACTTCTATTTCTTCATGGATCAGATGTTAGGTGGTGAAAGTGGAACCGGTACCAAAGATAATTTCAGCGCTAAACAGATGACTTTATTAGAAAGTGCTATCGCGGAATATTCTGGTGACCACACAAATGACAATAACTTTGCTTATAGCAAATACAATTTAAATATTATTGAACACGCTCCAATTGAACAATTTAGAGAAGGCGATGTCTATCCTGCTAAATATGGTGGAGCCATTATGGTTAGTGTGATGTACGATAATATCAATCGTTTTGTGGAATTATTAAAAGAATATCCTGAAGCCATGTGGTTCAATGGCCATACACATCTATTCTTCGATGTCGGCATCAACTATGTTGATAATTATTATGATATCCGTTATTTGGAAACCGCTACACCAATGGCTCATTCCTTCCATGTCCCCTCTGTGACACAGCCAAGATGGTATAAACCTAGTGGTTCAATGGCAATGCCAAATGATTTCTCTAATGGTTCTGAAGCTTATTATTGTTATCAATATACAAGCAATATTGTTTTTGAAGCTCATAGATTAAAAGAGTATAACGAATCCAAAACTACATATGATCACGCTGATTATATCAATAAGATTTGGGGACAATATTCTTACATTGTGAAAACTGAGACCCAAGAACACGCTGGTCCAGCTGTGACTACTGATTACGCTGTTGCCGCTAATGGTCAAGTCAGACTAGGTAGTGTCTCATTCTCCGATACCGCTGATGGTTTACAAGTCACATTTGCGGCTGCAAACAATAGATTTGAGATTAAGACTGGCGATCATACAAATGAGCTTGGAAAAGATTATTATGTTAGTTTCTTGTTCAAATCTAGCAACATAACCAATATGACCATAGGTGCCTGTAACTATAGTGGTGGTAGATACAATAACTTCAGCATTGATTTCACCCAAAGTGGTGCAAATTACACGATTGAAGATGCTGAAAATGGCTACGTGAAATTTACTATGGCATTAGATACCCTTTACAACCACAACGTTGGTGAAACATTTGGCATTAGATTCTATGACACCAATGCTGCGGGTACATTCTATTTGAAGAATTTCTATATTCAACCTCTTGGTGCTCCGACGACGACATATCGTGGACAACAGTTCTATTATCAAAGAAACTTCACATATGAAACGACATATGCTGCATATACAACCATTGAATTCGATTATTACCTCATTTATAATGGCACATTTAATATGTGCGTTATGCAAGAAGACTGGGGCAAATATTATGGATATTATGCCTTTAATCAAAATGGCCCAGAAGGCAATTATGATGGTGTGACATATGAAGTCCTTAATGATGGTTATATCCATGTCACAATGATTGCTTCTGAATTAATGAAAACTAATGGTGATGCTGGTAGAGCCAATGCTCCTGAGACCATAGGTAGATTCTATATTAGGGGTGACTGGTCTGATTCTGTTGGACTAGTTGATAACATTAACTTTAGTGTCGATCAATCCATTATCGTTCCGGAAGTAGCCACTTTAACAAGTAATTTAGAGAATCTCTCTATTGACTATGGTTATAGTAACGGAACCACTGATGAATTTGTTCATGATCAAACTTATGGACCAAATAGTACAACCGCTCGTAAATTAATCTTTGCCAATAGCGCTGTTAATGGTGACCAAGCTTATTGTGCATTCTCTCCAGAAGCAGATGGTTTAAATACAATTGATGCTAAAACATGCATCATGACCTTTGACATCATGCTATCTGATGAATTCTTTGAAAGCACAGATACATATAAACATATGTTCTCTTTAAATTTTATTTCTAGTAACTGGCAAGCTAATAGTCAATGGCTCAATTATGATCCTCGTGGAAGTGCGGGATTTGGACCATCTTATACCGATAATGGTTGGTATCATGTTACGGTTAATATTGCTCAAAGTTATCCAAGTAACAACACAATACTTGATAATGATTTAATTAGAATTAGATTTGGTTTCTTTGGATTAACTGATGCCACTAAAGCTAATGCCTATGTCATCATCGATAATATCTCAATGACTCCAAATCCATAATAAAGAGTTGATAAAATAATACTAAGTCGTCTTAATAGGCGACTTTTTATTAACAAAAGAGAATCTATCTAATATCATATTGATAAGGTTTAATCATGAAAAAACTTAAATTATTAATTTCTATTGGTCTATTCTCTATTTCTTTGGTTTCTTGTCATGCTAATAACGCCAAGAATTGTATTTTATATGGTAAAACCCACGAGAATGATAATGGCGAATTAGTTGCGGAGTTCACTAAGAACCAAAAGAAAACTAAAGATAGCATTGAGATATATAGTTCAAATTCCTCTAGTAGTAGTGGTAATCTCGTTACCTTAGAGAATAGAGGCATTGTTTTTAACAAAACCAATGTTGGATATGTGAATCAACTCATTATTAATATCAATGATAAACTCTTTGAATCCGCGAGAGTCTTTTATGGAAGTAGTCCTTTTCCAGTAAAGGAAAGCCAACCTCTAGTGTTTGGTGAGAACATCATTCATTTAAGTGAAGAGAATAGAGGTTTCTTTGTTATTCAAAACCAAGGACCTAAATTTAGTATCAATTCCATCATTGCTACATATAGTAAAGAAGAAATAGCACCTAGAGAAACCGAACTACATAGTGTTTATATCAACACGGAGAATAATCAAAATGTCACCTCTTTAGTGGATTATGTGAAATGTAATATCATCACTGATGAATATGAGGATGGTCTTGAGGCTCAAATTAGAGTAAGAGGCAATAGCACTGCGATATTCCCTAAGAAGCCATATCGTATCAAGTTAGATAAAAAGGCCTCTTTATTTGGCTATAAGAAGTCAAAGAACTATGTTCTTCTCGCGGATTATCTAGATGGTTCTAGAATGCATAACTATTCCGCATTAATGTTTTCTAAACTATTAAGAGATTCTAGTGAATTTGCTCCCACACCAATACATGTAAATGTTTACCTCAATAATGAGTATCGTGGTGTCTATCTATTCTGTGAGCATATAGATGAGAAATCAGAACATTTAAATATTGGGCAAGATAAGATTTGGAATTTAGATTTTAATGATATCAATTTCTATTTGGATAGAGATATCGCTGCGATGTTTGAAGCTAATGCGTCAGAGGGCGAAACCTATATTGAAATAAAGATGGCAAACTATGATCTTGAAAGCTATTGTTTCGAATTAAAATATCCCGAAAAAGAGGACTTTATTGAAGAAAAAGACGACAATTCTGAGGTTTTTCATGAAAATGAGTGGAATTCCTATATTAGTAATTTAAGACAATATCTCACTAATGTTTGCCAGGCATTTGTGAATTATAAATCCTCCGCTTCTGCCTTCTCAGAAGTAAACGAAATAGTGGATGTTAACTCCTTAGCGAAATATGGCGTGGTGGATCAATTATTATGTGAAGCTGACCACATCAACAAGTCATTCAAAGTCTTTAGAACTAATGGTGGTAAACTCCAATTTGGTCCATGTTGGGACTATGATTCTTGTTCCTTCGGATTCCCATATCAAGAAGAAGTGATGGAAAACCCATTCAAGCATGATGGAAGTGGTGTTGATTATATTCATGATATCTGGATGAGAACGTTATATAGCGATGAGACTAATGGAAAACCATTATTCAAAGCTGTTTGGGATGAGTTAACTGAAGATTCCATTAATACCTATCTTAATGATTTATATAGTGAAATTGAATTTATCTCCTATGACCTATTAATGGATTGCGATAAGTGGATTGAAAGTAAGTATTATATTATGTTTGATAATCTCTACTTTGTCACCTATTATATGGTGAAGAAAACTGCTTATCTAAAAGGTCTCTATAATTAAATTCTTAAGCAATAAAAAAGCGGATCCTTGCGAATCCGTTTTTTTGATATTTGAATTACTCTTAGAGTAATGCAATGTTATCGTAGATCAATGCTGTTCCAGAATAGGAAACATCAATGATTTCGAAGTTGTAGACTGTTGTTCTATCGAAACCACCGTGGACAAAGTTCCAGCCTGGTTCTAAATATTTTTCTTGAAGAACAGTCACTCTTGTAGATAAGTCACTGGAAGTATTGACTTTAACTTTAATCTTCACGTTGGAAGCAGATGGGTTAAAGGCCCAGAAGGCAATGTGGTTAGAAGAGACGGAGATGTTGCTCTTTAAGGAGAGACGGACCTTGCCACTGTTATAACCATTAATCTTCATGGCTTTGCCATTGCTGATATATTCATTGGTAACACTGAAGACTCTATCGTTGTTGCTGTCTGTCCAGTTGCTAGGTTCTTCACCATAACTTCTATTGAAGACATTCTTTAGACCAGCGGTATCTTCATTACAATCCCAGGCGCCGACATGTTCAAATGTTAGAGAGTTATTGTTTCTCACGCTGTTTGTACCAAATTTGCCAGAGAAACCAACATTGGTTAATCTATCATTTGTGGCATCATATGTTGCGGTGAGGTTACCGACGGCATCGCCATCAACATCTCCGCTGATTGGAATGGTGAATTTATTGTTGGTGTAACTTTGTACTGTGGCAAATGTTTGTAAGGTGTTGTTGCCTCCATCTAGAGAGATATAAACTTCACCGGTACTAGCAATTGAAATGATTGTATAAGCAGTTCCACTTGGCTTAATACTAATATTAAAGGCATAAATTCCACTTGGATAAACTTGAGTAACAGTAACAGCACATGTGGCGGTCTTGTTGCCATCAACTGTGGTAACAGTGATGGTGGCATTACCAGCGGCAACAGCGGTAACTAAACCAGTGCTACTAACTGTGGCAACACTTGTGTTGCTGGATGACCATGTCACAGCGTTATTATCCGCATCACTTGGAAGGACTGTGGCGGTTAATTGATGGGTTTCGCCAATAGTTAAGTGTCTTTCACTTTCACTGATGTTAACACCAGTAACTCTAATTGATCCGTATGGAGAATAGGTATAAATCTTAATATCATCGATTGGAGTGTATCTTTCACTGGAAGTGGAGTTCTTGGTATAGATAGCGAATGCATAATAGTTCTTAGAACTATCTAATTCCATCTTATATTCTCTCCAGCCACTTCCGGCAGCGATGGTGAATTCTTTTTCAGTTCTTGTGCCTTGGTTAGCGGAAGTAACTTTTGAATTGTAATAAGCAAAGACTTTGAATGTTGTATCGTAGGAAGAATCCGCAAATGAACTATTCACTGCACCTCTTGCAAAGAAGGAGAGGGTTGTTCCTTTACCGATGATTTGAGGAATGCCATAGTAAGCTTTTAATTGGAAGAATCTTAAGCCAACTTCTTTGCCTTTGAAAGCAACACCTTTGGTGTTTTGGTGACCTTTGGTTGCGTTATAAATGATGTAGTTATCGCTTCCCATTAAGGACCAACCAGAACCACCGATAGGGGATTGGATGGTATTGCTACCATAGTAGTCGCAGTAGTAATTACCTTTGACACCAGTACCATCATATTGAGAGGCTGTACCTCTATTAGAAGCCCAACCTTGTCCCGCACTAGAATAGGATTCGAAGTCTTCGACATCATATAAGCGATACATATTGAGTGCGGATGATGTTAAGGAATAGGCATCGTTAGAAACGGTTAATGTATAGGTTGTTCCAGAGATGATAACGGTTAATGTTGAACCGGATAAAGAAGCAGTACCGCTTGCGGTAGTGTTTGGATCTTTATCAATTGAGGCTAATGTGGCATTACCATTGGATAAAGTTAATTTATAGGAATGGTTATCACTGGTCATAATACCTGTATAGGAACCATTTAATCTAGCGACAGCATCGATAGTGGCGCAGGTATAACCTAATTCGATAGAGGTTACGGTTGCACCGTTATCACCAGCTTCTAAAGCGAAGTAGTTGGAACCCGCTAAAGATTGAGCGGAGCCACTTGTTAAGTTGATTGGATTACTTAATGTAATACCATTATTAGATATTTCACTAGAGACTGCAGTTCTAATTGACATAGAACCAGCACTCAATGTGACTTTTACAGAATTCAAACCGGTGACGGCACCAGTGGAGGAATTGAAATTATATAAAATACCATGGCTAGCGAATTGAGCGAAACCATTGGAAACTGTTTTGGCGTTGACAAAGTTTAAAACGACATTGTTTTGTAAACCAGTTTTAACTGTGCCTTGCACGTTATCTTGATAAGAAGAAGTTAATGTTGTGGGAACATTATCCTTATCTAATGTGAGTGTGTAGGCATCCGCTTTTGCGGGGTCTAAATTTTGATTGGTGATACCTGCTGTTGCGGCAAGACCCACTGTGGTGCAGCCAAGGCCGATGCCGACTGCTAATAAGACTTTTTTGATTCCAAGTAATTTCATACGTCATCCTCCTAACATATAAAAATTGCTTTTAATTATACACATGTATGTATGGACGCGCAATATATTTTTGAATATTAACAATTTAAAGAAAAAATCTATTAATATTTGATATAATTTATATACTATGACAAGGATACAAAATTATCTTTTATCCAAGGCTGATCAGAAGTATCGTGATTTCACTTTACCCCTTCTACCAAACATTGATGAAAAGACCTTTATCGGGGTAAGGCTTCCTGTTATTAAAAAGTATGCAAAAGAGATTGATGTAGATACAAGAAAAGAGTTTTTAAACTCTTTGCCACATAAATATCACGAAGAAAATATCCTTCATGCTTTCATCTTATCTAACATTAAAGACTATGATGAATTCATTAAATATGTTGATACTTTCCTTCCTTACGTTTCCAATTGGTCAGTATGCGACACAATCTGTAATAAATATTTAAACAAATATAAAAACAAATTAATTGTTGAAGTTTATAAGTGGTTGAAGAGCCAAGAAATATATCGTGTGAGATATGCGGTGAAGTGCTTGATGAATTATTATCTTGGAGATGATTTTAAAGAAGAACATATCCAAAAAGTGTCAGAAGTTAAATTAGATGATTACTATGTAAAGATGATGATTGCCTGGTACCTTGCAACAGGATTAGCAAAGAACTATGATAGCTTTAGAAAAGCTATTGAAGACAAACAATTCGATGTATTTACTCACAATAAAGCCATCCAAAAAGCCGTGGAGTCTTATCGTGTTAGCGATGAGCACAAGACATATCTTAAATCACTCAAAATTAAATAATGTGGAGATAGAATTATGAAAAAACTCTGGTATCGTTTAAATCAAAAAGTTTTAAAACTCGCGATGTGTTTTATGGATTGGTCTGAACCCGAATTATTAGAAGGGGAAGATGCAGTCTTGAGATTGCCTTCTTTTATTAAAAATAAAGGAATCAACAAAGTTTTGGTGGTTACCGATAAAGGATTAATGAATCTCCATCTATTAGATCCGATGTTTGAAGAACTCAAAAAACAAGGCTTAGATTATGTTGTTTATGACGGAGTACAACCTAATCCCACAATTCCGAATATTGAAGAATGCAAAGATGTTTATCTTAACAATAAATGTGAAGGTATCATCGCTTTTGGTGGCGGCTCGCCGATGGATTGTGCAAAAGCCGCAGCCGCAAGAGTGGTGAAACCCAAACAATCAGTAAGAAAGATGAGAGGTTATCTCAAAGTCGGTAAGAAACTACCTCCATTTTTTGCGGTTCCCACAACAGCGGGAACTGGTTCTGAAGTCACTTTAGCGGCAGTGGTTACTGACCCCGAAACACATGAGAAAAATGCTATCGCTGACCCCTGTTTAAGGCCGAAATACGCGGTTTTAGACCCAAAATTGACAATTGGTCTACCTCCTCATATCACCTCTACAACAGGGATGGATGCTCTCACTCATGCCGTGGAAGCCTACATTGGAAAAAGCAATGTCAAATCCACTCGTAAATATGCTGAAGATGCCACAGTTTTAATCCATAAGAATTTAGAAATTGCTTATAAAGATGGAAAAAATATTGAAGCGAGAAGCAATATGCTAAAAGCCTCTTTCTATGCAGGCGCAGCATTCACTCGTGCATTCGTTGGATATGTCCACGCGATTGCTCATAATCTCGGTGGCATGTACGGAACACCTCACGGTTTAGCTAACGCAGTGATACTTCCCTATGTCTTAGAGTGGTATGGTAAAGCGGCTTATAAACCATTAGCGAAACTCGCTGATTTGATTGGTATCACTAAAGAAAATATGACCATTGAAGAGAAGGGCCAAGTCTTCATCAATGAGATTAAAAGAATGAACCAAGCGATGAATATTCCTGAGAAGTTTGATTTTATCAAAGAAGAAGATATTCCTCTTCTTGTCAAGCGAGCGCTTAAGGAAGGGAATCCCGGTTATCCAGTACCAAAGATAATGAATGAAAAAGACTGTGAATCGGTTATTCGTTCCATTATGAAATAAAGTCATCCAATCATGGATGTCTTTTTGTTATAATGTTTTGCATATGAATTTTCGCAAGGCAACCACTGATGATATTTCTTTCATCAATGAAGTATATTCATTAAATAAAGAAGCCATTCATGGAAATGTTCGTGACTTTAAAATGTGGTCAGAAATATTATCTGATAGCAGTAAAGAACACTATGTTATTATCGATAAAGAACCTGTTGGTTGGTTCAGAATTGAAATGGTGGATAATTCTTTAGAATTAGGAATGCTCCAAATCCATCCTCAATATCAACATCAAGGGATTGGAAGATATGTTATTAATGAAGTGGAACAAATCGCTAAAAACAGAAGCATTGATAGTGTGATTATCCACACTACAGAAGATAATAAAAAAGCTCAGAAACTATATATTTCTACTGGATATACTTTAGTGGAAGTGGGAGAATGTGTAACTGCGGATGGTAAGAAACGTCTTGGCCATACGTATCTAAAAAAACTTTCTTGGAAATACATTTTAGAAACTAAAAGATTAATTCTAAGAGAGATGGGGGATTCTGATTTTGCTTCATTGAAGAAAGTCATCTCCGATCCAATCAATATGAAATATTACGATAAACCCTATGATGATAATGGGGTGCAAAGATGGATTGATTGGTGTAAAGGTAGTTACCAAAAAAGAGGCTTTGGTCTCTGGGCGGTTATCTATAAAGAGACTGGCGAGATGATTGGTGACTGTGGCATTTCTATGCAAGTTATCGATGATGAATTAAAGCCGGAAATCGGTTATCACTTGAGACTTGATTATCATCAAAAAGGTATTGGAAAAGAGATGACTCAAGCGGTAAGAGAGTACTTCTTCAATCACTATGATTTTGATGAAGTGTATTCATTTATGAATAAAGATAATGTTCCCTCCATCAAAACCGCAGAGGCAAATGGGATGAAATTCCTCCATTATTACACCTCTCATGATGAAGTGTGTCGTGTCTATCGCATCACTCGAAAAGAGTGGGAAGAATTAAAGAAAATTAACTATGGTTATCAGTGAAAAAATAAAAAGAGAATTAGAAGAAATCTATCAAGCGTTCTTAAACGATGAGAGGATTATCCGTATGAAAGAGATTCCTATGCATCGTGGATCGAATTGTTTTGTCCATTCCTTCAAGGTGGCAAAACTCGCTATCAAGAGAGCACTTAGACATAAAAAGGGGAATCTATTTACCATTTTGCTTGCCTCTATTCTCCATGACTATTATCTCTACGATTGGAGAGAGGATCATTCAAAGATGAAAAATCATCTTTCTACTCATCCATATACTGCTGCGCAAAATGCGGAAAAGGATTTTTCCATTCATGAACCAGTCAAGAGAGTTATTCAAAGTCATATGTGGCCAGTGAACATCAAGGATTTTCCAAAGACTAAAGAAGCCCGCATTGTCTCTTTAGCGGATAAGACTATTTATCTCAAAGAGATAGTGTGTTCCAAAGCCTACAAGAGTAAGAGAGAAGCGAAATATTTGAAACAGATTTCTTGTCTCTTTGACTAATTGATACACCTTAAAAGCAATAAAGGAATTATTTATAAAATTTATTTATAAGGACCGCCATTTAATCTATAATAAGTAATACATATGGGAAAGCGTATTAAAAATATTAAAATTGCATCATTCGTTTTGATACTCATTGAAGTAGTAGTTATCGCTGCTTTTATCGTTTTATATTTTACAAATATGTTCAACTTTAAAGAGCTCATTCAACCACAATGGGTACTTTTAGGTTCCGCTATTCTCGTCTTTATCGATTGTTTGTATGTGTGGATTATTTCTATGTCCATCGCATCCTTAAGACATAAGACAGACTTACATGCTGCGGAAGTTATTGGTAGTGACGTTCAAGAAGCTTATAACTTTGCGATGATTGGTTTAGCGGTCACCGATAAAGATGATAATGTCTTATGGACCAATGATTTATTCAAAACTCGTCATATTGATATCATCGATACCAACATTTTGAATTGGCAGCCAGACCTTGCTGAATTAAAGGATGTCAACGCTAACGGTAGTGAAAAAGAATGCAAAATCTCCTTTAATTCTCGTACATATCAGGTGAAATTCCTCCATGAAGCAGGATTATGGATCTTCAAGGATACCTCCGATTATGAAGAGATTTATCGCTTATACAAAGAGCAAGCTCCTGTGGTTGGTTCTTTAGCTATTGATAACTATGATGATGTCGTTCGTGGTGATGATGACTTCAATGATATTGCCACTAAAGTGAAGAACTTAATCTTCCAATACTGTAATAAATATGGCGTCTTATTAAGACGTATTAAAAATGATAGTTACTCCATGCTCTGTAACTACAAAGACTTCTGCAAGATGCAAGAAGATCATTTCTCTATTATTGACACCGTAAGAAAAGAATGTGCGAACACTAATGTTCCATTAACCTTATCCATCGGTTTAGCTAGAGAATTCCCTGATGTCATTAAGCTAAATGAATTAGCCAATAAGGCCTTAGAAATCGCTATGTCTCGTGGTGGTGACCAAGTCTGTATCGCTGTCTATGGTAGTGAAATGGAATTCTATGGCGGCAAGAGCGAAGCTCAAGAAAAGAGAAACCGTGTTAAAGATCGTGTCTTGGCGGATACTTTAATCACCTTAATTAGAAACTCCTCTAACGTCTTAGTCATGGGTCATACGATGATGGATATGGATGCAATGGGTGCCTGCTTAGGTATTAAAGCCATCTCCAAATATCTCGATAAGAAATGCCGTATGGTCGCTGATTTAAAGAATACCGAGAATAAGACCAGATTAGCTTTTAACTCTTCCTTCTCTAAAGAAGAGATTGAAGATATCTTAGTGACTCCAAATGCTGCGGAAGGCATGATTGGTCCTAACACCTTATTAGTGGTGGTTGACGTTCATAAACCATATATGGTTATGGCTCCAAAACTTTTAGAAAAGACTTCTAAAGTCGTGGTTATCGACCATCATAGAAGAGCGGAAGAATTTATTGACCAACCAGTCTTTAACCATATTGACCCAGCGGCAAGTTCGACATGTGAAATTATTGCTGAATTTATTAAGTTCTGTTCTGTCAATCCTAGGATTGAATTACCTTCTATCTACGCCACAATTATGCTCTCTGGCATCTTCCTTGATAGTAACCATTTCAAGAGCAAAGTTACTGGTTTAAGAACATTTGAAGCCTGTACTATTCTTAAAGAATATGGTGCTGATAATGCGATGGCGGATGACTTGCTCAAAGATGACTATGAAGAATTTGAAGAAGTTACTGATTTAGTGAAGAATATCGAACACCCCGCTTATGGTGTGGTGGCAGTCTTTGCTCCAGAAGATAGAATCGTTGATGAAGCGACTATTTCTAAAGCGGCAAATATGTGTATGTCCCTAAAGGGCAACCATGCTTGCTTTGTCGTCGCTCATACAAGCAGTAAGATGATTAAAGTCTCAGCACGTAGTGATGGCTCAATTAACGTGCAATTATTAGCTGAGAAACTCGGCGGTGGTGGCCACTTCTCAATGGCGGCGATTACTTTTGATAATAACCGCATTGACGATGTGAAAGATTTAATCTATAACGTCATTCAAAAACATCTCAATGAAGCCACTGCGGATGCCAAGAGCCGTAAGTTTGATGCGGAGGTCGATTAGTTATGAAAGTTATATTGCTTAAAGATGTTAAAAAACTCGGTAAGAAAGATCAAACTGTCGATGTCAGCGATGGCTATGCCAATAACTATCTCTTCCCTAATAGACTCGCTGTTCAAGTGACCAAAACCAGCACTCAGATATTAGCTAACCAAAAAGAACAAGAGAAGCAATTATTTGAGCAAAACCAGGCAAATGCCCGTGAAATCGCTGAGAAATTAAAGAATATCGTCTTAGTATTCACCCTTAAAAGTGGCAACAACGGACGTTGCTTTGGTAGCGTGGCTTTAAAGCAAATTGAAGAAAAATTATTAAACGAATATAACATCCAAATCGATAAGAGAAAATTTATCGATAAAGGCCCATTAGATGCTTTTGGTGTCTATAGACTCAAGATTGATTTATTCAAGGGAGTCACGGCCGTAATTAATGTCGAAGTGAAGGAGGAAAGCAAATAATGGCAGAATATAAACAGAAACAAAAACCAGTCAAAAAGGCCAGAAGCGATCTTCCTTATAATGAACAAGCTGAACAGGCTGTTCTCGGTAGTGCATTACTTAGTAATGATGCCTTAAATAATGTCATTTCCATGATTGTTGAAGATGACTTCTTCGAAGGTAGACATCAACTCATCTTTAGAGCGATTAGTCAATTATTTGCTCGTAACATTAGCGTTGATACATTAACCGTTGCCGAAGAGTTACTCAATATGAAAGAGTTAGACAATATCGGTGGAGTGGAATATTTACAAGTATGCTGTGATTCGATGGTGGCGTTTGCTAACCTCGATTACTATATAAAGATCGTCAATGACCAATCCTGTTTAAGAAAACTCTTGGTCACGATGAGAGATATTGATAAGAAATATCACACTGAAGAAATTGAAAACATCAATGACTTTATCGCTGATAGTGAAAAGGCGATTAAAGAAGCCACTGAAAGAAGAAGAATTTCTGATTTCAAAAAGACTGAGAATGTCGCTGTCGAAGTGGAAGGTATTATCAGAAATACCCGTGAACTCGCCGAAGGTGAAGTTACAGGTTTAAATACCGGTTTCGATGGTTTAAATAAAAAGACTCAAGGTTTCCAAAGAGGTAACTTGATTATCATCGCCGCTAGACCTGCGGTTGGTAAAACCGCTTTAGCGCTTAACCTTGGTTATCGTGTCGCTTCTAGAAGCAATGTTCCTGTGGGTATCTTCTCACTCGAAATGTCTTCCGAATTATTAGTGAGACGTTTATTAGCCAGTGAATCATTAGTTCCATTATTAAATCTTTCTACTGGTCGTTTAACTGGTGATCAAAGATTGAAATTGTCTGATGCAGTGAAACAAGTATCTGCGGCACCTATTTTTATCGATGACACTCCAGGTAATAAGTTAATGGATATCATCGCAAAGAGCCGTAAGCTCCAGGCCCAACATCCAGATTTAGGTTTAATCATCGTTGACTACTTAGGCTTAGTGGAAACTTCCGGTGGCAAAGGTGATTCTCGTCAAGAAGAAGTCCGTAAGATTTCTCTTGCCTTAAAACAATTAGCCTTAGAGTTAAAGATTCCCGTTATCGCTCTATCTCAATTATCCCGTTTAGTGGAAAGAGAAAAGAGAAAACCACAATTATCCGACTTACGTGATAGTGGTTCTATCGAACAGGACGCTGACGTCGTTATGCTTATGCATAGAGATGACTATAATAAAGATTCCAAATCTCCAGAAGGTAATAAACAACTTAAAGATTTGACCGATGAAGAAAGAGAAAAACTCACCTATGCTCAAAAGCAAAAATATATTGCGGAACATATGGAAAACGATACTTCTTATGTCGAAGTTATCGTCGCCAAGAATAGAAATGGCCAAGTCGGTACCGTTCCATTATTCTTCATTAAATCTATCGGTCGATTTGATGACCCACCCAAAGAATGGGAACAACAGATGAGAGAAATCATCAATCAAATCGATACTGCGGATTAATATGCATTTTAATATTATTGCCAGCGGTAGCAAAGGCAATGCCACATTAGTGATATATAAGAAAACAACCATATTGATAGATATGGGTGTTTCTTTTGAAAGGCTCAAAAATGGCTTAGAAGAAATGGGTTTAACCCCTGAAGATATAAGTGCCGCAATCTTTACTCATGATCATGCGGACCATATCAGTGGGGTGAGATTCTTATCTCCCAATTTACTCTATGGTTTAAGTGGAACAATTACATCTTCCTTATCCCATGTTATTAAACTTAATAAACCATTTGTTATTGGTGACATTGAAATCACCGCTTTTAGGACAAGCCATGATGCGAAGAATCCCTGTGGATATCTATTAAAAGCAGGGGATGAATCATTAGTCTATATGACTGATACAGGATGTTTTTTGGAAGAGAATTTATCTTTGATAAAGAATCCTACTTATCTCATTATTGAATCCAATCACGATATTAAGATGTTATTGGCCACGAATAGGACCTTTGAATTAAAGAACAGAATCCTTTCTGATGTCGGCCACTTATGCAATGAAGATAGTGCGATTGCCGCCCATGAGATTATTGGTAAGGACACTAAAGAAGTGATCTTGGCCCATCTTTCCGAAGAAGCTAATACTCCTGAACTTGCTTTAGAGGCATATAGAAAAATCTTCAAGCATTTCAATTTAGATATTTCCAAATATAACGTGAGATGTGCCAATCAACATGTCTCTCTTCAAGGAGGTAATCTCCATGAAGATTAGAATATATGCGATTGGAAAAATCAAAGAGCAATACCTCAAGATGGGTATTGATGATTATCTCACCAAGATTAGACCTTATTCACAAATTGAAATCGTGGAAGTTCACGATGAACCTATCGTTGATAATCCCAGAGATAGCGATATTAAAAAAGCGATTGATATCGAAGGTAATAGAGTCCTTAAATTATTAAAGAATAATGAATATCTAATTGGCTTAGATTTAAACAAAAAAGAGCTAAATAGCCCTGAATTTGCTGAATATTTAGAGAAAAAGATGGAAATTTCAGGCTCAAATCTATCTTTTGTTATCGGTGGTTCTTATGGCCTATCTGAAGAACTTAAGCAGAGATGTAATGACTCTATCTCTTTATCAAAGATGACTTTCTTACATCAGATGACGAGATTGATTTTACTTGAACAAATCTATCGCGCTTTTAAAATTAATAGAAACGAGACCTACCATAAATGAGTTACGAAGAATTTAAAAACTTTAAAGAAGTGAAGGATGTCAAAAATCCATTCTGCACTCATTATCTTCTCGATAGTGGTGAGTCCTTTTATATCGAACCAGTGTTTTACACTCAACTTCAAGGCTTCAAAGAAAGACACACTTTAGAAGATTATCAAAGAATCATCGATAGGATGATTGAAGTGGTGATGAAAAATAAAAAAGTCGTGTTCGTGGGAAACTTTGAATTCCCTCAGACTGAAGTGGAAGACTATATATTCCTAGAAATAACGGATATTACTGATCCCTTAAAAATCTTTGTAGAAGATAAATCACGTGGTTCAGATTATGGGGATTAAAAAAGCGACCTTAGGTCGCTATTTTTATTGCTGTTGTTGGACAGGGTTTAATTGTCTCATCGCTAACCACATAGTTCTTAAGCCCATGAGAACGATGAATCCAATACCTGCGGCTGCGGACCAGAAGAATCCAACCGCCATCGCAAGAACTGCGGGGCTGAATGTGATCCAAGCAGCAATCTTGGTGGTAATCCACATATTGAGGTTTCTATTAGGATTGTTCTTACCACGGGTTAAGATGAACATCATCAAGCCCATGAAGATTCCTAATGCGAGATAGATACCATAGTAGATACCGGATGTCGCCCAGAAGGTGAGAACCTTTTGGTTCTTATAGCCATTGTTGAAGACTTCTTTCCAGTTGTTCATCACGGCGTTGATATAATCAAGATCCGCTAAGTTAGCTTCAACACCTTCAACAGTGAGGACACTTTGGATTAAATCCATATCTTCGTTATGCTTCCAATCCATACCAGTATAAGTAGTGGTATAGGCAACGTTTTGTTTCTTTTCTGTGGAAGCTTTATAAATTTTGGAATACATACCATCTTTATAAAGGATTAAATATGCAGGGGTGTAAGAGAGATCTTCACTAGCAGGATCATATTCTTCAATGGTACCTAATTTTAATTTCTTAGCTTCGATGCTCTTAATCATTTGTTTAACGGAGTAAACACCTTTACCAAATGGTCTATCGGTATAATACACGCTGAGATAACGAGTAGTGGTATCTTCGGTGACGGCATCATAGGTGGCGATAGGAGTTAAATCAGCATCTTCCTCCCAAGTGTTCACGAGAGCGTTACCATCTTTATAGGCTAATAATTTGTGATCCTTAACTTCTAATTTATATTGAGAATCATCTTGACCTAATTCATGAGAAATAGAGACTAATGCTTGGTCATAACCATAGGTGTTGCTACTGACAAATTGGGCACCATAGGTTTTGCTGGCATTAACCATAATAGGAATAATTGGTAAGAAATTACCGATGATGAACATCACGACGGCAATCCACCATGGAGCGGTTTTAGCTCCTTCTATAGCTGCATCGTTTTTGATAATACTAGCAGCGGTTATCTTTAATGTTCTTTTTGTTCTTTCTTTCATATTCGTTATCCGTTCGCTTGTTTATTTTAAGTGAATAGGGTCTATTTTTCAAATAGTTATTGTTTTTTGTTTTTTCTAAAGATATATTATTAAGGCTACATCGTAGCACATATGGGGTCGTATTGGATTCGACAGAGGTGTGCTAGGCTCTAATTGCAGTCGTGTGATGACGTTATCATCAAAACAAAAATAACTGACAACAGTTATATGAGAGCTCCTAGAGCTCAAGCACTCTGCTTAGCATAAGCTCCCGACATAGGGTTCCGGTCTCTTTAGATCGGGCAGGGCATCCCCCAAGGTTTTCTCCTTTCACGCTTGGTCAGGGTGTCATACCAAAAGGATCGGAAGAGAAAGTGGACTTGTTAGTCTCTTCCTAAAAA
>JBGUQI010000040.1:0-28300 GCA_045130875.1 Bacilli bacterium | reverse complement strand
GTTTTAGGTCACTCACATAAATCTCCGCGATTTCTTTCGCGGGAATACCACTATCATTGGTGATCTTGAAAGATAATTCGAAATCATATTTACCATTTTGTTTAACATGCAAATCACTATAGGCAAATGAGGCATAACTCAAACCATAACCAAATGGATAATCCACTTTGATACCCTTAGTTTCGTATAAGCGGTAGCCCACAAAAATGGAATCTTTATAACCTTCATCATGAAGTAAACCGACTGGGCTCACTAAAGGATTATCTTCCACTTTAGAAATAAATGTCTCAGTTAGTTTTCCAGAAGGAGATACTTTTCCAGTGAGGATATTAGTGATGGCTTCATTCATGCCTTCACCACCAAAACCACTATAGAGGATGGCTTTAACTTTATCTTTAAATCCGGATACATCAACAACACTTCCCGCTTCGATAACGACAACGACATTCTTGTTATATTGAAGAACTTCATTAATCACATCTTCTTGAACTAGAGGAAGTTTAATTGATTCACGATCATATCCCTCACATTCAATAATGCGGTTTGTACCGACAAAAACCACCGCAATATCGGCGTCTTTTGCTCTTTTTGGAAGCATAGAGGAATGTAAAGTGGCGTATTGACCACCAAACCCACGGTGTAAATGATAGCCCGCTATATAGGTGATTTCAGTATCGGGGAATTGTTCTATTAATAAATCAGAAACGAGTCTCTGTTTAATCTCATAACGTTTGTCAAATGGAGTCTCGGGATCATCCGCGTGGTTACATGAACCACCACCTCCGAGTTCGGGGAATTCACTATGTTCACCAACAATAGTTAGTTTCTTGTCTCCCCTTAGAGGAAGAATATTATCTTCATTCTTTAATAAGACGATACCTTCTTCTGCGACTTT
This sequence comes from Bacilli bacterium, assembly GCA_045130875.1. Lineage (GTDB taxonomy): Bacteria > Bacillota_I > Bacilli_A > RFN20 > CAG-826 > RUG13091. Next base: position 27,405 of record JBGUQI010000040.1, on the reverse strand, counting down.
AACAGCGATATCATGTCTTTCTTTATCGCTATATTTCACAAAGCGGTCTTTCTTATGAGAGAGGATTTTATCGATGAGGTTCTCTAATCTTGTAACCGCGATATCGAGTTCCTTTTCATTTATTAGTCCGGCCTTAAGTCCTTCTTCAATTTCTTGATAATGTTCATCACTTTGATAAGGCATCGCTAAATCGAGTCCGGCTTTTAAGGACTTAGCCATATTGTGGACTGCACCCCAATCGGATACTACTAGACCTTGATAGCCCATCGATCTTCTTAACACTTCATTTAAAGTATGGTTATTCTCTGCCGCAAAAATGCCATTCACTCCATTATAGGAACACATGATAGCCCAGGGTTCAGATTTCTTGATGATAATCTCAAAGGCTTTTGTGTAGATTTCTCTAAGCGCTCGTTCATCGAGATTAGAAGAACAATATAACCTCGCATATTCACGGTTATTGCAGCAATAATGTTTGACAGTCGCGGCGATACCTCTATTCTGTAATGTCTCGACATATTTAGCGGCCAAGGTACCAGCAAGAAATGGGTCTTCACTAAAATATTCAAAATTACGACCACAGACAGGAGTTCTTTTAATATTGATCGCAGGTCCTAGAAGCATATCGACTTCATTGAGGACACAGATGTCACTTAAAGCATCGACATATTGTTTAACTAAATCTTCATCCCAGGTATTACATAAGGAAGTAATAGATGGTAACCATAATAATGGAGTGGGGTAATGTGGACCAATTGGACCATCGCTCATCTGGATGGAATGAAGTTTTCCATCTAAGGATTCAGTGTTAAGAACTGTTCCTTTCTTGCCCACGACTAATTTGATTTTTTCTTCTAGTGTCAATTCTTTAAGTTTCATAATCTAATCCTTATAGTTCGTAAGATAACACATCGATTTGCTTATTATTTCTATCGTATCTTCTGAAATAGATAATCTGTTTCTTGATGGATTTAATTTCTGGGAAGAGGTGTTTCACCACTTCTTCATAAGAATTCAATTGAGGTTCATATTTCTCTTTAAGAGTAATCTCAAAGACTCTGTCATCTTTGATATATTCCGCTTCATCGGATTTATAGTCGATGATGATGCAGTCATCACCTTTAGTTAATAATAGGTCGATAGAACCATTATTAATCATATCATCAAGATGATAAGAGAAGGTGAATTCTGGTTCCGCATCATATTGATCTAATCCCATCTTATGGAAATATGCGATATAAGCTTTAGTGCAGGTGAAGATGAAATCCCTCATCCTCTCTTCGCCTTCCGCTAAATCGGAATGTTCAGTCATTGCTAAATCAGTGGCTTTATCAGCATCAAATCCATATTTCACAAATAGTTCTAATGCTCTATGTAAAATCGTACCGACATCATTAGAACGAGGACGTTCACCTTCCACTATTTCACCAGCTTCACTTCTTAGTCTATCTCTGGTCTTTGAAGAACCGTTTTCTAATGAAGAAGGAGAAGTAACCTTGATTTGATTATTACTTTCATTATTGAAACTATGTTCTAATGGAGAATAATCTTGGGGTTCTTCTTTTTCTTCCACGATATCATCAAATGTTTCCGGTAATTCAATCTTCTCTAAAGAGTCGATTTCATAATTATAATCTTTATTATTGAATAATCCCGCTTTATGGTTACCATCTCTACAGAAGATAAAAGCTTCTCCAGGACGAGTCGCGGCCACATATTCTAATCTCAGTTTTTCTAATTGATCTTCATTCTTGATACTAACGATATCAGGAACCGTTCCTAATTTATCGAGTTTAGTAATTAAAGCACTGTAATAATATTTATCATCCTTAAAGGTTGAAGATCTTCGATTGTTAGTTGTCCTTTGCGTGCATACCCAAATGACAATTGGAGCTTCTAAGCCTTTGGCTTTGTGGAGGTTGATAACCATCACAGCATTGCCATTCTTTTCAATAGAGGATTCTCTTTCCACTGCGGTATCGAGATAATCTCTAAAGCATTCTACAATTTCACTACCATTGATAAATCCTTGAGCGAAGACTTCTTCCACCATCTGGTAGAGTTTGGATTTCATATTATTGAGTTCGAAGTTATAGATGACATCCCCTTCATTTAATAAGAGATTCATATGTTCGATGAGATATATCGCTCTTCCATAAGCGGTCATCTTATGAGTTTTCTTTCTTAAATCATTGATGATATTAGAAGTAATCTCCTGGCTTTCTTCTACATTCTTATTGAAATATTTAGAGGGATAGATAGTTTGGAAAACCGATTCCGCGATAGCTAAGTTACTATTGGAATTAGAATTTAATACATCAAATAAATTAACAAATGTTCTTAAAACAAATGTCGCCGAGAAGTCACTACTACCAAATACTTGAGAAGGAATGTTTGCTTTATTTAAAGCGACGATATAAGGAGGCATCTTCTTATGCCCCTCAAAGAGGAGCATGATGTCTTTATAGAGGATGTCTTCATATTTATAAACCTCAACCTCTTCACCTTTATCATTTAGTTCTCGAACTTTTTTACGGACTTTATAGTTCTTGATTAAGTGATTGATGAGTTCAGCGACATTATCCGCTTCGGAATATTGATAATGATAAAATCCCGTTAAAGCATCTGAATCTTTTGTGGCTTCATCGATATAGTTCTTATCGGCATAAAGCATCTCCGGATAGACATAAGTGGAATCAGACACTAAGGGGAAATTCTTACCATTCGCACTGTATTGGTGATTGACCCATTCTAAGATTTTGTTATTGCTTCTAAAGTTGATATTTAAAGTATAGATATCATGGGTATTTGGATTAGTGACATAGTCATTCTTTGTAGAGAAGAAGACATCGGGTTCCGCCCCTCTAAAGCGATAGATAGATTGTTTGGGGTCACCCACTAAATAGAGGCAGTCTTCTCTACCCTTAGAAATCATATTAGCGATTTTATATTGCACAGAATCAGTATCTTGATATTCATCGATATAAAGATGTTTGATTTTGTTTCTTAATTTATTAAGGACATTAGGTTTATCTTTAAGTAACTTATAAGTTCTATAGATTAAATCGTTATTTGATAAATGGGAAATATCCGCATCACAATCTTTGATATATAAAGCGTATAAGTCATAAGCATCTTCGATAAATAAGATGGTGAAATAGATATCTAGTTCTAATTCCGCTTGATTCATTTCCTCGTATAAATCGATGATGGCTTTGCCTTCATCAGTTTTCTTTAAATAGGTTTTGCTGATGGGAATATTCTTGTTTTTGCCCTTGAGTTCTAATACCGCAAAAGCAAATTCATTCACATTATTAAAGTCATGGAAGTTTTGGAAAATACTGATAAAATCAGTACCGATATAGCCATTATATCTTTCGCCCGCAGCTTTTTTGGCTAAGGCTTCATCAAGATTAGTCATAATCTCGACTTCGTTATCGAGGAAGAAATCATATAAAGCGGTAAAGTAATTGTTCTTTGAAGAACTAGCGTCGTTAATTAACTGCGCTCTAGTTTTGGTTAAACCATGATAGATATAAACCTGGCTCTTCTTAAGATGGTCAACATTCGTAGTTAAACCTCTAAAACAGTCACAGATTTGCTCTTTGACTTTTTTATAATCACCAAATTCTTGGTATTTGTTCCAGTCATTATGATCGAAATTTCTAAAGAATCTACTGATGGTCTTCTGCTTTCTATTCTCCTCATCTTCATCCATGATGATCTGATAATCAGGAGAAAGACCCGCTTGAATGGCGTTTTCTCTTAAGATGTTGTCGCAGAACTTGTGGATTGTGGAGATTTGCATCTCATCGATAGTCTGAAGCAATTGTTGCTTTCTCTCTTTATAGAGTTTTTCTTCTTCGGGGTCTTTTTCTTCAATTTGAAGGCGCTTAACAATACGGACACGTAATTCTTCCGCGGCTTTATTGGTAAAGGTAATAGCGACGATATCTTTTGGTTCTGCGCGATTAGGTTTCTTCACTAATTGATAGAAAATACGGGTGATTAAAGAATAGGTCTTACCCGCACCTGCGCCAGCTTCGACAAAGTCGTTCTTCTCTTTGAAGGTGAGATTATCTCTTTCCTTCATCTCTTCTTTAATGATGGAGACTCTAGTAGGAATTATTTCGCTTCCCATAATAAATAGCCCTCCATCACTCGTTTGATACATTCTTTTTTATATTTACAATATCCACATGTCGAACCAATTTCGTTATCAGCGGGTTCATGTGTTTCATCAAAATGATGCAATGCTTTTTTGAGATAATCCTTTTCTTTCTTTAAATAAGAAACCACAAAGTCATCAATGGTTTTCATGACTTCATGATAATCGTTAGATGTCTCATCAAATTCATCTCTTTGATATCTATTTTCTCTTCCAAGTTCATCCAAAGGATAAGAATAAATAAATTCATCGACGATGACGTTATCGTAATCTAATCCCGCTAATTTGGGGGTTTCTGGTTTATTTAACGCGGATTCCAAGATATAGGAATATAGGACATGTTGATAATAACCATGGTCATCTTTATTGCGGTATCTACCAGTTTTATAATCGACGATTCTTAGATGTAATGTTCTATCAGAAAGTCGACCATCGACACGATCGATATCTCCAGAGAAGAATAAGGTTTTACATTTTGGATAAGTAAAATGATAATTCGTTAATTTCTCTTCATTAGAAAGGACATGATAAAGAGTAAAGTCATTATCAATGATGAGATTTAAATAGTTATAAGCGGCTTGTTTGATGTCTGCGATTTCTTTATTGGTGATATAGAGATTGTTGATAGGATTCTTTTTAATCGCTTCATTTGTCGCATCTTTAAAGGCTTTTTCAAATAAGTCATCATCAAAGATGACATCCTTGTTGATAAAGTTATTGAAATATAACTGCATCACTTCATGGAAATAAGTACCTTTGGAATTAGCTTCTAACCATACAGATTCATCAAGTTCAGGATATTGAACAGAGATGATACCCATGATCTTTTCATAATAGAATCTCAAAGGACATTCCATTAAGCTCTTTAAAGCACTGGGAGATAAGGTGAAGTTTTTAGTTTCTTCCACTTCTTTAATCTCAATAGGGTTTTCTTCTTCAAGAGAATCTTTAATCTCTTTACCTTCTACTTCTTTGTATTCTCCGTTATCGTAATCCTGTTCTGTTTCTTCTTCATTACCAAAGGTAGTTTTATTAAATCTGATAGGATTGCTTTCTATATCGTAAGCATTAACAATTTCTTTTTTAGGAAGATTATCGATATTTAATAGATACGTTCCATCAGTCATATCTCTTAAATCAATCTTGTTATCAGAAGAATGAGACAAGATGACTTGAGAGTCACTATGAGAGAGATAATATTTCAAATTAGATATCTGACGTTTTCTATAGTTCGCACTGATGTGTGCGGATTCATCATTTTTAAAGTCTTCACTATATTTCTTGATGTCTTTAATAAAGGCATTTTCCACATCAGAACCGATAAGGAGGTTTTGATTTAATCCAATAACGATGATATAAGACCTCATAGTAAAGGATTTATTAATCGGAGAGAAAGATAGACAATTAGGATTATCTTTTTCACTATAGGTCACACTATCGAGTTCCTTCATGATTAAATCAATTTTTCTTAAGAAATCATCTTCATGTTGGATGATGTTATTTAAAGAAGTTAACTTATCTCCTAAGACTAGTTTCTCTTTATCACAAGAGAGATATTCAGTGGCAACATTTAATAATTTGAGATAATCAAATTTTAATTTATGGTTCACTTCATCTTCTTCAATGACATCTAAGATAGATTTAAAAAGATTATAGAAATGGGTAATCTTATCACTACCTTGATAGGCAATTAAAAATTCTTTTGATCTCTTTAAAGAAGAGCCAACGATATATTTAGGGAAGGATATAGTTTGATAAAATTCTTTTAAATACAAGGGATTTAAGCCAAGATTTGATAAGACTTTCTCTAATAATTCATATTTAAAATCCTGGGAGAAATAATCTAATACATCATAGATAAAGGACACTAAGTTCGTGGTCTTACCATGATTGCTCTTTAGGGTATAAGGAATTCTTCTAGCGTCACAAGTACCTTTAATGAGGTTTTCAAATATCGAATCAGTATAGATGATTTCCACATCCCCTAAAGGAAGCTTTTCTTCTTCAATATAGTTCAAAGCATTTAATAGTTCCCCATACTGGCCATAAACTTCAAAGTTAGCCTTAACCTTAATCTCATGTGGTTTATCTTCAATGGTGACTAAACCATTAAAGATTTGAGATAGGACTTTTTGTTCTAATGGTCTTAAGGAAACATCACTCATCAAATAGATGGATTCTTTTCTCTTTAAAGAAGAAACCATTTTTAATGCTTCTACGTAATCGATTAAACCTTTATCATCTAAATACTTCTTATAGTCTTTTAATAGATTAGAATAATCCGCAGGTTCTAAAGCTAGATAATCATCTTTATCATTTAAACGATAATCATCTAATACCTCTAATAGTTTTAAAGCGGCACCAATAGATTTAACAGTTTCTTTTAAACCAAAACCATCATCTTTATTCTCGATTCTTTTTAAAAGAATATAAGCACTTTCATGAGAGGATACCACTCTTGATGTATTACCACATAAAAATAATAGTTCTTGGATTAAAGAATGCATCGTATGTGTGGCATAGTTTAAAACATCAACACCTAAGAGATTTTGTTTTTGCACAAATCTTCTCGCCGTGGTCAAAGAACTAGTTAAGATGATTTTACTTTCAATAGAGGAAAGATTGTTCGTCATATTCAGCCTATTTACCAACATTATACCTTTTTAGGTATGGACTGTCATTTTATTTCACCGTGATGTCCCGAAAAATGGACATATGAAAAAATAGTCAAACTACCATAAAAGGTATAGAATTATTTAATAGGAGATTTCATATTATGAAAATTGTCATATTTGGTGATTCTATTAGATTAGGTGAAGGGGGATATGGTCCCTATGTCGCAGAGAGATTAGTAAAAGAAGGCCATGAAGTTTTTCAACCCGATGATAACTGTCGCTTCGCAAAATACACATTGAGATTACTCTTTGATTATCATGAACAAATCAAAGATGCTGATATCGTTCACTTTAATATCGGTCATTGGGACTTATGTACCTTACCACCAGAAAAAGAACCCTTCTCCACGATTGAAGAATACAAAGAAAACCTCAGACGTGTCGCTAAGATATTCTTGAGCATTACTCCTCATGTCATCTTTGCTACCACCACACCCGTCCGCAAAGAGAATATGTACCAAAATAATGAAATCATTCAAAAATACAACAAAGCGGCGTTAGAGGTGATGAAGGAACTCAATATCAAGATTGATGACTTATATCCCTTACTAATTCCTGATACTGATAAATATATTAAAGGTGATGGAGACTTCATCCATCCCACAGAAGCAGGAAGAAAGATCCTCATTGAACAAGTCTATAAAGTTCTTGAAGAAGAAATTAAAACCATCCAGTAATGGATGGCTTTATTTTTATTTAGAATTTTTATCACAACAACACTTGTGATATTCCTTTAATAATTGCTTCTTACTCTTATGACAACAAGCACAATCACCTGTGGGAATGTGATGGATTTTCTTATAGATATAGGATCCAATTATTAATCCAACGATAGAGACGGCGATGAAGATAGCTAATATCTCCACCCAAATAGTTGAGGGATTAGTAAACATATTAGGCCGCCGCCTTTTCTCTCTTCTTATTGATAAATCTAATGACAAAGATTGAAGCAATACCTAATCCAATTAAGGCTATAGTCACTGGGATAGCCCACGCTAAAGTATTGAGGCTGAAGCAAGATAATAAGGCATATGTGAAGCCACTGCCGATAAAGGAAGCGACAATCCAGAACAATAAGGTAAATCTAAATGTTCCTTTCTTAAGTTCTCCTTTGGCGGTTGCACAGGCTGCAAAGCAAGGAATAGTTAGCATATTGAAGGCGATAAAGGAAATACAGCCTTGCCAGGTAATACCGGTAGCGTGAATCATCTCTACCACCGCGGTAACACCTTCTTCATCTGCTTCAATAGCTTCGATAATCGATGGATCAACCGCGCCACTATTGAGATAGCCAACCGCTACAGCACCTAAAGTGATAAATGTAGCGATAACATTTTCTTTGGCGATTAAACCAGTAATTGCGGCAACAGCGAATACCCAACCAATTGATGTTAATTGAGAACCAAAACCTAAAGGTGTGAATAAAGGTTGTATAAACATACCGATTGAGGCAAGGATGGAATCCTGCATGGAATCCACCATATGCCAGTTCCAACCAAAGTTAGATAAGAACCAAATCACTATTGTGGAAGCTAAGATGATGGTAAAAGCTTTCTTGACAAAGTGTTTAGCTTTATCCCATAAGTGAATCATTAATGATTTAAATTGAGGCAAATGGTATTGCGGTAATTCCATGATGAAGGGAGCAGCATCACCTTTAAGCGTGGTATTTCTTAAATATAGGACCGCGATAATAGCGACAATAATACCTAAGACATACATGGAATAAGTAATTAAATCGACATAAGCAAAGCCAAAGCATTCTGAGACACCACCCGCAATAGCGACAAGAATAGGTAGTTTTGCGCCACAAGAGAAGAATGGAATAACTCTAATTGTCGAAGTCTTTTCATTTTCATCAGCAAGAGTTCTAGTATTGATCATCGCTGGAACGGAACAACCAAATCCCATAATCATCGGAATAAAGGCTCTACCTGACAAACCGAATTTTCTAAAGATTCTATCTAAGATAAAGGCCACACGTGCCATATATCCGGTATCTTCCATAATGGAGAAGAATAAGAATAACACTAAGATTTGAGGTAAGAATCCTAAGATGGCAAATAAACCAGATAAGACACCATCGCACACGAATCCTGTCACCCAATGGCCTTCCCCTAACCAAGAGGTCATTCCTTGATTGGTCACACCAATAATCGCGCTGAAAGACATATCAAAGAAATTGAATAAGATAACACCAGGAGAATTAATCCCACCATCAGTCCAGATTAGTCCTTCGTATATTGTTCCTTCAAATGAAGGAGCAACATCTTTAAATAGTCCACCTAAGAAGAATAAATTCTCGGCAAAAGTAAGATGGAAGACAAAGAATAAGATAACGGCGAAGATTAATAAACCCCAGACTTTATGAGTTAAGACTTTGTCAATTCTATCGGACTTGTTCTCTTTAACTTTCTTTTCTTCTTTTATATTTCTTGTTATAGCTTTGGAGAAGTGATCAGAAATATAGTTATATCTCTCATCCGCAATGATGGCTTCAATATCATCGCCAAAGGTTTCATCATTAAAAGTCTTTTTAAATTCTTCCACCATCGGAAGAAGATCTTCATGCATCTTAGATTCAATCTCATCATTCTCAACGAGTTTAATCGCATGGAATAAAGGATTGTCTACTTTCTTTCCTTTAAAGGCGATTTTCACATCGCCTATTAGGTGATGTAAGTCTTTATTATAAATAATGGTCTTTCCTTCTCTAGGAGTTTCTGAAGCCTTATATGCGACCTCCATCAACTCTTTTAAGTTAGATTCTTCTAAAGCGCTGATTTTAACCACGGGAACACCGAGTTTTTCCTCTAAGATTTTTTCATCTAACGTATCACCCGCTTTTTCTAAAACATCCATCATATTGACAGCGACGACAACAGGGACATCAATCTCTAATAACTGTGTAGTTAAATAGAGATTTCTTTCTAAGTTCGTCGCATCAACAATGTTGATGACACAATCGGGTTTCTCATCGAGAATATAATTACGAGAAATCACCTCTTCACTGGTATATGGTGATAATGAATAAATACCAGGTAAGTCGATAATTGAAATGGGTTCTTTAAGTTTCTTATAAGTCCCATCTTTCTTTTCTACGGTAACACCAGGCCAGTTACCAACATGCGCTGTACTACCAGTGAGATTGTTAAATAATGTGGTTTTACCACAGTTAGGATTTCCCGCTAAAGCAAAACGTTTCATCTTATTTTGCCTCCTCGACTTCTAAAATTACTAAACACGCTTCGCTTTTACGAAGGGTAAGTTCATAATTTCTTATCGTCACTTCTAAAGGATCTCCTAAAGGAGCTTTTTTACGTAGATAGACTATTGCCCCTGGGGTAACACCCATATCAAACAGTCTTCTACGAAGGCGACCTTCACCTTCCACTTTTTTAATTAGGCCAGTCTCGCCTATTTTAAATTCATCTAGTCTTTTAAGCATAAATTCCTTCCTTTCTACGCTACTAGAATTTTGCTAGCGATAGAGCGGTCTAAAGCTAGCCTTCCTTCTTTAACGGCGATAACTACACCACCATTAACTGAAGAAATTACCGTCACAAAGGAGTTCACTAAAATACCAAGACTCTCAAGATGCTTTTTTGTCTTATCATCCGTGAGCACTCTTACGACTTTCATCTCGACATTGAGAGGTGCTAATCCAATTGGCATATACGTATCCTCCTTTAATAGTTAGTCAACACTAACCATTACTATTATATGCCTAGATATTTAAATGTAAATAAAAAAGTTAGTCGAAACTAACTCTCTTATCTTTATTATAAATAAATATTAATTATTTTTTCATGAATTCCGCATGCTTTTTGATAACTTCCCAAGTCTTATCAGAAATATCATGTTCCATACGGCAAGCATCTTCCCTTGCAGTCTCTTCATCAACACCCAAAGATATCAACATATTAGTTAAGATAACATGTTTCTCTAATGTCTTTTCTGCGATAACTAAACCACTAGGAGTTAAAGATATCTCTCCCTTTTCATTTATCTCAATATAACCTTGTTCTTTTAGTTTATTCATCGCAATAGAAACAGAAGGTTTAGAAAAAGACATTTCACGCGCAATATCAATCGCGTGAACCTTTTCTTTCTTTTGAGATATTTGTAATATCTTCTCTAAATAATCTTCTTGAGACTCTAAACGTTTCATAAAAATACTATAGTTTGTTTTTTATTAAATGGCAAAAGCAATTATTGCTCTACCTCGGGCTTTTCTATTCATTTATTATTCTTTATTATTTTTTCTAATTTAGATAATAGGCGGCGTTCTCTAATCCTTTTTATACATTTAATAATTGCTATCAAAGCCCCTATCACAAACAAAGTTGCAAAAGCTGCTAGAGCCCAAAGTGCAGGGTATTCTTTGATTGCAAAAATAACAGCAAAAACCACACCTGTTGTGAAAGCACAAAAAACTAACAGCCAAATAACAAGTGATGTCACTGGCATTAAATAAATCGCTTCTTCAGTTTCTTTTGATTGTCTTTCCCATTTTGTCATAGTTACATTTTATTCCAACAACATTATGTTTTAAAGAAAGGAAAGGGTCTATTTTCACTCTATAGAAATACTAATGGTTTGCAAAAAAATCCCTTTCTTGAGGGAATTTCATTCTAATGGTCTAAATGTACAGTTTTAATACGGCGGAACACTTCAATTTATCCACCGAACGCTAAAGTTTTAGAACAGCAGGTATCTCCATATCTTCTTTGTAGAGATCTAATCTTTCGACAAATCCAGCTTTCAAATAAAGGCTTCTTGCGCCTTCATTCTCGGGTTCATAGCTCAACCAGCAAGCTTCTGATTTTCCTGCTGGGAATGTTTTAATAAATTCAATAGCAAGCCTTAATGCTTCTTTTCCGAATCCTTGACCTTGGTATTTCTTATCAATCATGAAACGCCAAATATAATAAAACTTTTCTGGGAGCCCATAATATTTTGTAGCCCACGGGCAATCAAAAGCAATCATAATGAATCCCACTGCTTTCTTACCATAATAAAAGCCAAAGGGATACACCTTCATCCCCTCTTCAGCAATAGCAAAATATGCATCAATCAAGCTATCAGCATTTGGAGCAACAAAAGTTTTCTGATCTTTGTTAACTTTTAATTTTGTAATTTTATCGCATTCATTCCAAAGGATTTTCTCTAAATGTATTATCTTTTTCATACGATTATCATATCAAGTAAATAAAAACATCTCAATGAGATGTAATTATTTGTCAATCATGGCGCTGCATCCGCACATATGCTAGCCATTCGTCTGGTCTTCGAATCATAAACAAAACCCCCATTCATCATTGTACCGGAAGGTCCAATAAATGGGGGTAGTTTCAATCGAGTGGTGAAGCGTTAGGGAGCGAATACGCTACTTTTTAGTTGTAATTCTAGTTATTTAGGATGTTGATTTACGTTTCAACTCTCTTTACTTATGAGCTAAAAGTCATACTCTAGAATTGTGATTTATTATGATAAAATCATAATTTTCTATTGAAATCCCATATATAAAAATTGAGTTTGTAAATCTTGATTATTCATGAAAACAATGTGGGAATTTTTAAATAAGTTTTGATGTTTTTGAAGTTACGCAATTCCCACATAAAAAGGCGATTCCCACATGGTTTTCGCCTCTTTTTAGTCATTTTTAGTGGTTTTTGTTAAATTCCCACATGCTTTTTGAGTTGCGCCACTACTTTATCCGTGTGGTTGAACTTTGTTTATCAGTTATTTCCTAATTATGTTCTTGGCAATCAATAGTTCTTCAAGCTTTTCATCTTTATAGACAGGAAAATAGGTTTTGTTAAAAAGAACTAAATAGATATAGTGATCACTAACCTTATAATGAATTATTTCGCTATAACTAATTTTGCTTTCGGATTTCTTTTCTCCTTCTATATAAGTTTCACGAACAATTCCTTCTTCAGAAAAATCATATATAGCATCAAATGCGTGTTTGTCAGTTATTTTAACAGCCCTAGAAACCCTAAATAGAAATATACTAGCCATTATGACAATAAGAATACTAAAAACTAAGGATATTATCACATCGCTTCTATTCCAGTAGCCTTTGACAATAGAGATCGTAAGATAAGAGATTCCGTAAAGCGCCCCTACACCCAAAAATATAGAAAAAAGAATTATATTCTTCTTAAGATACTCTTTAACGCATTGGCCATCTACTCTAGTTTTAATTTGCATATTTTGGTTCGCTCATTATTTTACTTGATATTCACAAAGATACATACCAGTTTTTGCTTCTGAAAAAGCTATACAAACATATCGATTATTAGATTCAAATTGTGTGGGACTATATTCCTCGGTATTGAAACAGTAAATAAGATACTTATCAAAACCACTACCGATTTCTACACTAAATGACAATGGCACCGAATTGTTTGTAAAGCTATCGATCCATTTTTCATTCATCAAGGTTTTGAATGCTAAACAATCATCTTTACTTTCAAACCTAGCAGTGCTTTTATATCTTAACAAAAACGTATCAGATGTGGTTTGTGTACCACCAGTATAATCTTGAGTGACAACTGACATTTTTTCAGGAAGATTAATATTCAGTGTAGCATCCAACTCTTTCCAGTAGGAATAATCAGTTTTATATTGGCTCGCAACGATTGGCGTGAAACAACCGTAAATGAATAGAAAGAAAGAGAAAACTGCGCCAATGATGATGTTCGCAATTGATTTGTTTTTTCTTGCCGTCATCACTATACCAAAAACCAAGCAACCAATAGTTATTGGAAGAAACAACCACATCACCCACATCATTTTTACGGAATTGTACATTGCATCAAGAGAAGCGATATAATCACCGTTTGCTGAAATACTCAAAACAAAAAGCCCACCAAAAAGCGTTAAGGAAGATAATACGATTAATACTATTTTGATGGTTTTGAATAATGCTTTATTTTTCATAGAAATAGTATAACATCATCATTCTCGTTTTGTTGATAGTAAGTAGCGGGTTTCCCCACACGCCTCCCACATATTACCAACTTACAATTTTAGATGTGGGAATCAACTTTTATTATTGAATCCTTATCGTATCTTGTATGCTGTATTGATTTTTGAATCTCTTATGGCATGAAAAAACCCGCTTTCTTCCTCTTTTACTGATTAATCAGTAATTTGGTAGCGGGTAATAATTTGCGTGGTGACCCTAACGGGATTCGAACCCGTGAATGTTGCCTTGAGAGGGCAATGAGTTAAGCCGCTTCTCCATAGGGCCTTATAGCACTTAAGTGCTTGCTTATTATAATATAACAAGTCCTAAAGTGCATTGATTTTTTATTTTAATAATCCTATGACTTTATTAATGCGTCTATCGCATTCCTCTTTCTTCAAGATTTTCATCACATAATAGAGGTTTGGAGAGTTCTTTCTACCAGTTAAGGTGATTCTTAAGATTTCTGCGACATCACCGATAGAACCTTTAAATGCTTCGGGGTTAGCTTTATATTCTTTATTATTTAAAGCATAGCCATGAATACCACCGATCTCTTTCATATTAGCGAACCAACCTTGTTCATCTAATTCATAAGATAATCCATCTCTTAATGCGGATAACGTTTCAATGATAGTATCTTTAGTTAATGTTTCTTTAAATGGAAGAGGATTCTTAATGATTTCATCATATTTATCGTGATAGAAGAATCCGATTAATTCTGGTAAGTTACCATATTTTTCATAGTCTTTACGAGGATTCTCTTTCTCTCTTTCGATATTTATAATCTCTTCGAAATATTTATGGTCTCTTTCGATGAGAGATAATAATTCAGGATTGTATTTCTTCGCGTACTCTAAAGCGGTTTCTAAGATTTGGTGTTTATTTCTCTTCACCAAGATTTCTCTGGCAAAGAAATTCACTTTACCGATATCAAATAAAGCTCCTTCATGGCTCATCTTCTCAAATGAGAAGGTGAAGTTTTCCATACCTTCAAAGTGATTATTTAAAATCCATTCTTCAAAGTTAGAATTAGCGATAGTCATTAAATACATCACTAAGGCTTCTGGTGGATAGCCATCTTCTAAGAAGTAACTAACCGCGGCTTCAATATCTTTTCTCTTAGAGAGTTTTCTCTTATTACCATTTTCATCTAACTTCATGATGACTGGTAAATGAGCATATCTTGGAGCCTTCCATCCCATGGCTTCGAATAATTCGATATGGATTGGTAAAGAAGCAATCCACTCTTCACCACGGATAACTGTTGTGGTTCTCATAAAATGGTCATCCACACAGTGGGCAAAGTGATAGGTTGGCAAACCATCACCTTTAAGAATCGGAATATCTAAGTCATTTTGGGCAATTTCAAATTCCCCTCTAATGAGGTCTTTAACCATAATCTTTTTGGTGTGGTCACCATTACTCTTAAATCTGATGATATAAGACTCACCATTTTTAATACGTTTAGCAACTTCATCGTTAGTTAGATTACGGCATCTCGCGTATTCACCATAATATCCAGGATTGAGTTTAAGTTTTTCTTGTTCTTGTCTATCGTTAGCGAGCTCCTCTGGGGTACAGAAACAGGGATACGCTCTTCCTTGTTCAATTAAATATTTAATTGCGACTTTATAGATATCCGCTCTTTGGGATTGGATATAAGGACCATATAAACCCTTTTCATGGTCACCTAAATAGCCTTCATCAGGAACGATATTAAAGATTTTTAATTGTTCTAATAGTTGTTCACCACTACCTTCAATCTCTCTTTTTTGGTCAGTATCTTCTAATCTCACAAAGAAAACACCTTTACTTTGAGAAGCCACTTTACGGCAGATTAAAGAGGTAAATAGAGATCCAGTATGTAAGAATCCTGTGGGGCTAGGAGCAAATCTAGTTACTTCTGCGCCTTCTGGTAACTGTCTTAAAGGATATCTTTTTTCTAAATCTTCAATAGTATCTTTGATATCGGGAAATATTAGATTAGCGAGTTCTTGATTAGTCATCATTTTAATGTCTCCTCATTTTTCCTATGAAATTATATTGCAACTTTATTTTATTTTGCTATAATGATTTAGCGATTTGGCAAAGCGAATTGCAAATTGCAGGTGTAGTTCAGTGGTAGAACGTAACCTTGCCAAGGTTAATATGCGGGTTCGATTCCCGTCACTTGCTCCAGCTAGATTATGAAGACCCACCCGGGTCTTTTTTATTATCATCCTCATCATCCTCAAGAGGATTTTTGAGTTCCTCCATCCTTCTTTGGAGGTTTTCTTTTTCTTCTATTGATAATTCAAGACTTGATTGAATTGTGTTCACTAGTTGTTTGGTGATGATATTCATACTCTTATGGAATTCATCTGCGTATTCATCAAATAAGGCTTCTTGATTAGAGAAATAGAATGGTAGGAAGAAGGTAGATAATAACGCTCCTCCTAAGAGGCCACATATCAACATGGTGATAATATCACCTTGCCAGAAATATCCGAGGACTGTTCCTCCCCCTAATCCTAATATTAATAAGATATATAAGGGGAAGTTTAAGGACATATAGTCCCCAAACATTTTCATTCTCTGTCTTCTTACGGTTTCCTTATAGACATATTTCACAAATCGATCATTACCACGTTTGAGATTCATCCTGAGATATATCATTACTGAGAATCTAGACATGTTATAAATCATAAATATGATTGCGATATATAAAGAGGGGAACATCACAATCATAAAATATTTCATCAATATGCCATTATTGATATAAAGAACACTATATAAATCTTCTAGAGTCAAAGATGCTTCTTCAATCGTATCGAGGAAGGTATTCATCGCTTCTACGAAATCTTTGGAGAGATATTGGAATATCGCAGAAGCAATAAAGGATATCGTCATCTCAATGATGAAGAAAACAAGGATAGATTTTAATAAATTGATGAAAAAGTTAAAGGAACCTCTTAGGTCGTTTGTAAAATAAAGACCAAAGGCTTTAAAACTACTTGATACGGTTACTGGTTTATTGGCCTTAAACAAAACGTGCTGAAGCGCACCGGAAAACATCATCGGAAGAATGATGAACGGGAAGGTGAATATCACTAACCCAGGAAGTAATAAGTCTAAGGCGATAACTGCGCATATTAAAATACCTGTCGTTAGACCCAATATCCAAGATCCTAACGAGGCATTTTTGTAGTTATCTCTGGCATATTTTCTTAAACTACTTCTGCTCATTGTTTCTTCTTTTTCCTATTGAGCTTATCAATCGCCTTCACAGCGGAGGCTAATTGTTCTTGTTTGATATTAGCGATGTCTCTAGATTCAATGGCTTTCACTAAGGCTTTAAAGCGCTTACTTTGAATGATATAAGCATTCTTTGTGGTAGTCTCCACTGCGCACTGACAATTATCGTTGATAACGATAACACCAATCATTAAAGATTGGTCTAATCCAGTTAATAAGCACAATCTATCAATCAATTTGCGATTGTCTAATAAGGGGTTATTGACGTAGGTCTTTTTACCTTCTTGGCTAATTAATATAAAAGAGGTGTCTTTTTCTTTACCATCGATATTGCCTTCATAGTAACAATCGGTAATGAGATAAATGTATTTATCTGCAAAGAGAATGTGATCCACTCTTCCGACATGTGACTTATCAATTTTAAAGAGGAAATCGTTAATGAGATAATAGTCGTTATCCATCGCAACTTTATAGATTCGCTTGTAATAGAAATAGCGGAAATCACTTTTGATTTTCTTGTTGCGTAATGGGAAATATATCACCGCGAAAACCACACCGATGACAACGATAGGAACAATGATTAAAAAGGCAATCTGCCCAGCACTGAGATTAGAGAAGATCATCACTAGACACCACCTTTGTTAAAGAGAATATATCATAGAAATTCTTGCTATTTTTACTGCAAAACAGTGATATTGCATCAAATATTGGGGCAAAACCTAATGATAAGACATAACAGACCACCACTGCGGTTTCTCTAAATAATAAGACTCTGAAGTTCATATCTCCCCCATTGGATTTCACGAATACTAACTTGTTGATTCTCATCCCTAAAGTTGCATTTCTAAAAATCAAAGATGAGACGAATAGATATAATATCCACACCATAAAGGAAGCGAAGATAGAGAACCCTAACCATAGAGCATCTTTTAATACGAAGTTATCATTCATTAAATCCTTCACCAAAACAATTGTGGGATAGACCACAATCGCGGCAAATAAGATGAACATGATTAGTCCATCGATAGCAGCGGATAAAATACGATTAAATCTCAGATTAAAGTCTTTCATATTCGTATAGATTATTATAACAAAAATGCCCTTATAGTTAAGGACATTTCTGTAATTTAATCAAATATTGTTTTGCCGTCTCTCGCGGCTAATATCATCCTTAGTAATTCTTCTTTTGAAGTCTTGCGGGATATCTCAGGTAAATTATCGATATCAAACCAACCTACATCATCGGTTTCATATTCGTGTTCATGTAATTCCCCAATTATCTTCCCTTCAAAGACCGCGACATATTCGGGAATTGAGGCACTAGTTTTAAAGGGTGTGCGTTCTAATAAACCCACTAAACGGATGACTTCAATATCCGCTCCAGCTTCTTGGGAACATTCGTTCTTCGCGGTTTTAGATGGGGAATCATATAGATCTGCCCAACCTCCAGGTAAGGAATAAGTTCCTAAGTTAGCTTCTCTAACCATCATAACTTTAGTTCTATCCTTATTAAGGATGACAGTTCTTACTGAGATATTGGGAGTGGGATAGACATCTTTTTCAAAATAGTTTGGTCTATCGAATTTAACATTCATAAAATCTTCCAGCATCTTTGTGGAGAGATTATTGATTTCTGTATAGTTAGTTATCGCATAAGGGTCCTTACTATAAATAAGACCAGTCTTTGCGATGGCCTGTATCTTAATTAAGAAATCGTATATTTGTTTACTATCCATAAATAAAAAAAGAATAGTTAACTATTCTCTTCTTCGTTAGATTGAACTTTCTCTTCCATATAGTTTTCAAATACTCTTAAGAAGAGAGATTGATCAACTGTTTCAAGTTCTCCGTTAACAGCGAAGGACACTCTACCAGTTTCTTCACTGACCACGACTGTCACCGCATCAGAGATTTCAGAGATACCAATAGCCGCTCTATGACGGGAACCGTATTTCACCGCAAATGGTTTTGTAGTGGGTGTAAAGAAGACACTAGCGGCCACAATTTCATTACCATGAATGACAACCGCACCATCATGTAATCTAGTACCTTCATAGAAGATGGTTTCTAATAATTGCACACTCACCGGAGCGTGAACTGGAACGCCATTCTTCATGATATCTTTTAAAGAAGTATTTCTTTCAAAGGTGATGATTGCACCAGTCTTACTCTTAGAAAGAGACAAAACGGTTTCTTCAATCTTTTTGTATAAAGCTTCACGATTGTAGATTTTCTCCACACCGAAGTTCGCTGATTTTGCAGTGGCTTTCTTAAAGGGATTGGCAATAAAGGAACGTAAATCACCGAGATTAGCGATTAAGCAGATGATGATGGTCGCACTGAAGATGGCCATCACGATAATCTCGACGATAAAGAGATTGAATAAGAAGGAGACAATACTCAAAACAAAGGATACACCGATGGATATTAAAGCTGATTTACGACGGCAAACTCTAATAAATGTAAAGAGAATCAAACCAAAAATAATGAGTATTAAGGATAGGCTTAACGCAAAGTATAATGGTCCGTAATCCCAGGCAAACATGTATCTGTTTTCGTTCATCTTTTTCCCTCTATTGGCTTTTATTATATTAACAATGTTAATTTTCTAATTCAATGTTTACCATCATAAAACCTACATTTTTATGATAGTTTCCTTCAAAATGCGGTCTTTTTTCTTAAATGGTCGCTTATGCTTTTTAAAGTAATTAAAGAGAGTCATCTCTCCCAATTCTGTTGTGGCATACACCAATCTATCCTTCTTTTGGCAATAGATCTTCTTGATGTATTTATGTCTTTGAAGCGCTAATAAGTAGCGACAGACTTTCTTGCTTCCAAATGAAATAAGTGTGCCAAAGGTTGATAAATCCCTCAAATCGATGGTTTCTTCATCGATAATTCCACTTAAGATTTTGTATACTCCATCGCTTAATGGATAATAACCTTTTTCATTTAATGAAGAGATTGTCTTTAATACTTTGATATGTGTAATGGTGAGTTCTAATTCTTTCATCTCACTATTAGTGTATACTTTGTTACACAAAAGTTTAATCATTTGTTGTGATAAAACCATGTAATGCGATAAAATATAGGTGCTTTTAAGGAGATTATTTTATGGGAACACCTCATATCAACGCTCAAGAAAACGATTTTGCGAATGTCGTTTTAATGCCTGGAGATCCTCTTCGTGCGAAGTGGATTGCCGAGAATTTCTTACATGATGTTAAAGAAGTGACATTTGTCCGTGGCATCTTAGGTTTTACTGGTTATACCAAAAACAATAAAAAGATATCAGTTATGGCTTCTGGTATGGGGCAACCATCCATCGGTATTTATTCTTACGAACTCTATACCCACTATGGTGTAGACACCATCATTAGAGTGGGAACCTGTGGTTCTTATAGAGAAGATATCAACTTATTCGATGTTCTAATCTGCACAACCGCTTCTACAGATAGTAACTGGGCACATCAATATCATGTTGATGGCACCTATTCCGCTGGAAGTGACTTCTTACTTGCTGTCGCAGCTTATGAAGAAGCTCAAAAAGCTGGTATTCCATTCCACGCTGGTAATATCCTTTCCGCCGATGTCTTCTATGATGACGATCCAAATTCCTGGAAGAACTGGGCCAAGATGGGACTCATGGGTGTGGAGATGGAATCCTATGCCTTATACTGCAATGCTGCAAGATTAAACAAGAGAGCGCTTTGCTTATTAACCGTCACTGACCACTTCATTAAGAAAGATCAAAAAGCCACTGCTGAAGAAAGACAGTTAGGCCTAGGTAAAATGATTGGTGTGGCTGTTGCTACCGCTGAAAGATTTGCTAAATAAATAAAAGACTTCCATAAGGAAGTTTTTTTATAACACAAAACAATAGATAGATATAAACATCAATACTGCACCCGCTAAAACGAAGAAGTGAAACAAAGAATGGAAATACTTCTTCTTTTTACCTATGCCATATAATACCGCTCCAATTGTGTAGACAATTCCTCCACCTAGGAGCAATAAGACTCCTAAGGGAGTGATGATATCCCCTAAGACAAATAAAGCGGTAACCACTACCCAACCCGCCACTATGTAGCAGGTCATACTTAAGTATCTGTATTTGTGGATATTAATAGAATTAAAAACTGCACCGATAATACAACACACCCAAACAAAGGACCACATTAACCAAGCCACTACGGATGTGCCCCATCCCCAGACATTATATGGTCTTAAAGAAACTAACATATATGGAGTATAAGTTCCGGAGATGAGGATATATATCATATCGTGATCTAATACTCTTAATACTTTTTTGCCTCTATTCTTTCCTAAGGAATGATAGACACAAGATATTGTGAAAAGAATGATTAAAGATAAACCATAGATAATTGCACTAGCAATCTGATAAGGATCACCTGTGGGTGCTACTTTAACTAGCATAAGAACTAGAGCCACAATACCAAATAAAGCTCCTAATCCATGCGATATAGCGTTCAGTAGTTCTTCGCCTAAAGTATATTTTGGAATCTCGATGTCATTGATACACATGGCATCATATTAAGAGATAAATGGGTAAGAAAAAATCTACCCTTAAATTAATTTATTCTATAGAGTTTTATGAACTCAGTAGAGTTTATAATCTAAAGAGTAGAATTCTTCTTTAATATAAATATTAACTATTTGATTTTACGATAGAGTACCGCAAGTGAGTTAAGCACCATAATAACGGTTAATCCAGTATCAGCGAGAACCGCTACCCACATCGGTAATTCGATTTGAGGAATGACAACAAGAACCGCCACTGCAATCTTCACTAATAAGGAGAAGATGATATTGAAGATAGCCACTCTTCTAGCAATCTTTGCGATCTTCATTGCATCGTAGACCTTTATTGGGTCATCATTCATGATAACGATATCTGCGTTCTCGACGGCAATATCACTTCCAATACCACCCATAGCGATACCAATATCACTTCTAATAATACTTGGAGCATCATTGATACCATCACCAATGAAGGCCACAGCTTTCTTGGTGTTAGCCATCTCTTGTTCTAAGACTTGAGTCTTTTGATTCGGCAATAATTGGCTATGGTATCTATCAATACCTAATTTATTAGAAATGTCTTTAGCATTTTCATCATGGTCACCAGTTAATAACACCACTTCAACATGTTCTTTATGGAGCAAACTAACTGCTTGTTTAGCACTTTCTTTCACTTCATCAGATAAGACTACATAACCAAGGTATTTATTATCTTTTGCAACATAGATAACTGTGCCAATTTCAGTGGCTAATTCATGGTCGATTTCATGCTTCGCCATCATCTTTTTAGAACCGGCGATTATGTGACTTCCTTCATAGTCACCTTCAACACCAAATCCGGTAATTTCCTGGAAATTTTCTAATTTTGCCGCGGTTTTGCTCAAATTTTGGTTATGACAAATGGCTTTACCGATGGGGTGATTAGATAATGATTCAACAGTGTATAACGCATTTAATAACTCCATTTCAGTCACTTCATAAGGTTTGACAACTTGGATGGAGAAAGAACCCTTTGTGAGCGTTCCAGTTTTATCAGTTAATAAGGTGCCGACATTGATTAATTTATCGAGATAGGCAGCGCCTTTAACCACGATACCATTTTTGCTAGCTAAACCAATCGCGGCAAAGTAAGCAAGTGGGACAGAAATAACGATTGCGCAAGGACATCCGGTAACTAAGATTTCTAATCCTTGATATACGGATTTCATCCAGTCTTGAGTAACTAATCCCATTGTCACTAAAACAATAATGGAAATAAGTACGACGATAGGAGTATAGAATCTAGAGAACTTAGCAATGAATTCATCCGCTTTTGATTTCTTCTCACCACCAGAAGTAATGAGTTCAATAATCTTGCTAACTGTCGAATCAGCGTAGACCTTTTTCACTTTGACAGTAATCTGTCCTTGTCTAATAAGACAACCACTATAAACGTTTTCATCTTTAGAGGCTTTAACAGGGACAAATTCACCAGTTAAGGAAGAAGTATCCACCATCGCTTCTCCATCGATAACCACACCATCAATCGGGATTAATTCTCCTACTTGAACAATGATAGTTTGATCGATTAACAATTCTTCTGGTTTGACAACTTTGATGCCATCATCAGTTAATAGGTTTGCGGTATCTACACGTAGTTCCACTGCTCTCATAACAGCAGCTTTGCTCTTATTGGTGGCCACGCCTTCAATGATTCTTCCGATTTGGAAGAGAATGATGACCATCATCGCATCCATCGCGTGGTCCATGGCAATAGAATAGTTATCAGTTAAATGATGAATGACTTCATGATGATATGTTTCCCAGTTGGTAAATTGGATTGCACAAAGTGCAAAGGCACCGATACCGGCAATACTAATTAATAAGTTATGGTCTAATGGATTAACACGGTGAGCGATATTCATCACTACTTTCCACATCACATCATAGGCTACGAAGATAAAAGCGGCGATATATAGGCCAAATCTCAGCCAATTGAATTCGGCTTTTCCTAAAAGGAAAACACAGCCTAAAGTAATTAAAGTACCAATAATAACTCTAATGAGAATAAAGAGCATGTGCTTGGTAAAAATCTTCTGTTCTTTTTTCTCTTTTTTACCAGTAGATTCTTCATAGATTTCTAAGGGGTCAGATTCTACTTCTTTAATAAGATTTATAATCTCATTAATGGATAATTCTTTATCCATATATGTGATATACATTTTGTTATTAGCAAAATCAATCTTCGCTGATTCAATGAAATCTTTGCTATTGAGATATCTTTCTGTTTTTGTGGCACAGTTAGCGCAGTCAAAACCAGAGATGTGATAAATCTTCTTTACCAATCCTTCTTCATAGATTTCTAAAGGATCGGATTCCACTTCTTTGATAACCTTTTTAAGTTCTTCCACTTTTAAAGGATTTTCTTTATAAGTGATATACATCTTATTAGCGGCGAAATCGATTTTCGCAGATTCTATATAATCCTTATTATTTAAATATCTTTCTGTCTTAGCCGCACAGTTAGCGCAATCAAAACCGGAGATATGATAAACCTTTTTCATAATTAATCCTCCAGTGCGTGTTCTAAAACCACGCTGATGAGCTGCTTAACATGACCATCTTTAAGAGAATAATAGATTCTTGTTCCTTCTCTTCTGGTAGATACTAAATCGATATCCTTTAAGATTTTTAATTGATGGGAGACTAATGATTGACTGGCATTCGTGTCCACCATTATTTCACTGACACACTTTTCGATCATGCAAGAACGATGCTCACATGTGCCACAGTGATCATGGCTACCACAACTACACTTACTCTCATCTAATAAGGAGAGCATAATCTTTAGTCTTGTCTTATCACTCGCGACAGAGAGGATCTCCGTCATCTTATCGAGTACTGCTTCATTAATCTTTTCCATAATAATGACCTCAATAATATTATATGAATAACTGTTCATATTTACAACAAATATATGAATAATTGTTCATATTTAATTAAAAAAAGAAAAGACAGTCTTAGACTGTCCTTAACTTAATTATCTTTTTTATTAATAGATTGAGAATTTACCACTGATAATAGAAACATCAATTCTGGCAGTTCCTTCACCAAATGTATATGTGTTATCTTCTTGAATACATTCTCTAACCGGAACAACCATTCCAGAGACATTAGAGACTTTGACAACGCCACCTTCTTCAGGCATTAAGATGACGAGTTCACCAGAGGTAATATTAACTGTTCCTTCTTCCACTTGTTTGAATTTTAATCGATGTAATCCGGTTGTGGATGTCGATGTTATTTTTTTAGTATAAATAGCATCCATATAAATCTCACCAGATGTTGCGGTGATATTGATTTCATCAGCGTTTATGATACTAGAGGATAATTTACCGCTAATGAAATTAAGGCTGAGTTTTTTAGTGTTGATATTGGTTAAATCAGCGCTTCCAGAAGTATAATTGATATCAATTTTCTCTTTTGCGGTCATATGGTCAGCATATAAGGAACCACTTGTTAAATTAATATTTAAATTATCAAGTGTGGGATTATAAGTGACAAATAACCATTTAGTAAAACTGTTGGTCATAGTCTTATAACCTGATTTCATAAATTGAATATCTAATATTCCATCATGCATATAGGAATGAACATGACCATCTAAAGAAGCAAAAGAGCATTCTTCTTCAATCTTCACACCAGTCATTGTGTCATCTTCATATAAGGTGACTTTACCACTAATCCAATTGATATTGAGTGTTTGGATATTTTCTTGATATGTTTGATCGCCAGAAACATATTTATTGGCATCATCATAAGTGGGCATTTGCACACCATTAAAATAGATGGCACAGCCAGATAATAAGAGTGATGATGATATTGTAATGGCGGTTAATAATTTGTTTTTCATACTCGATAATGAAATATTATATTTCTTTTTTGTTTTCAATCAAGTATTCGAGGACTTCTTTACGTTTAATAATGCCAATATAGAACCCTCTATCATCGATAAGTGGGATAAAGTTTTGCTCTAATGATAAGGTTAAAACTTCAAAGATAGAGGTATCAATTCTTAATGATTTATAAGGACGATAACTCTCCACTTCATCGATGAGAACATTCTCTGCTTCTCTCGCACTATATTGATTTTGATTGGTAATAAATCTCAATAAATCACCTTCAGACATGGTTCTAATAAATCTACCTTCTTGGTCGATGATGGGAACAACAGAAAACTTATGCGCTCTAAACTTTTCAATCGCATTTCTCACCGTGGTTCCTGTTTCTAAATAATATGTTCCTTTTTTAGGAACAAACATGTCCATCAATGTATCCATATTTCAATTTTATAGGATTAGCTCGATAAAATCATTAAAAAACAAAAAAATCCTTGTAAACAAGGATAATTAATCATTTGGAGCACCTGACGGGAATCGGACCCGCGTATTCAGCTTGGGAAGCTAACGTTCTACCATTGAACCACAGATGCGTGTAGATAAGTTATAACTTATTTTTTATATTGTTTCAACATTTTGTTAAGGTAAGTCAGTACCCACAAAAATAAAAACCTGGAAATCCAGGTTATTATCATCATGGTGGGTACTGACGGGATCGAACCGCCGACCTCCTGTACGTCAAACAGGTGCTCTCCCAGCTGAGCTAAATACCCAAGGGATATTGCTACTTAACCAACGATATGGTCAGACAGCATGATTAATTATACCTATTAATTATTTGTTGTCAAAGTTTTTTTATACCATATGCACATGCATATTTGTATAATAACAAAGAACAATTCTTTTTTAGGGGATTAAACTGTACTCGTTAATAAAAAAAAGAAATGACGAATTATCGTCATTTTCTTTTGCTTTAATTATTTAATAATTAATTTTCCTGATGTCATGGAGATCTTGATATCCGCTAAACCAGTTCCAAATTTATAAGTATTATTGCTGATTGAGCATTCTCTTTCGGTATTAACAATACCAGATGTTTTGCTGACTTTCACTGTCCCTCCATCTTCTGGAAGAGTCATATTGATATTGCCACTTGTTAAATCAAAGTCAGCTTTATTGATAGAAGTGAATCCTACCGTTATTGATCCACTAGTGAGATCAGCTGCAAAATCTTTTCCAATCATATGATTGATTTCGATGCTACCACTAGTTAAATCGGCATCAACATTATCCGCTATAATGTTTTCAATTTGAGCTTTGCCAGATGTTAAATCAAGATTCACATCTTTCGCGGTAATAGTTTGAGCTTTTAAGGAACCGCTTGTTAAATCGATATTTACTCTTTCAAGTCCTGGGTGATAAGTGACTGTTAATTCTTTGGTATAGCCAAATAATTTAGAACATCTAGTTCCTGAGGCAAAGAATTTAACCATTAATTTACCATTATCAACGTAGCTATGAACCCATTCTTTTTCTTTTTCTAAATCAGTGACTTCTTCCACTTTAACACCAGTGATAGTTTCATCTTCCACTAAAGTGACAGAACCACTAACCCAATCGATATCTAAAGCGGTTATTTCTTGTTCATATGTTTGATTACCCGCTAGATATTTATCAGCGTTTGCGTAATAGCCAACATAAGTGCCACAACTAGCGAGTGATAATGTCATCAATCCTAATAATCCTAAGGCAATTTGTTTCTTCATAATTAATACCTCTTATTCCTTTACTATTATATGCTTTTTTATATAAATAAAAAGAATTAAAAAACTCCTCAAGGAAATTTAAGGAGTCTTCTATACTGTTTGGTGCCGACTATCGGAATTGAACCAACAACCTACTGATTACGATTCAGTTGCTCTGCCA
>JBGUQI010000039.1:0-1920 GCA_045130875.1 Bacilli bacterium | reverse complement strand
TTCAGATTAACTTTGAACTTTATTTTAGGATTCCATTCCTTATCATATGTTGACTGGCGTTATAAGATGCTCAAACAAAAAACTGGTAAATTTTATCAAGTTGTTAACTTATTAGGTATCTGTATGTTTCCAACTTTAGTGGTCTATGCTGCTTCTTTGCCAGCGATGGCGTATGCTTCTGTTGCTGCTTTTTCAATGTTAGATGTGATTGGCTTATCAATTATCGTCCTAGGTGTTTTACTTGAATTGATTGCTGATTTGCAAATGAAGAAGTTTGTGAAACAAAGAACAGATCGTTCCCAAGTTTTAGATAAGGGTTTATGGAGATATTCAAGACATCCTAACTATTTAGGAGAAATTTCTATTTGGTTTGGTGTTGCTTTGACATTAATTATTTCACATTTTAACTACTGGTTCTTTATCGCGGGAGCGGTTGTTAACTTATTGATGTTCTTATTCATTTCTATCCCAATGGAAGAGAAACATTTCAAGGACTATAAACCAGATTACGAGCAATATAAAAACGATACCTCTATGTTATTAATTCTCCCCAAGAAGAAGTAATAATCCCCTAAAAATAGTGGAAATACCCCAAAAAGTTATATAATTATAAGGTTTTAAGGGGTGACACTATGAATAAGTATTCGAAGTTATTTACTATTTCTTTATTAAGCTTAGCCATCACATCATGTGATCTTTTAGGCGGTCTTACTGGTAAAAGCAAGAACTACTCTAATTATGAAGATTACTTTACACAAGAGCTCAAATATGAAAAGAGCACCGATATGGCATCATTTAACAAAGCTGTTGATGAGGGCGCCTATTGGTGGAGAACATATGAAGGTAAGAGCAGTATTACTTACTACAGTGAAAAGAACTGGTCTATTTCATTTAATAATAAAGAAGATGATAAAACCGCTAGTTCAATCTATTTTTTAGATGGTAATAGAATATTTTTCGGCGAAAAAGATGGTAAACGCTATTTCCAAGATATCGACTATACTTGCACTGATGGTGAAACTTATTGGTTGCTTGGTTCTTCGATTGATATTTCAGAAGAAAAACAAAAACAACTACAAGTTCATAAATATGAAGATAACTCTGGTTACTTAGTGCTCGCTTATGAAAAATATTTGTTCTATATCAACGCTGATTTCACTGAAATCTACGTCAATGAAAAGAACACTAAAACATTTACAAATATTAATGGCAATAAAGTAATCCCAGACTGTGAATTATTAACCACCTATTTAGCGGCCAATAAAGAAGATAAACGTTTAACATTACCTGCTCCAGAAGGTAAAGATATTGAAATCTGGCACGGCAAGAGCTATTACAAAGAACAAATGTCGCATTATACAGCTTATCTTGCTGATGTCGAACCAGCGGAATACGCTGAAACATTAAAGAAGAATGGTTATACCGTTATTCGTTCCTATGAAGATCCATTCTACGCCTTCTATACCACTGATGGTGGCTATTGGTACTGCTATGATGAAAAAGCAGAAGTGGAATTATTAATCAGTGCTAATCATTATCTCTACGTTGATAATATGGGCAAATCATATGGTCCATTCCATAACACCTTAATCTGGTTCTATAAGATGAATAAAGGTTACTTTGGCGAAGATAAACAAAATAGCAAAGATGATTGGACTGATAGTGATAAAGAAACAATGAATTCTTGGTATGATGGTAAACTCAATGTCGTTATTCCATTTGTTAAATTAGGCAGTGATTATTCAATGCCTAATCAGATGACAAGGGCTCATGAAGGTCTATTAGATGGAACATTAAGCCAAGATCAAAAGTGCTACAACATCTATGATAGAAGCAAGGTCTACTACTTAGATGGTTATGACCAAGTCCTCGAGGCTAATGGCTATCATAAATATGAATATGGCTTTGATGTCATAAGCA